>NZ_JARVSY010000063.1:0-22734 GCF_030208925.1 Rhodococcus sp. MEB032
AGCGAGGCGGTCGGTATCTGCGGCAGCCTGCAACTCCGGTCCCGCGTTGGCGGCCGCAGCGAACTCTGCGCTCGGCGGATATGCCTGGGGGACGTCTGTTTCGGCTGCGCTTGTCATGGCTGACGGCCTTCTTTCCACTTTGATCGACACTTTTCTGACTCCGTGTGAGGGTAGTCACAAGCTCGCGTAAACGCACCGTTGCATCACGTTGCAACCCGTTGTCCTGCGACGATCGGTCGAATTGATGCGACGGGTGGTCGCTTCCGCCGACGAGTGAATGGGCGCGGACAGATTTCCCTCGGAATTGCGGACAATGGGTGCGATGCGCGCCCCGCGTCGGATGTGTCTATTGTCAAACCATTATTCGACCACAACTCGAAGTCACGTTCACTTTCAGTTGTAGGCGACACGACGCCGGCAGTTACGGCTGTCGGCAGGCCGCGAGCATGCTCGGGGTCACTTAGATGTGGAAGGAATTCCTTTGCGTATCTCACGCATAGCGACGGGCGCGGTCGCGCTCGGAATGACGGCAGTGCTGATCACGGCATGTTCGTCCGGCGATTCGTCGGGCGGATCGTCCAGTGGCGTCGTCAACGCCTGGGCGGGCGAGCCTCAGAACCCGTTGATCCCCACGAACACGAGTGAGAACATGGGCGGCCGCGTCCTCGACTCGCTGTTCTCCGGTCTCGTTTCGTACACCGCAGACGGCGGTACGGAGAACGAGGTTGCCGAGTCCATCGAGAGCACCGACGGTCAGAACTTCACCGTCAAGCTCAAGGACGGTTGGACCTTCACGGACGGCACCCCCGTCACCGCGAAGTCGTTCGTCGACGCGTGGAACTACGGCGCCCTCTCCACCAACGCTCAGCTTCAGGCATCGTTCTTCGATCCGATCAAGGGCTACGACGAAGTTGCCGCCGAGGTTCCGACGGCACAGACCATGTCGGGTCTGAAGGTTGTGGACGACTCCACCTTCACCATCGAACTCAAGCAGCCCGAGTCGGCGTTCCCCGATCGCCTCGGCTTCACGGCGTACTACCCGCTGCCCGAGGTCGCGTTCAAGGACATGACCGCCTTCGGTGAGAACCCGATCGGCAACGGCCCGTACAAGCTCGACGGAACCGGCGCGTGGCAGCACAACGTCCGCATCGACACCGTCGTGAACCCGGACTACAACGGCAACCGTAAGCCGAAGAACGCCGGCGTCGACTTCATCATGTACAACAGCCTCGACACGGCGTACACCGATCTCCTGGCCAACAACGTCGACGTTCTCGACCAGGTTCCGCCGAGCGCCGTCACGACCTTCGAGTCGGACCTACCCGGACGCACCGTCAACCAGCCGTCGGCAACCATCGAGACGTTCACGATCCCGGGTCGCCTGCCGCACTTCAGCGGCGAAGAGGGCATGCTCCGCCGTCAGGCGATCTCGATGGCGATCAACCGCGATCAGATCACCCAGCAGATCTTCAACAAGACCAGGACGCCTGCACTCGACTTCACCAGCCCCGCAATCAAGGGCTGGAACGACTCGCTGACCGGTAACAGCAACGTGAAGTTCGATCCCGAGGCGGCCAAGGCTGCTTGGGCCAAGGCCGACGCCATCGCACCGTGGTCCGGCAGCTTCGAGATCGCCTACAACTCCGACGGCGGACACCAGGAATGGGTCGATGCCACGGCGAACAGCATCCGGAACACCCTCGGTATCGACGCAAAGGGCAAGCAGTACGCCACCTTCGCTCAGATCCGCACCGAAGCCACCGACCGCACCATCCAGAGCTCTTTCCGCTCCGGTTGGCAGGGCGACTACCCGCAGCAGTACGGCTTCCTGGCGCAGAACTACCAGACCGGCGGCAGCTCCAACGACGGTGAGTACTCCAACCCCGAGTTCGACCGCCTCCTGCGCGAATCGGCCGGCCAGACCGATCAGGCGAAGGCTCAGGAACTGCTCGATCAGGCCCAGGAAGTCCTGCTCAAGGACCTGCCCGCAGTTCCGACGTGGTACCGCAACGCTGCCAGTGGATGGTCGGAGAACGTTTCCAACGTGACCATCAGCTGGAACGGTGTTCCGGTCTACGAAGACATCGAAAAGAACTGACGCGTAGAACGATCCGCATCTGAAACGTGAGTTCGGGGCGGCAGGCGCCCTGCCTGCCGTCCCGAACTCGTGTTCACACCGGACTGTCCGCTGACGTACACGATCATCGACAAGGAGGTGATCCGATGCTCTGGTACATCGGTCGCCGAGTGCTTCAAATGATCCCGGTTTTTCTCGGGGCCACTCTTCTGATCTACGCCATGGTCTTCCTGCTTCCCGGTGATCCGATTGCCGCGTTGGCGGGCGACAAGGCGCTCAGTCCGGCTGTGGCAGCACAGCTTCGGGAGCGCTACCACCTCGATCTGCCCTTCTATCAGCAGTACCTGCTGTACCTGAAGGGCATCTTCACGCTGGACTTCGGCACGTCGTTCTCCGGACGACCTGTCAGTGAAGTTCTGGCACAGGCATTTCCGATCACGATGAAACTTGCCTTCATGGCACTGATCGTCGAGACCGTCTTCGGTGTCGGCTTCGGCCTCATCGCCGGCCTGCGTAAGGGCGGATTCTTCGACAGCACCGTCCTGCTGTTCAGCCTCGTTCTCATCGCCATCCCGATCTTCGTGATCGGCTTCCTGGCTCAGTTCTTCATCGGCGTCAAATGGGGCATCGTCCCGCCGACGGTCGGTGGCAACACCAGCTTCACCAATCTCCTGCTCCCTGCCCTGGTTCTGGGTTCGGTCTCGTTTGCGTACGTACTGCGACTGACCCGAACGTCCGTGGCGGAGAATCTGACTGCCGATTACGTCCGCACCGCTACCGCCAAGGGACTTTCCCGTGGACGAGTGGTTCGCGTGCACGTGTTGCGCAACTCGCTGATCCCCGTGGTCACGTTCCTGGGTGCCGACCTCGCAACGTTGATGGGCGGCGCCATCGTCACCGAGGGCATCTTCAACATCAACGGCGTCGGCGGCACGATCTACCAGGCCGTGACCAGAGGTGAAGCGCCGACGGTGGTTTCGTTCGTCACCATCCTGATCGTGATCTACCTGATCGCGAATCTGCTCGTCGACCTCTTGTACGCCGCGCTCGATCCGAGGATCCGCTATGTCTGAGACCGTGAAGACCGGACGCGCAGTCCGGCAAAGTCATTTCGTGGCACCGCCCGAAGTTGCGGCACCGGGGGAGACGGACGCCGTCAAACTCGATCAGGCGCCGACCAGCATGTGGACCGATGCGTGGCGCGACCTACGCAAGCGCCCCCTGTTCATCATCTCGACGATCATCATCCTCGCGGTCATCGTCATCGCAGCGTTTCCGAGCTTGTTCACGAGCACCGATCCGCGGTTCTGCGACCTGACCTACAGCATGCAGGGGCCGACCTCAGGGCACTGGTTCGGTTTCGACCGCCAGGGCTGTGACGTGTACTCGCGCACCATCTACGGTGCTCGCGCATCCGTACTCGTGGGCGTCGGTGTCACTGCGTCGGTGCTGGTGATCGGCGTGATCTTCGGTGCGCTGTCCGGTTTCTACGGCGGATGGACCGATTCGATCCTCTCCCGTGTCGCCGACATCTTCTTCGGCATCCCGCTGATCCTGGCTGCCATCGTCCTGATGCAGCTGTTCACCGATCGCACCATCTGGACCGTCGTCGGCGTGCTGGCGCTCTTCGGCTGGCCGCAGATGGCAAGAATCGCTCGAGGCGCGGTGATCTCGGCGAAGAACAACGATTACGTCATGGCCTCGGAAGCGTTGGGTGTCTCGAAGCTCAAGACACTGATCCGCCACGTCATCCCGAACTCGTTGGCGCCCATCATCGTGGTCGCCACCATCTCGCTCGGTACGTACATCGTTGCCGAGGCGACGCTGTCCTTCCTCGGTATCGGTCTTCCGTCCACCGAGGTTTCGTGGGGCGGCGACATCAGCAACGCTCAGGTGACGCTGCGTCAGGGTTCGACCATTCTGTTCTACCCGGCAACGGCTTTGGCGATCACCGTTCTCGGATTCATCATGATGGGTGACGCTCTGCGCGACGCCCTCGATCCCAAGTCGCGGAAGCGGTGAGCACGATGACCACCAAGGAAACTCTCACCTCGGAGGAAACTCCGTTGCTCGAGATTCGTGATCTCGAGGTGTCTTTCCAGTCCAATTCCGGTCCGGTTCCGGCAGTTCGAGGCGTCAGCCTGACCGTCTACCCGGGTCAGACGGTCGCGATCGTCGGCGAATCGGGTTCGGGTAAGTCCACCACCGCCCACTCGATCATCAATCTGCTTCCCGGCACCGGCAAGGTGACGGCAGGCGAGATCATCTTCGACGGCAAGGACATCTCGAAGGTCTCGGAGAAGGACTTCGTCCACATCCGGGGAAGCCAGATCGGTTTGGTTCCGCAGGACCCGATGTCGAATCTGAATCCCGTGTGGAAAGTGGGCTTCCAGATCGAGGAAGCACTGGCCGCCAACGGGATCGCCAAGGGCAAGGCAGCCAAGGTTCGGGCCGCCGAACTGCTCGAGGAGGCAGGACTCGCCGAAGCCGAGAGCCGGTTGGGGCAGTACCCGCACGAGTTCTCGGGCGGTATGCGTCAGCGCGCACTCATCGCGATCGGGTTGTCCGCTCGTCCGAAGCTCCTGATCGCGGACGAGCCGACGTCGGCGCTCGACGTCACCGTCCAGCGTCAGATCCTCGACCACCTCGACGGTCTGACTACGGAACTCGGCACCGCCGTTCTGCTCATCACTCACGATCTTGGCCTGGCCGCCGAGCGCGCCGAGCATCTGATCGTGATGAGCAAGGGTCGTATCGTCGAATCCGGTCCGGCACTGGAGATTCTGAAGCGCCCGCAGCATCCGTACACGCAGAAGCTGGTCGCGGCTGCGCCGTCGTTGGCGTCGAAGCGGCTCAGCTCGTCGGTGGCGCGCGCCGAGATTCGCGAACAGGCGGAAGAGGTCGCCGAAGCGGTCAAGGCCGAGGAAAGTGCGGCAGAGTCCTTCGGCAAGGTGACCGACGACGTTCTTGTCGTCGATCATCTGACCAAGGTGTTCAAGCTGCGCAAGGGTTTCCGCAAGACCACCGACTTCACAGCCGTGAACGACGTGTCCTTCAAGGTCCGCCGCGGAACCACGACTGCAATCGTCGGCGAATCGGGTTCCGGTAAGTCGACGGTCGCACAGATGGTCCTCGGTCTGCTCGAGCCCACTGCAGGCAACGTGGTCTTCGACGGTCAGGACGTGTCGAAACTCGGTGCGAAGGAAACATTTGCGTTCCGTCGTCGAGTGCAGCCGATCTTCCAGAACCCTTACGGCACGCTCGACCCGATGTACTCGATCTACCGCACGATCGAAGAGCCGCTGCGTACCCACAAGGTCGGGACCAAAGCCGAACGGGAGGCTCGCGTCCGCGAACTTCTCGACAAGGTCGGTCTGCCCCAGTCGGTCATGCGTCGGTTCCCGAACGAGCTCTCCGGCGGACAGCGTCAGCGCGTCGCAATTGCGCGAGCGTTGGCACTGCAACCGGAGGTCGTGATCTGCGACGAGGCGGTCTCCGCTCTCGACGTGCTCGTGCAGGATCAGATCTTGACCCTGCTCAACGACCTGCAGGCAGAGTTCGGGTTGACGTACCTCTTCATCACGCACGACCTGGCCGTGGTTCGTCAGATCGCGGACAACGTGTTGGTGATGTCGCGTGGCTCGATCGTCGAATCGGCACCGATCGACGACGTGTTCGGTAATCCGCAACAGGACTACACCCGCAAGTTGCTCGACGCGATTCCCGGTGGGTCCATCAAGCTGGGAAGCTGACGCAACAGGTAGGTAGGCAAGTCCGCAGAGGGGCTGCAAGGGTACCGTCGTTGATCGTGACGGACCCCTTGCAGCCCCTCGTCGATCTTCCAGGCGTACGCGCCGCCGCCGATCATGCGCGCGATGCTCTGGGTGAGGTTCATCGGCACAAGACCAACCGTCGCGGTTGGCCCACCACTGCCGCCGAAGCCGCGGTTCGTGCCGCGCGCGCTTCCGCATCGCTCGCCGGTGGCACCACCGAATTGCCGACCGAGGGCATGGCCGGTGATCCGATTCTCGCGGGTGCTCTGCGCGTGGCTCAGGCTCTCGACGGCGACAGCCTTCCGCTCATGGAGTCGACGTGGAAGCGCGCCCCACTTCAGGCTCTGGCCCGGCTGCACCTGTTGGCCGCGGCGGATCTCGTCGAGGACGCAGATCAACTGGGGCGGCCACGGTCGGATCGCGGAGTGGGGGAGCGGTTGGACGCTCTCGCCCAACTCGTTACAGGCGGAACCAGTGCACCGGCACCTGTTCTGGCGGCCGTCGTACACGGAGAACTCTTGGCGCTGAGCCCGTTCGGCACCGCTGACGGCATCGTCGCCCGCGCGGCCTCGCGTCTGGTTGCGGTCTCGTCGGGGCTGGATCCGCACAATCTCGGGGTCCCCGAGGTCAGTTGGCTTCGGCGGCCACAGGCGTACACGGACGGCGCGGCAGGATTCGCTTCGGGAAATCCGGCGGGCGTCGGCAGCTGGGTGATTCTGTGCTGTGGTGCTCTCGAAGCCGGTGCGCGAGAGGCGACTTCGATTGCCGACGCCGCTACCGGATAGTCCGGCAAATTGCCCCTGCCGGAACATAACGAACGGGCGGCGCTGCCGATAAATCGACTTCGCCGCCCGTCAGCACGGACTACTCGTTACCAAGCGTGCTCGGTGGGTTGTGTGGGTGGCCTCGGCGAGGGATCGCACTTTCTGAGGTCGTCCCCGCAACCTGTGCGGGGTCCTCGCTCAAATTGAACGAATCTCGCAGGCCCACAACGCTTCTGCCCTTATAGTGGCTTGTGCTCCGCGTGGGTGCCCTAGTGCCCGTGCTAGGAATTTCGGTTGGGGAAACGGTCCTTCTCTTCCGAGCCGTTCCTGGCCTTCCGTTCTTCCGTAACTCCTTTGTACCCTGTGTCCGTGCTCACAGCAAGTACCAATTTTTGTTTGTGGGCCTTGGATTTCAGCGTTTCCGGCGCAGTAGCCCGAAGGTCATGGCGCCGGCCACCAGAGCTGCGATTCCCACCGCAGCGGTAGTAGCCACCGTGGTCGTGGACTGGGCCGACAATCGGGCACGAAGTGAGACCGGATTCGAGAAAGTCAGTATGGGCCAACCGTTTACGGCCGCTTCCTTGCGCAACGCTCGATCGGGGTTGACTGCGGTCGGATGTCCGACAGCCTCGAGCATGGGTAAATCCGTCACCGAGTCGGAGTAGGCGTAACTGGCGGCGAGGTCGTAACCGTACTCCGCGGCGAGTTTTTCCATGGCTTCGACCTTGCCGGGGCCGTAGCAGTAGAAGTCCACCTCGCCGGTGTAGTGGCCGTCTTCCTCCCTCATCGACGTCGCGACGGAATGGGTGGCGCCGAGGGCGCGGGCGATCGGTGCGACGATCTCTTCACCCGAAGCAGACACGACGATGACGTCGTGTCCACGCAGCTTGTGATCTGCGATCAGATCGGCCGCCTCGGCGAAGACGAGTGGATCGACGATGTCGTGCAGAGTCTCCGCGACGACGGCCTTCACCTGTTCCACGTCCCAGCCCGCACACATCGCCGTCAGATGCTCGCGCATGCGCTCCATCTGATCGTGATCGGCGCCGGACAGTAGAAACAGGAATTGCGCATAGCTGCTCTTGAGAACCGAGCGTCGATTGATCAGACCCTGTGCGAAGAATGGCTTGCTGAACGCCAGGGTGCTCGACTTCGCGATGATCGTTTTGTCCAAATCGAAGAAAGCGGCTGTCCGCCCGGTATTCAGTCCGTTCGCAGGCTTGTCGGTCACAGGATTGAGGATAGTCCGACAGGCGGTTCGTGTGCTCTTCGGCAAGCGTCCTCTTTCGGCGAAAAACAGCAGTTCAGTGCAGCTCAGGCTTGCATTTCTCGCCGATGGCGGGTGTAAGATCGTTGCTGTTCGATTCGTTCGAACTAGTTCAGCCCGACCCCCCGGGGCTGAACTCAGACGGCCCCCGCCTCCTCCCCCCATTGGCGGGGGCCGTCCTCTGTCTCAGGCCTGTTTCTCCCCAACCTCCCAGTTGTCCACAGGGTTGTTCGGCCCACTGTTTTCGGTGCCGGTGCTCGTTCAGGCTCTGCAGTCATGAACACGACGATCAGCTCTCAGGAAACCGGGGCTCCCATTCTGGTTCTCGTCGACGACGCGAAAATCCTCGCGAGCGTGCGACGCGTCGCTGCCGCGGTGGACCGCCGGCTGGACGAGGCCGAACATCCCGTGTCCCGGCAACAGTGGAACCGGGCCTCGGCGGTGGTACTGGACGCGTCGGCGGCGCGAGATGCTCTGGCTCGTTCCCCCAAGCGAACGCGAGTGTTCCTCGTATGCGACAGCACACCGACCGTCGACGATTGGAAGAGCGCCACCGCGATCGGAGCCGACAGCGTTCTGTCCTTGCCCGAGGAAGAGAACGCGCTGGTCGCAGTTCTGGCCGACCACGTCGACGTCAGTGGTGACGGCACCGTCGTGAGCGTGGTGGGTGGTTGTGGTGGCGGCGGAGCCTCGGCAACTGCTGCGGCAGTCGCGTTGACGTCGGCGGCACGTCACGTCCCGACGCTGTTGGTGGACGTCGACGCACTCGGTTCCGGCGCCGACGTGCTGTTGGGTATCGAGACTGCTCCCGGATTACGTTGGGGTGCACTGACCGTCGAGGGCGGGCGGTTGTCCCCGGAGGCGCTGCGCGATGCACTGCCGGCGAAGGGAAAGTTTCTGAGGGTTCTGGCGAGCAGTCGCCGGGAGATCGACGGTCCGACAGTGACCGCCGTTCGCGCCGTGCTTGACGCAGGTCGCAGTTCCGGCGGGCTCGTGGTCTGCGACGTGCCACGTCATCCCAGCGAGGTAGGTCAGGCCGTGTTGGAGATGTCGGATTCGGTGCTCGTGGTGGTTCCGGCCACCGTGGCCGCATGCGTCGCGGCCGAGAAGGTCGGAGCCTGGGTGGTGCGACACAACTCCAACGTCGGTCTCGTCGTGCGTGGGCCGGCACCGGGAGGCCTACGCGGCGCCGATGTGGCAGACATGCTCGGCCTGCCCCTGACGGCCGTGATGCGCGGCCACCGATCGCTGGCGCCGATGCTCGAGCGTGGTGGCCTCGAATTGACCCGCGGTTGTCCGTTGAGTGTGGCGGCAACAGCGGTACTCGACGCCGTCGAATCCGGCGCACGCCCGCGCAGGGCTGCGGCATGAGTGCGTTGGTCACGGCCGAACTGCTCGACCGAGTTCGCGAGCGATTGACGGCGTCGTCGGTCGCCGAGCCGACGGCGGCCACCGTTGCCGATGCCGTGCGAGCCGAGTCCTCCGGCGTTCTGGCGGACACGGATCTGTTGGAGGTCGTCAGGGTGCTCCAGACGGAACTGACAGGCGCGGGGCCGCTCGAACCTCTACTGCACGAACCCGGGGTCGCCGACGTACTGGTGACCGCGCCGGATCAGGTCTGGGTGGACCGCGGGGTCGGCCTCGAAAGGTCGGGGGTCCGGTTCACCGACGAGGCAGCCGTGCGTCGACTGGCGCAGCGGTTGGCACTGTCGGCAGGTCGACGCCTCGACGACGCCCAACCGTGGGTCGACGGCCGCCTGCGGGGCGTCGGCGACGGGCACTTCGGGGTACGACTTCATGCCGTACTCGCACCCGTGGCCCAGGGTGGAACCTGCGTGTCACTGCGAGTGTTGCGGCCCGCGACCCAGGGTCTCGACGCCCTGTCCGCCCACGGCGCCGTGGAACCGGACGCGCGGGAGCTCCTCAATCGCATCATTTCTTGTCGCTTGGCTTTTCTGGTGATCGGCGGGACCGGTGCGGGAAAGACCACGTTGTTGTCCGCCATGCTCGGCGCGGTCGACCCGCGCGAGCGAATCGTCTGTGTCGAGGACGCGGCCGAACTGGCGCCGCCGCATCCGCACGTCGTCCGCCTCGTCGCCAGAGCTCCCAACGTCGAGGGCGTCGGAGAGGTGACGGTGCGCGATCTGGTTCGGCAGGCACTACGAATGCGTCCCGATCGCATCGTCGTCGGTGAGGTCCGCGGCGCAGAGGTGACTGATCTGCTCACGGCGATGAACACCGGCCACGACGGCGGCGCCGGCACCGTTCACGCCAATTCTCCCGAAGAGGTGCCGGCCAGACTCGAGGCGTTGGCGGCGCTCGGCGGGATGGATCGCCACGCGTTGCACAGTCAACTTGCCGCGGCAGTTCAAGTGATCCTGCACGTGCACAGATTGGCTGACGGATCGAGGCGTCTCGAACAGATCGGTGTCATCGACCGCGGTGCGGACGGGTATGTACGAATCATGCAGGCGTGGCCGGACGGCGGTTCGGGTCGTGAGCGGCTCGAGCGGATGTTCCGGCTTCGCAATCGAGAGGTCGGGACGTGACGGTTTCCTTCCTGGTCCTCGCGTTGGCGGTCTCGATTGCGCCGGTGCGGGATTCACGTGCTCGGCTCGCTGCGTACGCCCCGAGCATCCGCAAGCCCTCCCGGCAGATTCCGTGGCAGTTGGTCGCCGCATTTTTCGCGGTGTCGGCTGCATGGGTTCTCGGAGGCTTGTCGGCAGGATGCGCAGCGGTTGTCCTCGCCGGAACCTTGATCTTTCGTGGGCGCCGCGCGAAGGCGGCCGAAAACCGGGACCTCTCACAGAAGATGCTGCTCTCCGGTCTGGAGGTGCTGATCGCCGAGCTGAGCGTCGGCGCGCATCCTGCGGCGGCCAGTTCTGTTGCAGGCGAGGAATGTACCGGAGAAGTGAGTGCCGTATTCCGGTCCGCTGGGGCCAGGGCGCGTCTCGGTGGTTCTGCCGCAGCGGCCTTCGCGGTACCGGATTCGTGCATCGAGCGTGAGTTCTCCCGCATCGGATCCGTCTGGCGGGTCGCCGACCAACACGGGCTGGCACTGGCGGAACTACTCGGCGCCGTCCGGACGGACATGTTGGGACGTAGACGCTTTCGTCAGCGTACCGAGGCCGGGTTGGCGGGCGCTCGGGCGACCGCGGCGGTGTTGGCCTTTCTCCCGCTGTTGGGGATCGGTCTCGGGCAATTGATGGGTGCGTCGCCGCTGCGCGTGCTGTTCGGAGGTGGGCTCGGCGGCGTGCTCCTGGTGATCGGAACCACTTGTGTCTCAGCGGGTCTGCTCTGGACCGACCGGATAACTGCGAAGGTCACGTCGTGAGTTGGGCATCCGTGGCGATGATGGCGTTGGCGTTCGCGATCATTCCCGCTCGGCGCGGTGCTTCGGCCAGGGCGGCAGAAATTCTCTTCGCGGACACAACAACAGAAAATTCGGTTTCAGTCCCGGACAAGCCGGATCCACTCGCAGTTGCCGCAAGTCTCGACCTTCTCGGGGCCTGCCTACGAGCGGGGCTTCCCGTCTCCGCCGCGATCACAGCGATGGCGTCGACGGCACCGAAACCGATGGCCGACTCGCTTCGTCGCGTCGCCGACCTTCTGGCGCTCGGTGCCGATCCCGACGCCGCGTGGAGCGAGGCCGCTCTCGATCCCGATACCGAGGCGCTCGCCAGAATGGCTCGGCGTTCCGCCCGTTCGGGTTCGTCGCTGTCCTCGTCCATGGCCGAACTCGCCGAGCGCAGTCGAGGTGACGCCGAGGATCTTGCTGCCGCCGCAGCCGAACGCGCGGGAGTGCTGATCAGCGGTCCACTCGGGCTGTGTTTCCTGCCGGCGTTCATCGCCTTGGGCATCGTCCCGGTGGTGATCGGGCTTGCCACGACTGTGCTCGGTAACGGCCTGCTGTGAGCCGGATCCGAGTGAAAGCTCCTGCGGCAGAAGTGCTGCCACAGGTTTCGATTGAAGGGGGAGAAATGATTTCGAAGACGTTGAGGACGGTGTCGGCCAGATTTGCGCTGTTGGTAACGGAGGACGACGGTATGTCCACCGCGGAGTATGCGATCGGCACGATTGCGGCTGCCGCATTCGGTGCCGTCCTGTACACGGTTGTCACTGGCGACTCCATTGTCTCGGCGCTGACAGGCATCATCGACAAGGCTCTCAAGACAGCTGTGTGATGTTGTCCACGAGAGGTATTCGGCAAGCCGACGACGGCGCCGTGACGGTGGAGGCCGCGATTGCTCTGGCTTCGATCGTCACGGTGGTCGTGCTGTGTATCGGCGGAGTCCTGGCGGTGTCGATGCAGGTTCGGTGTGTCGACGCCGCTCGTGAGGCCGCGCGGTTGGTGGCACGTGGTGATCGTGAGTCTGCGGTCACCACGGCCCGCCGGATCGCACCCGAAGATGCGTCGATCTCGGTGGAGATCGTGGACGGTTTTGCCGTTGCCGTTGTCAGCGCCGAGAGTGCGTTGCTGCCGTTGGTCGACATTTCTTCCGAGGCGGTGGCAGCTGTGGAGTCGGGAGTGGAGGAGGGGTGAACCTACGTGACGACGAAGGTGTTGCCACGGTTCTGGCGTGCTGCGTTCTGGCAGCGATCGTGATGGTGACCGGTGGGATGCTGCATGTCGGTTCCGCAGTGGTGGCTCGGCACACGGCTCAGTCGGCCGCTGATCTTTCGGCTCTCGGCGGTGCGGGCGCCTTGGACGGCGGCGACGAGTCGGCGTGTGAGATGTCCGCGGTGATCGCGGAGCGGATGCGCACGGTGCTCGCGGAGTGCGAGGTGCAGGGGTGGGATGTATTGGTCGAGATACGCGCACCGGTGTTGTTGTCGGGCTTCGGGATCGGGGATGCGCAGGCTTACGCGCGTGCGGGTCCGGTCAGCTGATCGTGTCGATCACGGCGGTCAGAACCTTGACCGCGCCGTCTTTGTCGAGTGGGTCGTTTCCGTTGCCGCACTTGGGTGAATAGACGCAGGACGGGCAACCGTGAGCGCACTCGCAGGACAGTATGGCGTCGCGCGTCGCGGTGAGCCATCGGGACAGTTCGCTGTGCCCTCGGTCGGCGAACCCGGCGCCGCCGGCATGACCGTCGTAGACGAAGACGGTCGGGAGTCCGGTGTCCGCGTGCATCGCGGTGGACACTCCGCCGATGTCTCCGCGGTCGCAGATCGCCACCAGTGGCAGCAGGCCGATTGCGGCATGTTCCGCGGCATGCAGTGATCCGGGGAACCGTTCGGGCGGGACCCCGATGGATTCGAGGAGTTCCGGCGTGACCGTGTACATCACTGCCCTGGTGGGCAAAGTGTGTGCGGGCATGTCGAGTTCGATCGAGTCGAGGACTTCACCCGAAGTCAACCGTCGTAGGTATCCGACGACTTGATGTGTCACCTCGACCTGGACGAGAGCGACGGCGATGTCGCCGTAGTTCTTGTGCTCAAGTTGTTCGGTGATCGTGATTTCGGTGGTCTCGCGGGCCGAGGTGGTCCAGTCCGGATTCTCGGTGTGTACCAATGCGAGTCCGACGTCGAGGTCCAGTTCGTCGACGACGTAGGTCTCGCCTTGGTGGATGTGCACGGCGCCGGGATGAACTGTGGCCGGAGCGCGGCCCGCGTCGACAGTGCCCAGCATCCGGCCGGATTCCCCGTCGACAATGGCCACCTGAGTTCCGATGCCGCCGCGAATGTCCAAAGAGCCGTGGGGGTTCGAATCGGCGGTGACGAACCATCCGTGCTTTCGGCGCCGGATCTTGCCTTCCTCCGACAGCCTGGTCAGAACCTCGAGAGCCCCGAACGCGTCCACCTCGGCATCGGAAAGTGGGAGTTCCATTGCAGCGCAGAGAAGTTGTGGTCCCAGGACGTACGGATTTCCGGGATCTGTCACCGTCGCCTCGACGGGTTTGTCGAGTACCGCTGACGGATGGTGAACGAGGTAGGTGTCGAGTGGATCGTCGCGGGCGATCAACACGACGAGTGAACCCTCACCGCGTCGCCCGGAGCGACCCGCTTGCTGCCAGAACGAGGCGACGGTGCCCGGGAAGCCTGCCACGACAACGGCGTCGAGGCCTGCGATGTCGACGCCGAGCTCCAGTGCGTTGGTGGTGGCTGCGCCCAGCAGTGTGCCGTCGGCGAGTGCAGCTTCCAGTTCGCGTCGGTCCTCGGCCAGATATCCGGCGCGATACGACGCGACTCGCTCGGCGAGGTCCGGGTCCACCTCGGTGAGTAGACGTTTGGTGGCCATCGCGGTCAGTTCGGCGCCGCGGCGGGAGCGGACGAAGGTGAGAGTGCGGGCGCCTTCGATCATGAGGTCGGCCATGATCCGCGCGGCTTCCGCGCCCGCGGGACGTCGTACCGGGCTACCGTTTTCGCCGGTCAATGCCTCGAGTAGCGGCGGCTCCCACAGCGCGACGGTGCGTGGGCCGTGCGGCGATCCGTCTTTCGTGACCTCGGTGCAGTGTGCGCCTATCAGCCGCGATGCCGCTGCGCCGGGATCTGCTGTGGTCGCACTCGCCAGGATGAAGGTGGGTTCGGCGCCGTAACGGGCTGCAATTCTGCGTAGTCGCCGGATCACGAGCGCGACGTTGGATCCGAAGACTCCCCTGTAGGAGTGGCATTCGTCGATGATCACGTATTTCAGGTTGCGGAAGAAGTGTGCCCATCGCTGATGGGTTCTGAGCAGAGAAATGTGGATCATGTCGGGGTTGGTGAAGAGCCAGCGTGAGTTCTCACGTGCCCAAGTGCGGAGTTCCTGAGAGGTGTCGCCGTCGTACGCACTGGCGTTCGTGCTGCGAAGTTCGACGTCGAAGTCGGTGAGGGACAGCACTGCTCGCAGTTGATCGGAGCCCAGCGCTTTGGTGGGGGAGAGGTACAGGGCTGTTGCGAGCGGATCGGTCGCCATGGCCGTCAGCACCGGGAGTTGGTACGCCAGTGACTTACCCGACGCCGTACCGGTGGCCACGACCACGTGTTTTCCGGCGTAAGCGAGGTCGGCGGCCTCACTCTGGTGGATCCACGGGGACCGCACGCTGTGCTCGGCGAGCGCACGTACGACGCTGGGGTGCACCCACTCCGGCCATTCGGTGAACTCGGCTACGCGAGCAGGTAACTGCGCGGTGAACATCAGTGGTTTTTCGCTTCCACTGACCCCGGCGACGACCCGATCGAGCAGCATCTGCCCGTAGGTCTCGCCAGGCTTCCCTCCCGGGGCGGGGATCGGGGAAGGTGCGTTCACGTGACTCTCCGGGCTCGGCGTTGGGGTGTGGCGGCAATCGGAAACTGTCGCTACCTGCAGTTTTGATGATACGCAACGGTCGGCGGTCTTGGTGGAACCGGGTGCTCGGCGCGCGCGCGGGAAACCACGATCGTGGGCTGTTTTTCTCGTAGCGAACTTTTAACGTTTTTAGTTCCCTTTTCGACTGTTGTGCACGCGGAGAACATGGTTGACTGACAATCGGTCGCAGCTTCTGTGTTCGTAGGCTTGAGAAAGTGCACGCTCGCAGGATCGTTGTTGCGGGCGCGGTGCTCTGCCTTTCCTGAGGGGGAAATAAAGACGTACAGCGGTCGGAACCGGCCCGGTGGACTGTAAGGGCTGTTCACCGAATCCGGTGTTAGAAAGAGAAGGAAAAGCATGGCACAGGGCACTGTGAAGTGGTTCAACGCTGAAAAGGGCTTCGGCTTCATCGCTCCCGAAGACGGTTCCGCAGACGTCTTCGTTCACTACTCCGAAATTCAGGGCAACGGCTTCCGTACCCTCGAGGAGAACCAGCGTGTGGAGTTCGAGGTCGGCCAGGGCACCAAGGGTCCCCAGGCTACCGGCGTTCGCGCGGTCTGATTTTTCCGCTCACTTGCTGAGCGAATAGTTCGGACAGTATTTGTCCCCCATCGCATCCGTGCGGTGGGGGACAAATCTTTTCGGGCTGAGTTAGTACTTTCCCTGTCCGAGGTGAATGCACGCAGCTGTTCGGCCACGGCCGGTCGTCTATGCCGTCGATACCTTCGTGGCTTACGTTTCACTCTGTGAGCCAACTGTCCTTTTTCTCTGCCGAGTCGATTCCACCTGCCGTGACGGACCTTGCCGGAATGCTGGCCGGACCGGGGCAGGTCGTGACCTCGGAGGATCGCGCGCGGATCTCGATCGTCGTGGATCGGGACTGGAGAGCACAGGCCGTTGCCGAGTTGATCGCGCAGTGCGGACTCGGGGCCGAGGTGACGCGTAGCGAAGAAGGCAGCCCACTCGTCCGAACTCAGTCGACGCCCGCACTCCTTCCGCTGTCCGTGCAATGGACCAAGGGAGCAGTGAAGGCGGTGCCGGTCGGGTGGGTTCCTAATTCTCGCCAACTCCGAGTGTGGGCCGTCGCCGCCGGCCGACTCGAAGAAGGCGGTGAACGATTCGTGTTCGGCCTCGACCCCCATGCGAAGGAGACACACGCACCGCTGGCTCAGGCCTTGATGAGGGTTGGTATCGCGCCGACTCAACTGGGTAACCGGACACCGGGTCCGGGGCTCCGTGTGTCGGGAAAGAAGAGACTGACAAAGCTCGTCGAATACCTCGGTGAGGCGCCGAAACACGTCGACACCTCGGTCGCCTGGCCACACGTCTGACAGTGCTCATGCCGCGTGTCCGACGGAGCCCATACTGTACTGATCTGCACGAATGTCTTGCGGGTATGTCACTCTGTAAAGAGAGACACGGGGTATAACTTGCTCCACACGTCTAGTTCTGAAGATCTGCCGACGGCAGTGAACGTCCAAAGGAAGGCTCGGGCAGCAGGTGGCTAAAGCGGACAACGGCAGCGGTCAGGGAGCGTCCGGTAACCCTCGTCGCCTCGTGATCGTCGAGTCACCGACCAAGGCGCGCAAAATCGCTCCCTACCTCGGTAAGGACTACGTCGTCGAGGCATCGGTCGGTCACATTCGCGACCTCCCGCGCGGCGCAGCGGACGTTCCGGCCAAGTACAAGGGCGAGTCGTGGGCCCGTCTCGGCGTCAACGTCGATCACGACTTCGAGCCGCTCTATGTCGTGAGCCCGGAAAAGAAGGGCAAGGTCGCCGAACTCAAGTCTCTGTTGAAGGACGCCGACGAGCTCTTCCTCGCAACTGACCCCGACCGCGAGGGCGAGGCAATCGCCTGGCATCTCCTCGAGACTCTCAAGCCCAAGATTCCGGTTCGTCGAATGGTCTTCCACGAGATCACCGAGCCGGCAATCCGTGCTGCCGCCGAAGACACCCGCGAACTCGACACCGACCTCGTCGATGCTCAGGAAACCCGCCGCATCCTCGACCGTCTCTACGGTTACGAGGTCAGCCCGGTTCTCTGGAAGAAGGTCATGCCGAAGCTCTCGGCCGGCCGCGTCCAGTCGGTGGCCACTCGCGTCATCGTCCAGCGTGAACGCGAGCGGATGGCGTTCAAGTCGGCGTCGTACTGGGATATTTCCGCGACGCTCGACGCCGGTGCAGAGGCCAGCCCGCGTAGTTTCGGTGCGCGCCTGGTCTCCGTCGACGGTTCGCGTGTCGCCTCCGGTCGCGATTTCGGAGCTGACGGAAAGCTCAAGGGCAGCGCGGTCACCGTGCTCGACGAGGCGTACGCGCGTCGTCTCGCGGAAGCGTTGCAGGGCGTCGACCTCACGGTTTCCTCCGCCGAGGACAAGCCGTACACGCGCAAGCCTTACCCGCCGTTCATGACGTCGACGCTCCAGCAGGAAGCCGGACGCAAACTTCGTTTCACGTCCGAGCGTGCAATGCGCATCGCACAGCGTCTGTACGAAAACGGCTACATCACCTACATGCGTACCGACTCGACGACTCTCTCGGAGTCGGCGATCGCTGCCGCTCGTGCGCAGGCCACCGAGTTGTACGGTCCGGAATACGTGCATCCGACGCCGCGTCAGTACACCCGCAAGGTCAAGAACGCGCAGGAAGCCCACGAGGCGATCCGCCCCGCCGGCGACGTGTTCCAGACCCCGGGTCAGCTGCACTCCAAGCTCGATTCCGACGAGTTCAAGCTGTACGAACTGATCTGGCAGCGGACCGTCGCTTCGCAGATGGCCGACGCCCGCGGTACGACGTTGACGCTTCGCATCTCCGGCACGGCAGGCACCGGCGAGGACTGCACGTTCTCCGCTTCGGGTCGCACCATCGTGTTCGCCGGCTTCCTCAAGGCTTACGTCGAGAGCGTCGACGAAGAGGCCGGCGGTCAGTCCGACGACGCCGAATCCAGGCTTCCGGTGCTGGTCAAGGGTCAGGAAGTCACGGCCACCAAGCTCGATCCGGACGGACACAGCACCAACCCACCCGCTCGCTACACAGAAGCCAGCCTGATCAAGACGCTCGAAGAACTCGGCATCGGCCGTCCTTCGACCTACTCGTCGATCATCAAGACCATTCTCGATCGCGGATACGTCTACAAGCGTGGCAGCGCGCTGGTTCCGTCCTGGGTGGCGTTTGCCGTCATCGGGCTGCTCGAGGTGCACTTCGGCCGGCTGGTCGACTTCGATTTCACGGCAGGAATGGAAGACGATCTCGACGCGATCGCCGGCGGCCGTGAGCAGCGCGGCAACTGGCTGAGCAGCTTCTACTTCGGCGGCGAGACAGGCGCCGAAGGTTCGGTCGCCCGCGAGGGCGGGCTGAAGAAGATGGTCGGAGTCAACCTGGAGGAGATCGACGCACGCGAGGTCAACTCCATCCGTCTCTTCGACGACGCCGAGGGCCGCGAGGTTCATGTGCGCGTCGGCCGGTTCGGGCCGTATCTCGAGCGCATGGTTCAGAATCCGGACGATCCCGAAGGCGATCTGATCTCGCAGCGGGCAAATCTTCCCGATGACCTGCCACCGGACGAGCTCACTCCCGAGTACGCCGAGAAGTTGTTCTCGACGCCTCAAGAGGGCCGCAAGCTGGGCGTCGACCCGCTGACGGGCCACGAGATCGTCGCGAAGGAAGGCCGCTTCGGTCCCTACGTGACCGAGATCCTGCCCGAACCGCCGGCCGAGCCGGAACCGGACATCGTTCCCGTCACCGCTCCCGAGCCGGAAGAAATCAGCTCGGGCAGCACCAAGACTGCGGTGAAGAAGGCCGCGGCCAAGAAGGCGCCTGCGAAGAAGGCTGCCAAGAAGGTCGCAGGCCCCAAGCCGCGGACCGGATCGCTGCTCAAGTCCATGGACTTGGCGACGATCACCTTGGAAGATGCGCTGCGTCTGCTGTCGCTTCCGCGCGTCGTGGGTGTCGACCCCGAATCGAAGGAAGAGATCACCGCGCAGAACGGCCGTTACGGTCCGTACCTGAAGAAGGGCACGGACTCACGCTCGCTCGCCAACGAAGAGCAGATGTTCACCGTCACGCTCGACGAGGCGCTCAAGATCTACGCCGAGCCGAAGCGTCGTGGGCGTCAGGCGTCTGCAACGCCTCCGTTGCGTGAGTTGGGCGTCGATCCGGTCAGCGAGAAGCCGATGGTGATCAAGGACGGCCGTTTCGGTCCGTACGTCACCGACGGCGAGACCAACGCCAGCCTTCGCAAGGACGACGACGTCGAATCCATTTCCGATGCTCGTGCATCGGAGTTGCTGGCTGATCGTCGTGCGCGCGGCCCGGTCAAGAAGAAGGCAGCGGCCAAGAAGGCTCCGGCAAAGAAGGCCGCTGCCAAGAAAACAGCCGCAAAGAAGGCCCCGGCAAAGAAGGCCGCCGCCAAGAAGGCTCCGGCGAAGAAGGACTCGTAAGGCTTCGTCGGTGCCGACGGTTAGGGTTTTTGCATGAGTACTGAAGTGGCCGAACGAGGTGTGTTCGGTCGGCTGGTGGGTCAGCACGACGTCGAGCAGAGCCTGCGTGATGCTGCACTGTCGGCTCGTGGCGATTCCAGCGGCTCGGAGATGACCCACGCGTGGCTCTTCACCGGGCCACCCGGCTCAGGTCGTTCGGTGGCTGCTCTCTGCTTCGCCGCTGCCCTGCAGTGCACCTCCGACGGTGCACCAGGGTGCGGTGAGTGTCATGCGTGTACGACGACGATGGGTGGAACCCACGGTGACGTACGACGGATCATCCCCGACGGCCTGAGTATCAGCGTCAAAGGCATGCGCGAGATAGTCAACATCGCTTCGCGTCGACCGACGACGGGGCGGTGGCAGGTGATCGTGGTCGAGGATGCCGATCGTTTGACCGAAGGCGCAGCCAACGCCCTCCTGAAGGTTGTCGAGGAGCCGCCGGACCGCACGGTCATCCTGCTCTGCGCGCCGACGACCGATCCGGAAGACATGTCTGTCACCCTCCGATCGCGGTGTAGGCACATGCCGTTGGTGACGCCGTCCGTCGAATCGATCGCCCAGGTACTGATCGACCGCGACGGGCTGGATCCGGAACGGGCGAGAATCGCCGCATCGATCAGCGGCGGACATGTCGGCCGGGCTCGGCGTCTCGCCACCGACGAGAGCGCGCGCGACGAGCGTCAGCGTTCGCTTCGACTAGCCGCCGACGCGATCGGGGCTTCGACGGCGTACAAGGCCGCAGAGAACTTGGTGAAGTCGATCGAGGCTGACACCAAGGCGTTCTACGCCGAACTCAAGGAACAGGAACTCGAGGAGCTCAAGGTCTCCTTGGGTGGCGGTGGAACCGGCAAGGGAACAGCCGGGACTCTGCGCGGATCGGCTGGTCTGATCAAGGACCTCGAAGCGCGCCAGAAATCGCGCGACACCCGGGCCCGCCGCGATCTTCTCGACCGGACGCTGATCGACCTGGCCGGCATGTACCGGGACGCGCTTTCCTATTCGCTGGGGTCGACGTCGACGGCGACCCATCCCGACATGGCTCGGCAGGCCGCCGAGTTGGCTGCCCGAACGTCCCCGGAGGGGTTGCTCAAGTGCATCGAAGCGGTGCTCGAATGCCGCGAGGCCGTCGACTTCAACGTCAAGTTGCAGTGGGCGCTCGATGCGATGGTTGCCTCCATCGGAGCCGCTTTCCGACCCCCGTTTTCGCGATCCGGGGGTTGACCAGATAGACTCGCCACCGCCGAAAGGCACGCTGCCTTAGCTCAGTCGGTAGAGCATTTCACTCGTAATGAAAAGGTCGAGAGTTCGATTCTCTCAGGCAGCTCAGCCAAGAGCCCCACACCCGGAAATCCGGATGTGGGGCTCTTGTCGTTAGTTCCCAATTCTTGCGTATGTGCGGTTTATCCTGAGTTCGGCGAACACGTGCCTGAACAGGGGAGACCTCGATGTCGGATCAGAACTGGGGACCAGGCCAACCACCGCAGAATCAGCCGCCGTACGGGCAGATGCCGCCGCAGGGTTATCAGCCGCCGACGCCCGCCTATCCGTACGCAACCTGGATCTCTCGGGTGTTCGCGTCAATTCTCGACGGCTTCGTCGTTCCGCTCCCGGGCGTCATCCTCGCGGGCATCGGAGCAGTGATCGCGTTCTCCGGATCCGAAGTGACCACATACGACGACGGCAGCGTGAGCGCTGAAGGCGGTAATCCGGTCGGGGTGATCGTCATGGTCGTCGGCATACTGGCGATCTTCTTGATCGAGGTGTGGAATCTCGTCTTCAGGCAAGGGAACACCGGACAGACGCTCGGCAAGAAGTGGCTGGGAATTTCGGTGATTCGGGAGTCCGACGGTGTGCCTCTCGGCCCGGTGATGGCGCTGCTTCGTTGGATCATGATGGCGATCCTGGGTGGCGCCTGCTTCCTCAACTATCTCTGGCCGCTCTGGGACTCGAAGCACCAGTGCTGGCACGACATGGTGGTCCGGTCGGTAGTCGTTCGCGCGCGCTAGTCGCTGCCGAGGTCTCTTACAGTGGGTGCCATGGAGTTGGAAGCGGTCACAAGTCGACGACGCTCGCTGGCCGCACCTGTCGGTGTTGCTGCAGTGGCCGTGACGGCCGCCGCGGTACTCCACTTCCGTGATCCCCACAGCGCGGGTAGTTACGGCGTTTGTCCGATGTACGCGTTGACGGGATTGTGGTGCCCGGCGTGTGGTGGCCTTCGTGCGGTCAATGACCTGACTAATCTGGATATTGGCGCCGCAGTGTCCAGCAATGCCTTGATCGTGCCGCTTATCGCGGTGTTGGTGATCGCGTGGATCGGTTGGACAGTGCGCCGTTGGAAAGGCACGCGGGATCGCATGATCGTGCTTCGGCCGACTGTGACGATCGTGGTGCTCGGAGTTCTCGTTGCATTTACGGTTGTTCGAAACACCCCGTGGGGGAGCTGGCTCGCGCCGGCGTGACGGTAAGAGGTCGACATGGCACTGCAGGTTTTTTCGCTCATCGTTCTGCTCGGCGCGCTGATCATCCTGATTCCGACGGCACGACGTGTCTTCGGCAAGAAGGACGACGAGTAGGCCTCGACAACTGAGCCCGAGCGGCACATGCTGGCGGTATGGCTGATTCGTTGAAAGCCCGCGTCAAGGAAAAGCTGCTGAGGCAACTCGCCGAGGACGGTCGGCACCCGATTCAGGAAGCTGAGGGTGACGATCCCCGGCTGGTTTCGATCAACGACGATCTCGAAGCGTTGGAACAGGCCGAGGAAGGCGATCCGATCGTCGAAGAACTGGCCGAGAGGTACTGGGTTCCGTGAAGTTTACCGACCGCAGTGCTCTGACCTGGCGATTTGGTGTTGTGTTGATCTTCGCGTAACTTTGTCCAGGTCAGAGCGACACGGACACCGACTCCCACCTGCGAGGGTGAGTGACACGAGGTTGTACGAAGTGCCTGGCGAACACAATCCAGTTTTTCTTCACGGGGTTCCGGTTTGCGCCGGTGACTTGGTTGGGATAGGCTGGAAAAGTTGCCCCGGAGCGGCGGCCATAGGGTCGTGGTGATGGTGTGTGCGTGTTCTTTGAGAACTCAACAGTGTGTCGATGAATGTCAGT
>NZ_JARVSY010000065.1:0-20668 GCF_030208925.1 Rhodococcus sp. MEB032
CGGATGGCGACAGCGCCGGCCACTGGCCGACGCTGTCCATTACGAAACCTATTGAGTTGTACCGGGCGGCGTTGCGCGCGGGGCGGCGGTGTGGCCTAGCGTGCGGGACGGCCACCGGTGGAGCCTGCGGTGCGAGCGCCGCCGCCGGTGCGGGGACGGCGAGCGCCACCACCGGCATGTTCCTGACGGGCAGCTCCGCCGGTGCGAGCACCGCGTGACTGACCGCCCTGTCCGGAGCGAGCCTGACCCGAACGTGCTGCGCCGCCGCGTCCACCCTGGCCGGCGGGACGCTGCCCGCGTCCACCGTTCGGCTGGGCAGGAGCCTTCGGAGCCGGCGTGACGTGCGGTGCGATGTCGCCGACCAACTTGACGACGTGCTCGGAATTGGCAGTCGAACGGACCGGGGTCACCTTGATGGCTGCCTTGCGCATGAGGATCGCAAGATCCTTACGCTGCTCGGGCAGAACCACGGTGACCACGTCGCCGGCGCTGCCTGCGCGAGCGGTGCGACCACTGCGGTGCAGGTAAGCCTTGTGCTCGGCCGGCGGATCGACGTGGACGACCAACTCGACGTCGTCGACGTGGACGCCACGCGCTGCGACGTCGGTGGCGACGAGGACGCGCGCTTCACCGGCGGAGAATGCCGCCAGGTTACGGTCGCGAGCAGCCTGCGAGAGGTTGCCGTGAAGGTCAACGGACGGGATGCCCGACTCGGTGAGCTGGCGAGCCAACTTGCGAGCCTGGTGCTTGGTGCGCATGAACAGGATGCGACGACCGGTACCGGAAGCGAGCTTCTCGACCAGAGCCTTCTTGGCTTCGACGCCGTCGACGTCGAACACGTGGTGCGTCATTGCGGCGACGGGGGAGTTGGCCTCGTCGACCGAATGCATGACCTCGTTCTTGAGGAAACGCTTGACGAGCTTGTCGACGCCGTTGTCCAGCGTTGCCGAGAACAGTAGACGCTGCCCGTCCTGCGGGGTGGACGAGAGGATGCGGGTGACGACGGGCAGGAAGCCGAGGTCGGCCATGTGGTCGGCCTCGTCGAGCACGGTGATCTCGACGGCGTCGAGACTGACGAACTTCTGCTTCATGAGGTCTTCGAGGCGACCGGGGCAGGCGACGACGATGTCGACTCCGGCCTTGAGAGCCTGAACCTGGCGGTGCTGCGAGACACCACCGAAGATCGTGGTCACGCGCAAGTCGTATGCGGCGGCCAACGGTTCGAGGGTTGCGGTGATCTGGGTGGCGAGCTCACGCGTCGGTGCGAGCACCAGGCCGAGCGGTCGACCCGGACGACGCTTTCCTCCGGACAGTTCGCCGGCGAGGCGGGAGACCATGGGGATGGAGAACGCGAGGGTCTTGCCGCTTCCGGTCTTTCCGCGGCCCAGTACGTCGCGCCCCGAGAGAGTGTCGGGGAGGGTGTCGATCTGGATCGGGAACGGAGAAGTGATTCCGCCGTCTTCGAGAGCTTTCACCAGCGGTGCGCGCACACCGAGGGCTGCGAAGGTGGTAGCGGGCGTAGAGATGTCAGACAAGTGTGTTCAGAGCCTTTCGGGCACGTGTTCGTGCCCGGATGCCGACACGGGAATTAACCGGTCGAACAATCAAGCACAGTGGTGGCGGCGCTGCCGGTCGGCAGGCTTCTTCGCCGTAAGAAGAGCGGGTGCATTGAGCACTCAGCAAGAAAATTTGCGTTCTACGACGCTGGATGCCCGATTTCAGGCACCTAGTGATGGCAACTCTACCTTCCCGGAGCGTTCGACCTACAACCCGACCCATTCGGAGACGCCGTTCGCGAAGTGTTGCCGCTTCCAGATCGGTACCTCGTGCTTGATGCGCTCCACCAGTTCGGCGCACGCGGCAAACGCCTCCGCTCGATGCGGCGCGGCGACGGCGGCGACCAGTGCGAGGTCGCCGATCTCGAGGTGACCGACGCGATGGATCGCGGCAACCGGCAGGCCGGTCGAGGCCGCAACCTCTTGGCAGCACGTCTCGAGGAAGCGTTCGGCATCCGGATGCGCTTGGTACTCCAACGCCGAAACCGCTTGACCTCCATCGTGATTGCGCACCGTTCCCGTGAACACCACAACAGCGCCGTTCTTCGGACCGGCAACGGCGGCGTCGACGGTGTCTGCGTGAATCGGTTGCTCGGAGATCCGAGCCAATAGCTCACTCATCGTGCGCTCCTCCGCCTGCGACCTGCGCGAGCAGGTGATCGATGATGGGTCCGAGGACGGCGAGACCGTCCTTCACTCCACCGGGAGAACCCGGAAGATTGACGATGACCGTCGTACCTGTGAGACCTGCCACACCACGGCTCAGCGACGCGTGTGGTGTCTTCTCGAGGCCCTTGGTCCGGATCGCTTCTGCGACGCCGGGCAACTCACGGGTCAAGACTGCCCGGGTAGCTTCCGGGGTGGCATCCGTGGGGGAAGCCCCGGTGCCGCCGGTACTGATGACGAGTGACGGGGAGCCCTCCTTGGCGTCAGCGATGCCCGCCGCGATGTCTGCGTCGGCGTACACAAGCGGTCCACGTACCTCGAAGTCCCGTTCACGTAGCCAGGTCGCGATCGTGGGTCCGGTGGTGTCGGGTCTGGTGCCGTTCGCACCGCCGGTGGAAGCCACGAGGACGGTCGCGGACCGTGCCGAGGTGAAGGTGTGCGCCGGAGCTGTCTGTGCGTTCTGAGTGTCGCGGGTCCAATGTCCGCGTTTACCACCGTCTTTGGTGAGCAGACGAACACCGTTCATGGTAGCTCCGGGGTCCACCGCTTTGACCATGTCGTGCAAGGTCAGGCCGGCTACCGCGACGGCGGTGAGTGCTTCCATCTCGACGCCGGTCTGTCCGCGAGTCTTCGCCGTCGCCTCGACGGTGATCGATGTTTCGGTGAACCCGAATTCCACCTTGACCGACGAGAGCGCGAGTTGATGACACAGCGGGATCAGTTCGGAGGTCTTCTTCGCACCGGCGATTCCGGCGATGCGCGCGGTGGTGAGGACATCAGCCTTGGGCATGCCGTCGGCGCGGACGAGGCGAACTACCTCGGCGGTCGTGACGAGTTCGCCGGCGGCGACGGCGATACGCGTCGTCTCGGCCTTGGCGCTGACGTCGACCATGCGCGCTCGGCCCTCGCTGTCGACGTGTGTCAATTCGGTCATCAGTGTCCTTTGAATCAGATCGAGTGAATCAGATCGAGGAAGTCGAGAGCGGGACGACGTCGACGAGATCGCCCGCGCCGAGCTCGGTCACGGCGGCGGGGATGTCGATCAGGACGTCGGCCCACGCCATGGCTGCAACAAGGTGCGATCCGGGTCCGGCAACGAGTTCGATTCCGTCCGCAGTTCTGCGTGCCCGCAGGAACTGCCGCTTGCCGTCCACCGAACGCAGCGGTGCAGTCAACGGGAGTCGCTCGCGCGGGATCTCGGGCAGGCCCGCGGCCCGGCGCAGTTCGCCCCGTGCGAAGACCTCGAAGGAGACCATCGTGCTCACCGGGTTGCCCGGGAAGCTCAGTACCGGCACTTCGTTCACCACTGCAGTGCCTTGCGGACCGCCCGGCTGCATTGCGACGTGGCCGAAGTGTGCTCCCAGAGGCGTGAGAGTTTCCTTCACCACCTCGAAGTCGCCCATGGACACTCCGCCGGAGGTGAACACCAGATCAGCGACCGAGGTTGCGTACGAGAGCAATTCGCGGAACTCGGCGGGGTCGTCGCTGCTTCGGGCGACGGATACGACATCGGCGCCGTTGGCTTCGGCCAATGTTGCCAAAGCTGGACCGTTGGAATCGTAGATCTCACCGGGTTCGAGAGTTGTTCCGGCACTTTTCAGTTCGGCGCCCGTCGTAATTATCGCGACCCGTGGCTTCGTGTAGGTGTCGAGCGAGGCCAAGCCCACAGCACTCAGCGCGGCGATATGGCGAGGTTCCAAGTGTGTTCCGGCCGTGACCAGTAGCATTCCGGCGGTGATGTCGCTGCCACGTTCGCGTACGAATTCGCCTACCGACCTGCCCCGTTCGATCGTGACGACGTGCTCGGTGACACCCGTTGTGTCCTCGACCGGAACAACGGCGTCGGCACCCTCGGGGAGCGGAGCACCGGTCATGATGCGAAATGCCGATCCTGGAAGGTGTTTCGGTGGTTTTCCGCTTCCAGCGGCGATCACGCCTCGAACCGTCAGTGTGGTCGGAACCGAGGCCACAGAAGCAGCATCGACGGCATACCCGTCCATCTGCGAGTTGCGGAAGAGTGGCAGGTCTACCGGCGATGCGATATCCGAGCAAGTTATGCGCCCCAACGCTTCTGCCGTCGGAACTGCCGTCGGAGAGAGGGTGTGCAGGCCGGTGAGCAATCCGGAGATGTGCGACGCGTGTTCCTCGACCGAACGCGCGCTCATGACAGTAACCTCGACAACCTCGACATGTTTTGATCCTAGGCGGTGTGGTCCGTCCGACACACGGAGTACGGCTTTCGGTCATACTGGAGCAATACGGAAGTTGGTGAAGTGATGACAGTGGTCTCGATGGGAATTCCCACCGTGCGGTTCGACGCTGCCTCCCTCGCCGGTCGTCCCGAGACGGATCTCCTGGTCGACAGGTTCGGGCGTGTTGCCAGAGATCTGCGAGTCTCGATCACCGAGAAGTGTTCACTTCGTTGCACGTATTGCATGCCGGAGGAAGGCTTGCCGGCCATCGCTGCGGAAGATCTTCTGAGTGCCGACGAGATCATTCGAGTAGTCGGAATCGGCGTCGAACGAGTCGGTATTCGCGAGGTGAGATTCACCGGCGGCGAACCGCTGATGCGTAGTGACCTCGAAAAGATCATCGGGGGGTGCGCCGCGCGCGTGCCAGGAATTCCACTTTCCATGACTACCAACGCCGTTGGGCTCGAACATCGTGCGGCGAAGTTGGCTGCAGCTGGTTTGACTCGCATCAATGTTTCCCTGGATTCGGTTGATCGCGCCCATTTCGCTGAATTGACGCGTCGAGACAGGTTGCCGTCCGTTCTCGCGGGAATTCGAGCGGCAGCTGCGGCCGGGCTCGCGCCACTGAAGATCAATGCGGTGCTGATGCGTGAAACGCTCCACGGCGCGGCGGATCTTTTGCAGTGGTGCCTCGAAGCCGGCGTCGAATTGCGCTTTATCGAGCAAATGCCTCTGGACGCAGACCATGCATGGGCACGCGAGAACATGGTGACCGCGGCTGAATTGTTGTCCGTTTTGGGAAGCCGTTTCGAATTGGAAGCAATCGGCCGTGAAGATCCGTCGGCTCCTGCCGAAGAATGGCGTGTCGACGGGACCACGATGACGGTAGGGATCATCGCTTCCGTGACCCGCTCGTTCTGCAGTGAATGCGATCGGACGCGAATGACCGCAGAGGGAACAATTCGGTCATGTCTGTTCAGTGACCGTGAAGTTGATCTGCGTGCCGCGCTCAGGGCCGGAGCAAGTGACGACGAACTAGCGGATTTGTGGCGCGGTGCGATGTGGAACAAATGGGCAGGGCACGGCATCGACGCCGCGGACTTCGTTCCGCCCGAAAGAAGTATGGGAGCGATCGGTGGCTGATCCGCATTCGATCTCGGTTCGTTACTTTGCTGCTGCAGCGGATGTATCCGGTTGCCGTAGCGAGGTAGTCGCCATTTCGCCCGACAACACACTTGCCGAGTTGGTGGCGGTCTTGGTCGGACGATACGGATCGGAGATGGAGCGAGTGCTGTCGGTCTCGGCTTTCCTCGTCGGTGACGAGTTGACCCGCGACGTCTCTCGAGCCTCCGGTAGCGCTGTCGATATTCTTCCGCCTTTCGCTGGAGGCTAGTCCGAGAATTGCCGGCGTAGCTATTTGTGGGCTGCCGACGTATTGTCCTTTTTCGGTTTGCCGGTCCAAATATTTATATCTTGATCACTCCAGCTCAAGTGGCATCTATCTCCGTTTTCTCCATTGTTGGTCAATTGTCCAGCATTGGTCGTTTTGTTTAGTTTCTCCTACTTTTGGGGGAGCGAATGCACTTCGAATTGCCAAGGTGAATTGTCATCTGTTTGGATGACAAAAGAAATACCTTCGCTGTTGGTAATTGTCGACATGTGTTAATTTTGGCGCAATTCCACTCGGGATATGTGAAAGGTATTTCAATGTCGATTAATTCCACGCGCCGTGTCGGAGTCGTCGTAGCGCTCCTCGGAGCAGCTGCACTCACCGCTCCGGCAATTGCTACTGCGCTTCCGTCCACCGGTTCTCTCGGCTCTTCTGCGCCGGAAGCCTCGTGCTCGACCCTGTCCACCGAAGCGACGCCGAACGGGTGGGGCATCCCGTTCACCGACGAGAAGGATCAGACCGCGTCGTACTCGGCCGACAACGTTCTCGACAAGGACGGCTCACTGAAGCTGGCCGTCGACGGTACCGGCGATCGTTCGGTTTCCTACCATTCGGCCGGCGGTATCAAGCTGTCCGACGCAGTCGGCAAGGCGATCGGCTTTGCCGAGCGCGCCGCCACGCCGACTGCGGCATTCCAGCTCCGCCTCACCGGAACCACCGGCGGAAAGTTCGAGAACGGATTCACCACCCTGGTGTGGGTCCCGGGACCCGACGCGACGCCGACGGCTGACGGCGGCGTTCACGCGGATCTCCAGAAGGGCGTGTGGTGGAGCACTCAGAACATCGACGGCGCCAAGGACCGCGTGTCAGTGCCTTTGGCTGACATCGTCGCCGCGAACCCGAACGCGGTAGTCGACCACTACGGCGTCAGTGTGGGCACCGGTTCCGCCGCCACGTCGACGCTGGTCGATGCAGTGCAGTTCAACGGATGCACCACCAACTTCGCGAAGAAGGATCCGGCTTCGGGAACGGGTTCGCTGGGCGACGTCTTCGGCAGCCTGTTCGGTAGCTAGTCGCTGGTAAGAGCTCTGGTAGGAGTTACTTCCACCAGTCATCGAGGGGTGTGACCGGCACCGTGCGCTTGTGACGAGTGTTGGTGAACATCTTCTCGAGCTTCTCGGCTACCTCGGAGGAAACGTCCTTTCCTTCGAGGTAGTCGTCTATCTGTGAGTACGTGACGCCTAGGGCAACTTCGTCGGGTAGCGCGGGTCGGTCGTCCTCCAGGTCGGCGGTCGGCACCTTGCGCCACGTGCTCTCGGGTGCGCCCAATTCCTGCAGCAATGCAGCGCCCTGGCGTTTGCTCAAGCCGGTGAGCGGCGTGATGTCGACACCGCCGTCACCGAATTTCGTGAAGAAGCCGGTAATCGCTTCTGCGGCGTGGTCGGTACCGATCACGAGGTAGCCGAGCTGACCGGCAATCGCATACTGGATGACCATTCGTTCGCGCGCCTTGATGTTGCCGCGGACGAAGTCGCGTAGTTCGCCGTTCCCCAACGCCTCGGAGGCCTCACGGGCCGTCGCGTCGGCGCCAGGCTTGACGTTGACCGTGAGAGAGCGGTCCGGCTTGATGAAGCCGAGCGCGATCTGAGCGTCGGATTCGTCAGCCTGAGCGCCATAGGGGAGTCGAACGGCGACGAACTCGGCCTCGTGGCCTTCTTCACGAAGTTCCGTGACCGCGCGTTGGGCGAGGGCTCCGGCGAGCGTGCTGTCCTGACCGCCGCTGATTCCCAGAACGAACCCTTTGGCGGGGGTCGAGCGCACGTAGTCCTTCAGGAACTGGACTCGCGCGCGAACCTCCGCTGCGGCGTCGATTGTCGGCTTTGTGCCGAGTTCTTCGATGATGCTTTCACGCAGTGTGGCCATGAATGGACTCTAGCGATGTGAGCAGGCGCGTGCAGTGCCACCGTATCCGGGGCGGTACGGTCGCGCACATGAGTGCGAACAACGTTCTGGTGGTCAGTGCGACGAAGTCGGAAGCGGCATACGTGCCGCAAGGATACGAACTGCTGATCACGGGGATTGGAAAGGTCAGTGCTGCAACAGCAGTCGCCTCTGCTCTCGCGCGGTACGAGCGGGATGATCTGCCGCTGGTCGTCAACATCGGGACAGCCGGTGCGCTGCACGCGCACCACGGCGGCCTCTATGTTCCCGGCGTCGTCATCAATCACGACATCAGCAGCACCGCGATCCGAGCGCTGGGGCACGACGTCGCGGACCGTTTGGTGCTCGCCGGCGGTGACGACTCGGTGTTGGCGACCGGCGACGCATTCATCGCCGACGCTGCAACCCGGGACGCCCTTGCGCAGCGAGCCGATCTGGTCGACATGGAGGGATTTGCCATCGCATTCGCCGCGCAGGCTGCGGGTGCTACCTGCCGACTCGTCAAACACGTCAGCGATCACGCGGACGACTCGGCCTTGGACTGGCCCGCGATGATCGATGCCAGCGCCCGCGAGTTGGGGCGCTGGCTGCTCGACAACGTCTGATCGAGCCTGCAGCGTCTGGTCAAGCCTGCGCAGTCAGTATCAATCCGGTGTCGTCGGGCTTGCGCAGGGTCAGCGTGTCGGCGTCGACGGTGTAGCTCACTTCGCCGTCGAGCACCGCCAGGATCTGGCGCTCGATGTCCATGTTCTCCTCGGGGCAAGCCATACGCGTGGTTGCCATCGGCGTGAACGTGACTGTGGTGTCGGACGTCTGGGCGCTTCCGGTCATGCGATTGCATCCGGTGCTCCCGCTGACCGAACCGTCTGCGGCAATCGTCAGTTCGGGAGCTGACGTCTCCAGAGCCAGGCTCGTGCTGATCGCATCGGGACTGATGAGGGACGTGACAGTCCACGTCGTGCCCTGCAGCGGTCGATCCGGCGTGACGATTTTCTTGTCCTGCAGGGTGACTGTGGCGTCCTTCGATGTCAGGACGAGGGTGTCGCCGTCGAGGCTCCACGCCGGCGCAGCGGTCAGCAATGTTGTTGTCCAGGAGTCGGACTCGGCGATGCCGGGAGGGCAGCCCATCATGGTCGACGCCATGGTGCCGGTGGTCAGCGTGCCGTCGTTGAACTCGACCGAACCGTTTGCCGTGTTGCATCCGGCGCTCGCGGACACTCGACCGGCCTGGCTGAAGTCGAGAGTCAGCGGGCCGCCGCCGGGAATTTGTGTTCCATCCACGGAGGTCGAGATGAACACACGACCGGAGGGATCCGTCTTGTCTTCGGGGGAGTCGGACGAAGCGGAGCAACCACTTACCGCGGCGATGGTCAGGAGGCCGATGACGGCTGCAGCGATGCGCATGGGCTCACATTAAGTGGTGGGACGGATCTGGGGAGTCAACATCGAGTAACGCGCCGGGCAAGGTCTTCCCAGCCGGCCGCCAGGCGCTCGGTGGTCATCCCGAGATCGCGCACCTGATGAAGGACGAGCGACGCTTCGAGCGGTGCCAACAGTGCTGAAGCGAGCAGATCGAGGTCGCCCTCGACGCCGGCTCCTCGAAGAAGCCCGATGACGTGAGCGATGCCGAGAGCCCGGGCCGGACCGCCGAAGCGGTATTCAGGAGCGTTTTCCGCCGCTCGGAGGACTTCGCCCTGTACTTCCACCATGGCAATCCGGGCTCGTCCGAACGCGATGAGGCGCTCGATCGGCGGCGCGCCCGGACCCAACGGTGGGGGGCCGAACATGAATGCCTGCTGCAGTTCTCGCTCGGTGTGATCGAGCAGTGCCTGCATCAGTCCCGATCGATTGCCGAAGCGCCGAAAAACTGTGCCCTTGCCCACACCGGCCCGGCACGCGACAGCGTCCATCGTCACCGCGTCGACACCTCGCTCGGCAACGAGGAGGGCTGCGGCGTCGAGCAGAAGTACGCGGTTACGTGCTGCGTCACCGCGCTCGACCGGCGCGGCGCCGATCTGGGGGAGGGGGATTGCGCTCACGGGATCAGGTTACAGGGCCGGGGAATGTAAGTGGACCGCGGTCCGTTTAGTTGATATAACTTTCAACCGGAGCCACCAACCGCACCACTCTCGAAGGAAACTCGCTATGTCACAGACCAATGTTCTCGTTCTCGTCGGCAGCCTGCGCGCCGGATCCGTCAACCGCCAGCTTGCCGAGACGGCTGTGTCCGCCGCACCCGAGGGTGCCACGCTGACGGTCTTCGAAGGCCTCGCCGACGTCCCCTTCTACAACGAAGACATCGACGTCGAGGGTGCTTCCATCCCCGCTGTCGACGCACTGCGCTCCGCTGCGAGCGACGCGGACGCGTTCCTGCTCGTCACCCCCGAGTACAACGGCACCATTCCCGCAGTTCTGAAGAACGCCATCGACTGGATCTCGCGTCCGTACGGTGTCGGTGCAGTCAAGGACAAGGCTGTCGCAGTCATCAGCGCTTCGCCCAGCGGCAACGGCGCCAAGTGGGCACACGAAGACACCACCAAGGCAGTCCGTATCGCCGGCGGCAAGGTCGTCGAGGACACTGCACTGAGCATCGGTGGAACCGGCGCACTGTTCGGTGAGCTGCACCCGCGTGAGAACGCAGAGGTGCTCGCTCAGGTCTCCAAGGTCGTCTCCGACCTCGTCGACGCCGGCAAGCAGCTCGTCAACGCGTAATCCGTTTCACGAATGAGGGCCATGCCGGAAGGTGTGGTCCTCACTCGTATGCGCGCTAGAGCCCTTCGCGTTCCATCGCGTCGTCGACCGCGTCGCGAACCGACTCGAAATCCTTGCCGGCCGTCATCGCTTCGCCCATCGCAGCATCGATACGGTCGGCGACGGCGGCGTACCGACGCTCCCAGTTCTCCTTGTCCTCCCGCCAGTAACCCATCACGTGCATGCGGTTTGCCGGGATTTCCCATGTTCGACGCAGGTGGGTGCGGATGCGTCTGGCGGCCGCGGCCTCGACTGCACACCAGATGTAGCCCTCGCCGGGGGGCAGGGGAGCGCCGGCCAATTCGGCGAGCAGCGAGTCCGATTCCTCGATCCATCGGTAGTGAGCGTGGGCGCGCGTCGTGAACGTCTGCTGTTCACTCGGCGCGGGTACCTGCGCGATGACGTGGATCGGTAGACCGTCGGGTGCTTCTTCGAGAATTCGCCCGATCGCGGGCAGAGCGGCGTGATCGGCGACCATCAGCAGCCAGTCGCAACCTGCCGGCGGCGTGAACCACCCGCTCGCCGTCGAGAGGTGAACGGTCTCGCCCGGTTGCGCAGTCGCGGCCCAGAGTGCCGCGCCGCCGTGGCCGTGGAGAACGAAGTCGATCTCCAGTTCGTTCTTCGACGGCTGCCAGCGCCGGACCGTGTAACTACGGGCGTGAGGGGGATCGAGGGGGAATCTGACGAGCACCCGTTCGTCCGGGCTACCACTCGTCTCGAAGTCGCTCAGGCCCTCCCCACCGAAGGTGATTCTGCGCATCAACGGTGTCACCTGCTGTGTTCTCGTCACGGTTGCCTCGTGGCGTGGAGCCTCGTCCTTCGGGGGTGTTTCCACGACGCTCATGGTAGGTCCGTGGCGCGGCTCCGAGAGGCTGGCGAGCACAAAAAGAAACTGTGACGCGCGACACGCCGACGCGCCGGGAAATGAAGGCGCTGAACTGGGGCGACCTGGGAATTCCAACGATGTGACTCACAACATCTCGCGTTATGTGTTTCTGTCGGCCACTAGGTGTAGTGTCTTGAGCACTGAGAGACCACAACGCGGAACGCCTCGAGCGAGACTCCGGCAATCGGTCGTATCGGTGCTGAACATCACTACATCGGCCTTTGTTGGCTAAGCGAAAGAGGGACTCTCATGAGCATCACCGTCTACACCAAGCCCGCTTGCGTTCAGTGCAATGCCACCTACCGCGCCCTGGACAAGGCCGGTCTCGAATACAACGTCATCGACATCACCGAGGATGCCGAAGCCCGCGACTACGTCATGGCTCTCGGGTACCTCCAGGCACCCATCGTGGTTGCCGGTGAAGATCACTGGTCGGGCTTCCGTCCCGATCGCATCAAGACCCTGACCGTCGCTGCTTGAAGCGCCGCAGTGTCGGCGGTGGACACCTCCGCCGACACATCTGAGTAGTTCCGGGCACCGTACAAGAAAATGGTGACAACCGATGACTTCGCTGGTCTATTTTTCCAGCGTGTCGGAGAACACCCACCGATTCGTTCAACGTCTCGGCCTGCCTGCGACACGTATACCTATCCATGACCGTGACGGCTCATTTCGTGTAGACGAGCCCTATGTGCTGATTCTGCCCACCTATGGTGGCGGGGTCACCGTGACAGGGCGCGACACCAGTTATGTACCGAAGCCGGTCATTCGTTTTTTGAACAATCCACACAACAGGTCGTTGATCAGAGCAGTGATCGCGGCGGGAAACACCAATTTCGGTGAGTCCTTTTGCTATGCAGGGAACATCATTTCCCAGAAATGCCACGTTCCTTTTCTGTACCGGTTCGAACTCATGGGCACTGCCGAGGACGTCGACCGGGTACGAGAAGGCTTGGGGGAGTTCTGGAATCATCTCGAAACAGAGAAGGAGCACGGGCAGTGGCGCCAACCATCACTGACACGATCGCGGCAGGAAGCGTAGAGCGTGATGCGCGCGGCGGCGATTCCACCAACGGTCTCGACTACCACGCACTCAACGCCATGCTTAACCTGTACGGCGCCAACGGTGAGATCCAGTTCGAGATGGATGTCGCTGCAGCCCGTCAGTACTTCTTGCAGCACGTCAACCAGAACACCGTGTTCTTCCACAACCTCGACGAGAAGCTGGACTACCTCGTCGAGGAAAACTATTACGAGCCCGAGGTTCTCGATCAGTACTCACGTACTTTCGTGAAGTTCCTGATCGATCACGCGTACGCCAAGAAGTTCCGCTTCCCGACGTTCCTGGGTGCATTCAAGTACTACACCTCCTACACGCTCAAGACCTTCGACGGTAAGCGCTACCTGGAGCGTTTCGAAGATCGTGTCTGCATGGTTGCGCTCACCCTGGCCGCAGGCAACGAAGACCTGGCCGTCGAACTCGTCGACGAGATCATCGCCGGACGCTTCCAGCCCGCCACCCCGACGTTCCTGAACTCGGGCAAGAAGCAGCGCGGTGAGCCCGTGTCCTGCTTCCTGCTTCGTATCGAAGACAACATGGAGTCCATCGGTCGCTCCATCAACTCGGCACTGCAGCTGTCCAAGCGCGGTGGCGGAGTTGCCTTGCTGCTCACCAACGTTCGTGAGCACGGCGCACCGATCAAGAAGATCGAGAACCAGAGTTCGGGTGTCATCCCGATCATGAAGCTTCTCGAGGACTCGTTCTCCTACGCCAACCAGTTGGGTGCGCGTCAGGGCGCCGGTGCTGTGTACCTGCATGCGCACCACCCCGACATCTACCGGTTCCTCGACACCAAGCGTGAGAACGCCGACGAGAAGATCCGTATCAAGACGCTCTCACTCGGCGTCGTGATCCCGGACATCACGTTCGAACTGGCGAAGAAGAACGAGGACATGTACCTGTTCTCGCCGTACGACGTCGAGCGCATCTACGGAGTTCCGTTCTCCGACATCAACGTCTCCGAGAAGTACTACGAGATGGTCGACGACAAGCGAATTCGCAAGTCCAAGATCAAAGCTCGCGAGTTCTTCCAGACCGTCGCCGAATTGCAGTTCGAATCGGGCTACCCCTACATCATGTTCGAGGACACGGTGAACCGGGCAAACCCGATCGAGGGCAAGATCACGCACTCGAACCTGTGCTCGGAGATCCTGCAGGTTTCGACGCCTTCACTGTTCAACGACGACCTGTCCTACTCGAAGGTCGGCAAGGACATCTCCTGCAACCTGGGTTCGCTGAACATCGCGAAGACCATGGACTCGCCCGACTTCGCCAAGACCATCGAAGTGTCGATCCGCGGATTGACGGCAGTGTCCGACCAGACGCACATCTACTCGGTGCCGTCGATCGAGCAGGGCAACAACGACTCTCACGCCATCGGCCTCGGTCAGATGAACCTGCACGGATACCTCGCTCGTGAGCGGATCTTCTACGGCAGCGAAGAAGGCATCGACTTCACGAACATCTACTTCTACACCGTGCTGTTCCACGCACTGCGTGCGTCGAACAAGATCGCCATCGAGCGCGGCTCGTACTTCAAGGGTTTCCCGGAGTCGAAGTACGCCTCGGGTGAATTCTTCGACAAGTACACCGATCAGGCTTGGGAGCCGGCAACCGACAAGGTTCGCGGACTCTTCGCCGATGCGAAGCTGCACATCCCCACTCAGGACGACTGGCGTGAGCTGAAGGCTTCGGTTCAGAAGCACGGTATCTACAACCAGAACCTTCAGGCCGTCCCGCCGACCGGCTCGATCTCGTACATCAACTACTCCACCAGCTCCATCCACCCGGTGGCGTCGAAGATCGAGATCCGCAAGGAAGGCAAGATCGGCCGCGTCTACTACCCGGCGCCCTACCTGACCAACGACAACCTGGAGTACTACCAGGATGCCTACGAAATCGGGTACGAGAAGATCGTCGACACCTATGCTGCCGCAACGCAACACGTCGACCAGGGCCTGTCGCTGACGCTGTTCTTCAAGGACACCGCAACCACCCGCGACATCAACAAGGCGCAGATCTACGCGTGGCGTAAGGGCATCAAGACGCTGTACTACATCCGTCTGCGTCAGATGGCACTCGAAGGCACCGAGGTCGAGGGCTGCGTTTCCTGCATGCTGTAAAGGGCTCCGCCCCCGTGCGCCTTTTCGGTAGTGGTTACTACCGAAAAGGCGCACAACCGAACGAAGTGAGGAACTAATGGTCAAGCTGGTCAGTCGCGTTTCCGCCATCAACTGGAATCGCGTCCAGGACGAGAAGGACGCCGAGGTATGGGATCGCCTCGTCAGCAACTTCTGGCTGCCCGAAAAGGTGCCGGTCTCCAACGACATCCCGTCCTGGGGAACGCTGACCGCGCAGGAGCAGCAGCTCACCATGCGCGTCTTCACGGGCCTGACGCTGCTCGACACCATCCAGGGAACGGTCGGCGCCGTCAGCCTCATCCCGGACGCGATCACTCCCCACGAAGAAGCGGTGTACACCAACATCGCCTTCATGGAATCGGTGCACGCGAAGAGTTACAGCTCGATCTTCTCGACGCTGTGCTCCACCCCGGACATCGACGACGCGTTCCGCTGGTCGGAGGAGAACCCCAACCTGCAGCGCAAGGCGCAGATCGTTCTCGACTACTACAACGGCGAGTCGCCGCTCAAGCGCAAGGTCGCATCGACGCTCCTCGAGAGCTTCCTCTTCTACTCCGGCTTCTACCTGCCGATGTACTGGTCCTCGCGAGCCAAGCTCACCAACACTGCAGACCTCATCCGCCTCATCATCCGCGACGAGGCCGTGCACGGGTACTACATCGGCTACAAGTACCAGAAGGGCCTCGAACAGCTCACCGAGGCCGAGCGTGAAGAGCTCAAGAACTACACGTTCGAGTTGCTCTTCGAGCTCTACGAGAACGAGGTCGACTACACCCAGGACCTCTACGACGGCGTCGGTCTGACCGAGGATGTCAAGAAGTTCCTGCGCTACAACGCCAACAAGGCGCTCAACAATCTCGGCTACGAAGGCCTCTTCCCGAAGGATGAGACGGACGTCAATCCGGCTATCCTGTCGGCACTTTCACCGAATGCGGACGAGAATCACGACTTCTTCTCGGGTTCAGGAAGCTCTTACGTCATCGGCAAGGCAGTCAACACCGAAGACGACGACTGGGATTTCTGACCTGCAATCCCGGAAAATGACTCTGGGGTGAGCACGCCAATGCTCACCCCAGTGAGGATCACTTACGCAATCCGCCTAACAACGTGAGCGTAGCGGTCCTCTCGATCGCATCGCAACCTCCATTGCTGAGGTCGATGCGCCATCTTGGGAAACCTTCCTCGATGGGAGACAAGCCTCACTCAGAAGGGTGCAGGCGAGACCGAGAAAGGGCGGCCCCTGTGCCTTCCATCACTGCTCATTTCGGAATCGACGATCCAGTTCCCTTTGTCGATGTTGATGTTTCCATTGACAACCGGCTCTTCGTGGATCCGCGCGCGATCCGCTTGCAAGGGCCTACGAATCCCATCGCGTCGCACGCGAATCGATGTACCGAATCATTCTTTGCTACGACAGCGCGGAATGTACTTTCGTCGAACCCTGCGGACCACCGGACGGGACGACGACTTCTCCAGAAGTTCGAGGAACCTTGGGAGACTCGCCTCGGACTTGCTGCGAACGGGTTCAGCGGCCATGGCGGAGCTGACGACGTGGGAGTCCGAATCTGGGACACGCTCTCGAACGATGTCGAGGCACTACTCCGGGTTGGTTTGCTGCGAGAAGTTGAGGATCTGCCGCTCTTTGTCGAGGGTATCGACCGAGATATTATGTCCGACATTACAACTCGAATCATATTCCAACCTCTTGCGGATTTCACAGCGGATATTATGGCGTCGTATCCACAGTTCACGTCACGCGGGCGTCGAGTAGGGAACTTTCAGCGTCAGGTGTGGGATCCGTCCACAAATGACTGGGGAACGGCGACAGTTCAACTTCCAGTAGTGAACAGTCGTCCGCTGCTCTTGGTGCCCGCGTCATGGGTTTCGGCGAACTTGTTGATGTCCGCGGGTAGGTACTACGAAACGAGTGTTCTCTCGTACGCCCAACTGGAGCAGGCGGTTTACTCACGAAGTGGGCGATTACTGACGACACCCAAGCGTTTGCTGAAGAAACAGCCCGGGCTGGGACGTGGGCGCGCTACGAATTTACGGGTGACTCAGCGAGCAGTCGATGGAGATGCCGATCTGCTTGCGTCGTTCAAGTCGTTCGTCGATGCACGATGGCTTCAACGTCAACGTGAACTGGCGAGTTCTGAGGTCGCATAGACGAGACTGCTAGCCGAGGCGTACCATACCATGAATTACGCCTCGGCTTCGGTCGTCGATAGGGGAGTTGGTCAGCGCTGAAACCACGCTTCCGGCTTGTCCAGCAACGCTTTTGCGAGGCGCAGACGCGAGGTTTCCGTCATGTCCGAAGGCAATCCGCTCGGCGCGAACCACGCGACCTCGAGGTTTTCGTCGTCCGCCACGTGTGCAGCTCCGCCGGTCCACCTGGCCAGGAAACACACGTCGAGGTACTGAGTCACGTCGCCGTTGGGGTACGTAATGGGCTCTGTGACATCGACACTCGTGATCCGAACCAATTCGGCGTCGACGCCGGTTTCTTCCTTCGCCTCGCGCACCGCCGCCGCCGACGGTTCCTCCCCAGGCTCGAGAACGCCGGACACGACGGCCCACTGACCGTTGTCGGCGCGGCGGGTGAGCAGGACCCGACCGTCGTCGTCGCGGATCACGACGCTCACTCCGGACAGCCAGAGCGGCGCATGACCGACCTTCTCGCGCAGTGCAACAATGAATTCGGGGATCGGCATGATCAGAACCCGAACTTCACAGCTGGGGCGAACCGCTTCGAATGTCGGAGTTGTGGTTCGTTCCAGTCAGCTCGCATATCCGTTCAAGGTTCCCTTCAAGTCCGCCAATACGGCACGGGCAGCAGTCATCCCGTTTCCGCTCCAGATGTCGTCTTCCGCTACGAACACACGTCGGTCGGTGGCAGCGGCGAGGTCCTGCCACTGGTCGCTCTTCATGACCTCGGTGCCGTAGCTACGACCGTTCGGCCCGTCGAAGAGGACGTAGATCAAGTCCCCTTCGGCGGCGCTGAGATCGTCGGCCGGAATCGGTGCCGTGGTCGCATCGGTCAATCGCTGCGCCGGTGGGCGCCGGACGCCGACGTCGCTGAGGATCTGTCCGGCGAAGGATGCGGGGCCCTCGATCTGCAGGTCCTTCGAACCGAACCGAACCACTGATGCCTGCGTCTGCGATGCATTCAATGCGTCGCCGAGCTGCACGACGTCCTGCTGGTAGCGGTCGAGCTCCGTCGCAGCCGCGGACGAACGGCCCAGTGCCTGGCCGGCGAGGGCGAACTGCGCTTTCCAGTACACAGGATCCGAGCCCGCGAACACGGTGGGGGCGATGGCGTCGAGTTGCCCGTACAAGCCGTCGGACGCCGGACTGGACCCGAGGATCAAGTCCGGCGCGGCGGCCTTCACGGCGTTGACGTCAGGTGTGCTCACGGGGCCGACACTCGGAATCTCCGAGATGCCGAAACCCAGGTACGACGGTTGAGGTGAGTCGACACCGGTCGCGGCGCCCACTACCCGCTCCCACAGGCCGAGGGCGCACACGGCGTCCATCGAGACGCTGTCGAGGACCACGATCCGTTGGGGATCGGAAGGAACCTCGGTTTCACCCGCAGTGTGTACGACTCGACGCTTCACCCCGGGGCCCGCTCCCGGGTCGGCTTGCGTCGGCGTCGGGCACGCGGTGGCGGTGTCGCGTTCGATACCCATCACGCCGGCACCGGCGATCGACGTAGTGGTCCGGACGATGGTGCTCGCGGGATCGTCCGACGAGTCGGACGAGCAACCACCGAGGACGAGCATCGTGGCGGCGATCCCCAGGATCGAGACACGACGAACGGACGTGCGGGCGGTCGTGCGTGAGAGAACAGACGTGCGTGAGAGAACAGACAAGTCGACGGCTTCCTGTGTGAGCGGGCGCCGTTCAGGTTAGCTGTTCGACTCAGCTGTTCTGCTTGTCCACCTCGAACGTGTCCGAGAGGTCGTCGAGGATCATGTGGGCGCCCTGGATGCTGACCGGCGACATCCAACGTGAATCGTCCACGTCGACCTTGCGTCCTCGAAGGGTCTGCCACAGCGGGCTCTCGAGGAACGGCTTCGCAGCTTCGGCGCTCTTGCCCTCGGCGTCCTGCCAGGTGCTGATGAAGATGACGTCCGCGTCGGCTTCGTTGATCAGCTCGGGGCTGATCTTCATCATGATGTTGCCGGCATCGGCGGGGTCAGGTCCCTGGTTGTCCGGGCGCTTCAATCCGGCGTCCTGAAGAACGATGCCGCTGAACGAGGTGGTGCGGTAGAGACGTGCGGTCGGTTCACCGGCGAACCGGACTACCGAGATGACCGGGTTGTTCGCCTTCTCGTTGATTTCCTTGCCGACGGCAGCCGCGCGTGTTTCGTATTCGGTGATCTTCGCCTCGGCCAGCGATTCCTTGCCCAGCGCTTCACCGACTACGCGGATGTTGTCCTTCCACGTCGGACCGGTCGTCTGGGTGAAGACGGTGGGCGCGATTGCGGAGAGCTGCTCGTAGTTCTTCCCGTCGCGGACCTCGGCGGAGATGATGAGGTCCGGCTGCAGTGCGGCGATCTTCTCGAGGCTTGCACTGCTGACCGTGCCGACCGAGACGGCGTCCGCGGCGAATTCCTCCCGCGAGGATCCGAGGTAGTCGGGCAGACCGGGCTCGCGGTAGTCGACGTAGCCGACGAGCGGGGATTCGAGGAGAAGGACGGCGTCGGTGAAGCTGTTGTCGAGCGCGACGATCCGCTGGGGTGCTGCCGGGATTTCGGTGCTTCCACGGAAGTGTTCGATCGTGCGGGGGAATGAGCCCGACTCGGTCGAGGTGGTGGTTGCAGCGGGCTCGTCGTTACTCGAGCAGGCTGGAACGACCAAGGCGATCGAGGCTGCGACGGCTACCAGCGCGGCGCGGCGGGGAAAGAATTTCACTGATTGGCTCCTGAGATGAGTTAGGCGAGGGTGACCTTATCAGTGGAGGGGTTGGCCGAAAACGGATACCGACCGAATTCTTCGACGCGCACGACACGCCGATTCGGAAGTGGGTTCGGACTCCCGGGGGAACATAAACCGCAGGTCGTTCGTTCGGTGCCGTGAAAAACGGATGCTCGAGTACGACGCAGAGTAGGACCGGGTCGCGGTGCCTCGGAGTCACGGTCTACGATTCGATGAGCGCAAGCCAGAAGCCGTTGTCCGCAGCCCGGGCGACGGACCCTGCGGGCGCAACCAAGGGCTCTTTGACGGAGTCTGCGGAGCGACCAAAGGCACATTCAGGAGGATCAGTGACTGCCGTAGCGCCCCAGCCAGTCCCCACGATAGCGCCGGCCAGGCCTTACCCGCCGCGGCAGGGACCCAAGGGCTCATTCATTTTCAAGATGATCACGACCACCGATCCCAAGGTGCTCGGAATCATGTACTTGGCGACTTCCATCGCCTTCTTCCTCATCGGTGGCCTCATGGCACTGATGATGCGTGCCGAACTTGCTGTACCCGGCATGCAGTTCCTTTCCAACGAACAGTTCAACCAGCTGTTCACCATGCACGGCACGATCATGCTGCTGCTGTACGCGACCCCGATCGTCTTCGGCTTCGCGAACTACATTCTTCCGCTCCAGATCGGTGCACCCGACGTCGCGTTCCCGCGCCTGAACGCGTTCAGCTACTGGCTGTACCTGTTCGGTGCGATCATCACGACGGCCGGATTCGTCACGCCCGGTGGCGCAGCAGACTTCGGTTGGACGGCATACACGCCGCTGACCAGCGCGCTGCACAGCCCCGGCGTCGGCGCCGACCTGTGGGTCCTGGGTCTGGCCGTCGCCGGCCTCGGCACCATCCTCGGTGGCGTCAACATGGTCACCACCGTGATCTGCCTGCGCGCACCCGGTATGACCATGTTCCGCATGCCGATCTTCACCTGGAACATCTTCATCACCAGCATCCTGATCCTGCTGGCGTTCCCGCTGCTGACCGCTGCATTCATGGGCTTGTTCGTCGACCGCCATCTCGGTGGGCACATCTTCGACCCGGCAACGGGCGGTGTGCTCCTGTGGCAGCACCTGTTCTGGTTCTTCGGTCACCCCGAGGTGTACATCATCGCGCT
>NZ_JARVSY010000036.1:0-17525 GCF_030208925.1 Rhodococcus sp. MEB032
CGCGCGAGTCCCGTGCGCAGGAACTCGCCGGACTTCCGTTGTTCGACCGGCTCGAGCGTCGCATCGTCGACGGCGAGCGCAACGGCCTCGACGACGATCTCACCGAAGCAATGACGGTCAAGTCCCCGATCGAAATCATCAACGAGACACTGCTTTCGGGCATGAAGACCGTCGGTGAACTGTTCGGTTCCGGACAGATGCAGTTGCCGTTCGTTCTGCAGTCCGCCGAGGTCATGAAGGCAGCAGTTGCGTTCCTCGAGCCGCACATGGAAGCGACGGACGACGACGGCAAGGGCCGCCTCGTCATTGCGACGGTCAAGGGCGACGTCCACGATATCGGCAAGAACCTTGTCGACATCATCTTGAGTAACAACGGTTACGACGTCGTGAACCTCGGCATCAAGCAGCCCATCGCGACCATTCTCGATGCTGCGATCGAGCACAAGGCCGATGTCATCGGCATGTCCGGACTGCTCGTGAAGTCGACAGTGGTCATGAAGGACAACCTCAAGGAACTGAACTCTCGCGGTGTCTCGGAACAGTTCCCGGTTTTGCTGGGTGGTGCCGCGCTGACGCGTTCGTACGTCGAGAACGATCTGCAGGAGGTGTACGAGGGCGACGTCAGCTATGCCCGCGATGCTTTCGAGGGTCTGAACTTGATGGACCAGATCATGACGACCAAGCGCGGCGGCGGCCCGGCGCCGGACAGCCCGGAGGCCATCGCTGCTCGCGAGAAGGCTGCCGAGCGTAAGGCTCGTCACGAGCGTTCCAAGCGCATCGCGGAAAAGCGTAAAGCTGCAGCGGTTCCCGTCGTCCTGCCGGAACGTTCCGATGTCGCTACCGACATTGCGGTGCCGACACCGCCGTTCTGGGGCTCGCGCATCGTCAAGGGAATCTCTCTGTCCGAGTACTCGGGGCTGCTCGACGAGCGCGCTCTCTTCCTCGGCCAGTGGGGCCTTCGCGGTCAGCGCAAGGGCGACGGTCCGACGTACGAGGAACTGGTCGAGTCGGAAGGCCGTCCGCGGCTCCGGTACTGGCTCGATCGGCTGACGTCCGAGGGCATCCTCGCGCACGCCGCGGTTGTGTACGGCTACTTCCCGGCGATCTCGGAGGGCGATGACGTCATCGTGCTCACCGAACCGAAACCGGATGCACCTGAACGGTTCCGGTTCACCTACCCGCGTCAGCATCGCGACCGTTTCCTGTGCATCGCTGACTTCGTGCGCTCGCGTAAGGAAGCAGAAGCGACCGGCCAGGTGGACGTTCTTCCGTTCCAGTTGGTGACGATGGGTCAGCCGATCGCGGACTTCGCCAACGAGTTGTTCGCGTCGAACTCGTACCGTGATTACCTCGAGGTTCACGGAATCGGCGTCCAGCTCACGGAATCTCTGGCCGAGTACTGGCATCGACGCGTTCGTGAAGAGCTTGTGCTTCCAGAGGGGCATACCGTCGCGGAGCAGGACCCGACCGAGGTTGCCGGCTACTTCGATCTCGAGTACCGCGGCGCTCGTTACTCGTTCGGATACGGCGCGTGCCCGGACCTCGAGGATCGTGCCAAGTTGGTGGCGTTGCTCGAACCCGAGCGAATCGGCGTCGAATTGTCCGAAGAACTGCAGCTGCATCCCGAGCAGTCCACGGACGCTTTTGTCCTGCACCACCCGGAAGCAAAGTATTTCAATGTCTGAGTTGTTGACCGAAGTATCCGAAGAAGGACCCTCTCCGTTCGCTCGCCGCGTCCTCGACATCATCGACGGTATCCCGGCAGGCCGAGTGATGACATACGGACTGATCGCTACCCTCGTCAACGGACATCCTCGCCAAGTCGGGCAGGTCATGACCCGTTGGGCAGACGAAACCCAATGGCATCGCGTGGTCTACGCCAACGGCACTCCCGCTACCTGTCACGGCAATAGTGCTCTCGCCCTACTGCGCGACGAAGGAACGCCCATGCGTGGCGGACGGGTCGAGCTCATACACGCGTTGTGGAATGGATGATCCACCGGACGTGATGGCGAGAACCGTCCTGCAATCGCCTTTGACGAAATGCCATGTCCACCATGTGAATAAGTCTTCTTCACCCTGGTATCTGCCTCCCCGGGACCATGTCTTAAATCTGGTATGTCGGATGAGACACGGCCCCTCGCTGCGCGGCCTCGGCATGCTTCCAGTGAAATGGCAGTTGGCGACACATCCGGGGGCAGTGTGTAAGGCGCGAGAGCGTGTAGCGCCGGCGCGGCGTGTGAACGGGGTGAGCTCAGCGTCCGAGAGGTCCGTCCGGTATCAGTTCGGTGATGTAGACGGTCAATTGATCACTGACGAACACAGGTGTGTTCGCGCTTCGCGCTGAACTTCTACGTGAAGAAAAGAGATCTTTCACAGGGCGAGCGAACGAACTGCGGTCTGGACGATCGGCAACACGTCCTTCTCGAACCACAGGTTCTTGGCAAGCCACGGCTGGTTGCGCGGAGAAGGATGTGGGAGGGGAAGGTACCCCAACGGCACGTAATCCTTCGCTGCTTTCACGGTCTCGGTCAGCGTCGGCTTGCGCCGACCACGTAGATAATGTGCCTGCGCATACTGACCGACCAACACCGTGAGTCGGACGTCGAGCAAACGATCGTTCAGTGCCCCATGCCAATGAGATGCGCATTCGGATCTCGGTGGTTTATCGCCCGACCTGGCTTTGCCTGGATAGCAAAAGCCCATCGACATGACGGCTACCGTGTCCGGGTCGTAGAACTCTGTGGGCGTCAGACCGAGCCACGTGCGCAGACGGTCACCTGAAGGATCGTCCCAGGGAACACCCGTCGTATGGACTTTGCGGCCGGGCGCCTGGCCGATCACACGCAGCCGAGCCGATGGGCCTGCTTGCAGTACGGGACGCGGTCCGCACGGCAGGTGGTCCGCGCAGAGCGTGCACCGTCGGATGTCCCTGAGCAACTCAGCCAATGGTTCCGGCATATTCCCCCATCTCCGGGGTCGAGGCAAGCATAGAAGTGACCTCGTTATCGGATGCGTTCGAGGTCGTCGACGTACCGGGAAATCACCGTAATTCGGGTGGAAGGCTCGAAGCCGCGTCGGTAGGCCGGCTGACAGGTTCCTCAGTCAGCGGGCAGCGGGGCGTCGAGCCCCCCCAGTATTTGGCACGGTTTCTCCTATGTCTCCAACCGTGCCTCGAAGACGCATATGCCCGTCGGACAATGTGTAGGTGACGCCGACGATCGCGCAGGCGCCTTTGTCCACTTTTTCCGCGATGATCCGCGACCTCTGCATAATCAACGACCCTGTTTCCACCACATGACGGCCTTCGAGTTCGTCGACCGTCGACAATCCCTCGCGACGGCCCATCAGGATCGAGGGGGTGACGCGCTCGATCACACTACGAATGAAACCGTCGGGCACCGCGTTCTTGTCCAAGGCATCGAGAGTGGCTTTCACTGCGCCGCAACTGTCGTGGCCGAGGACGACGATGAGTGGCACATCGAGCACGTCTATGGCGTATTCGATCGAACCGAGCACCGAATCGTCGAGCACATGACCTGCCGTGCGCACGACGAACATGTCGCCGAGACCCTGATCGAAGATGATCTCGGCGGCTACGCGCGAATCACCGCAACCGAACAGCACCGCGGTGGGATGCTGTTCGTTGACCAGCTTCGCGCGGTCGACGATTCCCTGGCTCGGGTGAATGGACGCGTCGTTGATAAATCGCTCGTTACCCTCACGAAGAGACTTCCAAGCGGAAATGGGGCTTGAACGTGGCATTCATTCATTGTGCACACGACGTCTTCCGCATTGCTGACAGGGTTGCACTAATCCACAAGTGGTGAGGTACGACCAGAAGGTAAGCACGAACGCGTCCGTTCGATACACGTATCTGTACTCCGCGATCGACTGCAGTACCTCTTCGACCTCACGGCGAGAGTCGACAACGAACCTCCTGTACCAACGGTCGCTGTGATAGCGAATGACCGCGTGTTCGTGATCGCGCAGGGACTTGGCCGGATCGAGCGCGCGATCACTAACAATGGATCATGCCGTCGGGTAGTTGGGTTTCCGTGTCTGCGGAAACTCTTCGGCTCACTTCACCCACTGAGCCCAGTGCGCTCAAGGCGACGTCTCCGACGAGGCCGGGTAACTCACACGCGACCCGTCAACGCGCGCGAACGAGGTGAGCGTATGCGGAGGTGCCGACTTCTTGGTCATGATGTCGAGCACGACGACACCGCGCACCACGAGCGCATCGCCGATCATCGAACGATGGCATCGCCACGGCACAGCTTCCGCGCACATGATCGCTGCATCGCTGTTGTGTCCTCGCTCCACGAGCAGGTCGATCGCATCGGCAAACTCTTCTGTCTGCATGTAGTCCGCGTACCCCTGGAACGACGCGTTCCGCCAGGCACCGTTGATGCTGTCCTTGCGTACATGACGCAAACCGCCCAATGCCGTCATACGGCGGTACGTGATCTTGCGCGCACGCACGCTCGCCGCCAAAGCAGCCTCACCGAACTGCGGATTGTGCCGGGACTTGGCGATGGTACGCACGTCGATCAATTTCCTGATCCCGTACGTCTCCAAGAGATCAATGAACTCGTCGATCGGGTGCGTTGAGTGTCCGACAGTGTAAATCGTGATATCTGACATGACGCCACGCTACGTCGCCTTCACCCCGCAGACGTCGTACCGAACCGAAGACCATGCGGTCGGCGGAGGGCAACGCCTGCCCGGCGGCCGGCCACCTTCGGTGTCCCCCGAAATGAACTCCGCTTCCGTCTGGAAAGCCTTCTCTTTGTTTTCCTTAACCTCTTTGGCGGGCGGTTTCGCGTTGTTGCTCGTAGGTTTCGGAGCTGCCTGGGGACGCTGCGGTATGGCTTATTTGTTTTCGCTGTGTGTATGGCCGGAAAGGAATGGCCGCCGCCGGTGTTCTCGACGACTCGATTGCTTATTGCACAGAACACCGCCACTTAGCAAATAGGGGCCACAACGTACACCCAGCCCATGCTTGTCTGGAACTCGTGTCGTAAAACTATGTCGAATAACCCTGCTTCTGAGTATTGTCGACAGATGTTGTTCGGTTACGCACGAGTCTCGAGTGCAGATCAGAATCCAGCTCACCAAGTCGACGCGTTGGCGCAGGCGGGCGTCGAGGTCGAGAACATTCATCTCGATCATGCCGGCGGTGCGAAAGCCTCACGCCCGCAACTCGATGTCGTTCTGGCGCGGTTGCGGGGTGGGGACACGTTGGTGATCACTCGCCTCGACAGATTGGGGCGCTCGGTACTGCATCTGATCACCCTCGGTGCGCAGCTGCGCGAGCGCGGGATCGAGTTGAAGGTCCTCGAGCAGGGAATCGACACATCGACCGCGGAAGGCCGGGCGATGTTCGGGATGCTGTCGGTACTCGCGGAACTTCAGCGTGAGCTGATTGTGGCGAACACTCGGGACGGCTTGGCCGCTGCGCGGGCGCGCGGCAGAAAGGGCGGCCGCCCATCGAAGCTTACCGACGATCAAATCGCGCTCGCTCAGCGACTGTACGACGCGGGGGAGAATACGGTCGCGCAGATTGCGGCGATGTTGAACGTGCCCCGCACGACTGTGTACGGCCATCTCAACAAGAACAAGTCAGCTTCGACCTCCACAGCGCATCCTCCCGGGGACGTTCCTGTGAATTCTGTTGTGCACGTGCGAGTGCCACGCACCTGCCCGACGTGTGGTTACGAGCCGAGTACGCGAGCGGAAGCCGCTCATCAACGGGGCGACCTGGCCGTTGCATGGCTCCATCCGGATGTCGACGATCCGAATGCGGTCGTCATCCGTTCGCACTGTCGCCATTGCGAACCCGAGCCACCCGCTTTCGACGTCGCGTGCGCCGTATGCGGTGACGGTCCAATTCTTGCCGACACCTTCGCGCAGGCCGCGGCAGTCGAAGGTCTCCCGGTTCCTGTTCAACAGTGGCTGACTGCCAGTGGGTGGAATTTGATGCCCACCCTCCTGTGCCCGGACCACCGATGAGAGGCGACGATATGGATTTATCAGTGAAAACCCAAGCGGACCTGCGTAAACGAATAGTGCACGGTTGGAATACCGACACTCCACCAGTCACGGCCGCCTGACCACGCACTTTCACCAGCGAAGCGAGGACGCCATGACCGCAGCAGCATTCACCTTCACTCCCGACGCAGACTTCGTCGACCGCGCACTCGACGCCGAGCTCCGCCGCGACAGCGAATCCGTCGACCGCAAACTCCGCACCATGCTCGCCGCCCTCGACGACTCCCTCGCCGGAATCAGTGATGCACGCGAAGAACTGCACACCCTCTACACCGCCCCCGGCACGGACACCGCCGGAGATGTTTCCGCCCATGACCAGGACATCGCAACTCATCTCGCCGAGGCTGCCCGCAACCTCCGCGCGGCCGCCGAGATCCTGCGCAGCCACCGGCAACTCACCTCACCGCGACCCTGACCTCCCATGCCCACCGGCGACAGCAAGGACCCCGACGTGACACTCTCACTGGCCACCGCCGCTGACTTCGACGACCTCACCGACAACGAAGCCGAGATCGACGAGTACAGCACCGCCCTCGACGTCGAAGCTCAACTCCTGTGCTCGCTGCTCTGGGCACCCGCCGAAAGCGCGAAACGTGCCGTCGCAGCCTTGACCAGCGCAGACTTCTACCGGCCTGTGAACGCGGCACTGTTCACCGCCATCGAGGAGCTAGTCGAGGCCGGCAAACCTCACAACAGTGCCCACGTTTTCACCACCTTGCAGCAGGAAGGCCGCACCAGCGGACACCTCGGGAAACAGCTCACCAAAGCACTCACCGACATCACCACCATCGGCGTCCCCTTTGCTGAACTCGAGCACAACATCGCCGCCGTCCTCACCCAGGCCTACCGCCGCGGATTCCGAGAAGCAGCACGATCCCTCGCCCAAGCCGCCGACGAGCTCCCCGAAGACCAACTGTTCGAGCACCTGCTCAGCATCGGCCGCGAACGCCGCGCCGCCTCCCAGCGCCTCGCCGCTATCCGCGAAGGCCGAGCATGACCAACAAACCGAGAGTGGTGAAACACAGCATCTTCGGAGTCCTCGCGCTCGCCGTCGCAGCCCTGGACTTCACCATCGGCACCAAACACATGATCACCGCCGGAATCATCGCCCTCACCGCCTCCGTCTACAGCTTCACCAAAGCCGCCAGCCTCCGAAAAGCTCCAAACGACAGAGAGAATCGACCACGACGACCGAAAAAGACACCAGCAAACCCGGCTGGAAAGCGCACACCGTCGTCGCGCTGATCAGCCTCGCCGTAGGCATCATCTTCCTCAGCGTAGGAACAACCATTTCCCTCATCGCCGGAACAAGCCTCCTCGGACTCGCGATCTACCACTACGTCCTAGCCCTCCGCGTCCGCCGAGAACTCAACACACCCACCGAAGAGAAAGAGCGGCCATGAGCGACGACGAACACGACGCCTGGCAGCTACACCACCATCACGGAGCCAGCTGGGAAGACATCGGCACCGAAATGGGATGCAGCCCCACCACCGCGCAAACCCTCGCAGCCGCCTACGAGAAACGCACCGACACAGCAGCCCACGACGCGCAAAACGCCCTGTTCTGACCCGTCGACGCCGCAATCCCTGTCGGACCCGCACGGCGCACTCACCGCCAACAGCACGCACGAATCACCCACGAGAAGGAGGACAACCGCATGGCTATCGCCGCGATCATCGCCGTAGCAGCACTCTTGATCTGGGGATTCGGATCGATCATCGCCCGCCTCGCAGGCGCAATCGCAATCTTCGAAGGACTGCTCCGCATCGGCTTCACCGGCAGCACGCCCGCCGCCTACGCAATCCTCGCCGCCGGCCTCGCAATCTGGATGACCGGACACTGGATCTGGGCGTTCAAACACAAAGCCTGGCGAACCCGACTCGCACTGACCGCCTACAGCCTCCCCGGACTCCACCACCTCGCACCCATCCCCACCAACCACACCCCCAAACAGGCGCAGCGCACCGCTGTATGGCCGAACAATCACACGGAGATGAACCGATGAACGAACAGGCCCGAACACCTCAGAGTTGTTGAGGGCGTGATCTATTCGATAAATGTTTCGCGTATTGCGTCATACAACGAATCAGCAGTTGAGGGCGCATACGGTGGTGACCTGGTCAGGCATATGAAGTCGTAAGGTCCGTCTGACTGAAAGTCCTGCCAGTGGCTGGAAGCGTACGGGACCGGCGGTTCGAGACGAGAAAATGAAAGGCGCTTATCTGGGTTATTTATCGCTTCGCGAATATTCTGTTCAGTCGCAGCTGCGAGTTGAACATGGTCGGAGTTCGTATCGAAGTCCTTCATCGCGAAGAAGAGCTCGTCCGACCCGCCGCCCTCGCCATGTACGTAGGTCAGATCGTGGATCCACCTACATGCGGTTGCGAAAAGAAGGAAGTTTCCGTCATTCAACGCAGCTGACCCCACTTTCGGGTACCAGCGCTCCTCAGGAGGCTCGAAGAGCAGTGAGGTCATCAGGTACATGTATCCAGAGTCTCCCAACCCAAGATCCGCGTGTGCATCCACGTGCGTGACGTGGAAGGGGGGCTTGAGCAGGCCTTTCTCAACTCCATCGCGCCATAGAGGGAAAAGTTCGCCGTGATTCTCGGTCACAAAGCCAGGCAGTTTCTGGGTTAGCCCGCACCGATTCCGGAGAAAATCGAGTGCCTGATCAATCGGCCACACCGAGTAATCTTCTGCTGGTGGCCGTTCATTATCTTCCGGCCAGTAAACCACTGGTGTCACGAAGAAATCGAGATCAATATCGAGAATCCGTTGAACGCCGACCATCGAAGCCTCCCAAAGTTGCTTAGTACTGTACGGCGGATCTTCACCTAGCAATCGGGCTAGATTCCGATTGGTGTACCGGCTGATCGAGGTATTTGCGGATTTAACCCGAACGGGTTTCAACCTCGTCCCGGACCGGTGCCAATCGAATTTTGTCGCAAGGGTTCAATTCCAACAAGCGCACAGCCTAGAAAATGTTCTGGTAACCACAACTTGGGCAGGTGATGTAGGCATCTGCGTTGTCGCCGTCTTCCCAGGCCGCGGTGAAATAGCCACTTTTCAGGGGTGTGTCGCATCCCGTGCAGCGACGCTCGGTTTGTGGACCTTGCTCTGAGAGTAAACGCTCGACGAGCCTGTCGCCCTCAAGGGCAAACTCCACATCACAGGAGACGCAGCCCCATCCTTGCAACGCGGTGCGGCAGTAAGGGCAGTTGTCGATAGATGAGTAGTCGAAGTCCTCGCCTTCGCTGCTGCTGTCGCTCGGCGCATCACTATCCGAACCACCCGACGTGTTCACGAAGGACCTGAACTTGTTCACGAAAGACATAGCGCGATGCTACGCAGACTCCGACCGCAAACGATCGTATTCGGCCCACGAATCGACCTGAATCGGCGTGATCGAGCGACCACGCGAAACCGTCGACCGAAACTCATGACCGAAACTGGTTCGACCGAAATTAGCGAGTAGACCGTTTTCGGTCGGTTCGATAGCATCACTCTCAACGCAGAACGACGAACACGCCGCCGGCGACCACCGACAGAGGGTCGGCAGCATCGAAACCGCAGAAACGCGTACAGCCGCAAAACGAGAACCGGGGGAGCAGACCATGACGAATCCAGACGAGATTCCGCGTAAACCCACCCGCATCCTGACCGCGGGCGAGATCGAACGGGAAATAGCAGGCATCCGCGCCGGCCTCGAAATGGGTGGCGTCCCCTTCACCGCCGAAGCCGAAACAGCTGCTCGATCGGTACTCGCCGGGGACCTGACGGGAGACGAGGCGATCGAGCTCGCGCATGCAGCGATCCGCCGGCGGCACGGACTGTGACCGATTCCTACCATTACCCGGGTACACAGGTACTCCGAAACAAGTTCGGCTACAAAGACCCTCAGATCCTCGCCGAGGTCGAAGGCGCGATCGCCGCTGCCCGAATGGCAGAACTGGCAGCGAACCCGATCGACGGACACTTCGACTTCGCGCACCTGCAAGCAATCCACCGACACCTACTCGGTGACCTCTACGACTGGGCCGGTGAAATCCGCACCATCGACACCGCGCCAGGCGATCTAGGCATCCTCCACGACCCACCCGCCGCCATCCCAGGCGAACTCGACCGAGTGTTCACCGACATCAACAGCGGCGTCTACGTCAACCACCACAGCCACGAAGCGTTCGTCCAGGATCTCGCCGGACACTGGGGAGATCTCACCAGCGTCCATCCGTTCGTCGACGGAAACTCCCGCACCCAAAGGGTTTTCTTCGACCAACTCGCACGCGATGTCGGATGGGCAATCGAGTGGCGCGAACTCAGCGTCGACGCCGTCCAAGCAGCCCGAAACTTCGCATACATCGATGGCGGAACCATTCTCGCCGACGTCCTACGGCCCGCGATCAAACCCGTCACCGAAGTACCCGCGGACTCCATCGCCACCGCACCCCGCGAGAACGTCATGACCTTCCCCGATCACTGGCAGGCCATGATCGAGCATTACGACACCATGCCCGAACAGACCTACACGTGGGCAAGCCAGATCAAAACAGAAGCACCACAACATGAACCACGGTCGACCGAGATTCGGCCAACTCCCGCACCAGTCGCTCCGGAGCGAGAACTAGCCGACCTCGACACCACCAAGTTCCACACCCACTGGAGCCCAGAAGTCGACCACCATCTCATGAACAGCCGCACCATCCCACAACACAGCAGCAGACCAGAAGGGCCGAGACTGTGAGCATCATCGGATACGCCCGCGTCTCCACCCTCGAACAAAACCCCGAGCTGCAAGAACATGCACTCCGCCAAGCTGGCGCTATCCGCATCTTCACCGACTACGAATCCGGTTCCACGGCACAGCGCCCTCAACTCACCGAATGCCTGAACTACCTACGCGACCACGACGGTGATGTCCTCGTCGTCTGGAAACTCGATCGCCTCGGACGATCCGTCCGCCACGTCATCGACACCGTCCACAACCTCGGCGAACGTGGCATCGCATTCCGTTCCCTCACAGAGGGATTCGACACCACCACCGCAGGCGGCGAATTCCTATTCCACATCATGGCCGCCCTCGCCCAAATGGAACGCCGCATGATCGTCGAACGCACCCACGCCGGCCTCGAAGCCGCCCGCCGCCAAGGCCGACACGGCGGCCGGCCCACCGTTATGACGCCCGAACGCACCGAACTCGCCCGCACGATGCGTGAACAGGGCAAAAGCCTCGACACGATAGCTTCGACACTCCGTGTCGGTAGATCATCCGTCAGTCGCGCCCTCGCACCCGAGAGGGCCGGCGAGACGCAGTAATCCTCACACGAACCAAACACAAGCCGAACCGTCAAAACCGACGCGGTACCGCCCCTGTTTCCGCGACCTTGCGCTCCATTCGAGCTAACCGATCAGCAGGTTTCCGATGAACCGCAGTCCCTTCGGCCGTGGGATCGACGACAGAAGCCCTCAAGAACGACAGAATCGGCTCAGAACCCCCGTGGGCCAACGCATAATCGTCAGCCATGTCCTCTTCCTTCCGTAGAGCCGACGCGTTCCACGACAACCACACATAACCCAACAGCCCAGTCACGGAGAGAAGCGCGACAGCCCACCCGGAATGGGAGAGCAGGAACCACATACCGGCCACGGCCGCGACGATCCACAACCCCTGAGAGATCCGTTTCCGCAGCATAGGGCCTGGGTCGGCCCGGTGGCCCAACTCATGCAACACGATTGCGTCCGCAATCTGAGTGTTGATGATCCCGGTCGCCACCTCTCGCGGATGAAACACCAACTCGTCTGTCTCGTAGTAATACATCGCAGGAGTAGACGCACCCGACCCGGCCACATTCGCCGTCCGCAGCGCACTGAACGAAACCCGCGGCGAACCCTGCTGTCCCGCCACCCCAGCCAGATACGCCACACGGTCAATCAACCAGGCCCGCGCATCCTCCGTGGTGGAAAACGAAACCACAAAATCGTCACTCGGCATGGCCTCAGTCATTCACCCAACATAGACGGGCTGCGCGCTACCACCACACCACCAACACACCCACCGCAAAGGCCGCGGCAGCGATAACAGCCGTGCCGCCCACACCCATCGACGCGCGTAATTTGAATCGCCCCTGCACCTTCGCGTGACCCCACAGAGCCACTGCGAGAGCGATCACCAACAACCACAAGGCATGATCCCGAATCACATCCCACAGAGGTTCCAGTGAGAACAACTCCACGCCATCACGATCCGAAGCAGACATGTACGTCTGAGCAAATATGGTCGTCATGCGTGCGACAGTAAGCCAGAAAAGTCAAGAAGCAGTGCACTTTTCACGCGACAATGAGGTTGCGCACCCCCTACGGGGGTGCGCACATTCTAACAAGAACCGACCCGCTCGGGCGTGTCGCACACTCCCAACACCAGCACAAATCAGATAGTTGCTTCCGAACGCTCAACCGCAATCCTTGGTGTGCGTACCAAAAACGGCTTCAACCGCTTACCCGTCAGCATCCTGCACAGGTTCTCAGGCGCTCCAACGAACCCGAACTTCCGAATGTAACTACGCCGCAGAGAATCCGAAGCGGCCAACGCCACCAAAGTCACACCGAACTCATCAGCAAGACCACCCACCACACCCGCAACCTCGCCCGCAGAGTTGGCAGTCGCCTCCGTCATCGGCCACCGCGAAAAACTCCGAACCTCGAACACCCCGGGCACCTCATCTCTCGGCACCACCCGCAGCGACGCGGAACTATCCGAGCTTTCCAGGCAAAACCCCGGCGAAAACACCGAGGCCAACGGCCAAATCACCAGCAACACCGCCGCGAAAGACAGCGCCGCCACCCCGCCGAGCTGCACCGCAGCTTGCAACGTCAAGCCCAGGGCAACGAGACCCGGAACCCACCCCGCGAGTACCAGTAAAAACAGCAGCGATCGGACGCGCTTCTGCCGCTCGAACGGACTCCGCCCAAAACCCCACATCGCAGCCACGAACTCGCGCCAGCACATCACCAGACGCCGGGCGCGGCCGACACTCCGACCAGCAATGACTGAGGCAAACGCCGCACTGTCAGCACCATCGGCGTACCGCGCCGCCGTCACGATTCGATCCATCCAGAACCGGCGATAATTCCCAGCACGACCGCGCAACCGACATAGACGACGAAAACGGCTGTTCCAATCCCATTGAGCAGCGACAAAGGCAGCGGCCCCGAAGCCGCCAGCTGCGCCGCACTCGCCGTGGCACTCGCAAACGCCGCATCGGCAAAAGCCCACGCACTCAGGCATGCAACACCGACCACCGCAAACGGCCAAGGCGACCGCTCCGACGCCGCCACAATCGCACCGACCACAACGACACCGACCGACACCGCTGACGCCATCATCAAAACCGGCCACCAATCACCAGAACCCACCGACGGCGCTGACGACAAAGCACTGACAGACTCAATCATTTGAACTCCCGGTTGTAGACAGACTAAAGCCCTGCACAAGGAAAATTTGAATTCACTCAAGGCCCGATGAAAGTCATTATGCACAGCTTTGCGGCCGGCCGCGACCCCACTTTGCAGTGGATTGAATCGCCAGTTCAACGCATGAAACTGGTTCAGAAACACCGATTCACATACCGCGACGCCACCGCGCTCGCTCAAGCGTGTCTGGTTTTTATAACAACGAATCCGGCAAAAATATGTCTAAAAAATAACTGTGATCTGTGTCTAAAAAATAACTGAAGATAGATCTCGTAACTATCTCTGTCACGCACTGATTACCGCACGCAGAAAGACAGCGGCGAACACATCAAAGCCGCGCAGTAGCTCCCGAAGACCTCACCGCGCGGCCGTGCCAGCGACACGCGACCACGACCGGGGACGCATCAGACAAGTTCCATCCGCGATCAGGCCGGACACCAGGAGTAATGCGGCCCGGCCGTCAGCGCTACTGAAACTTTTCGGCGTGATCGCTCAGCAACCGAGCAAGAGCCCGAACCGTTTTCGGGTCACTCATATCGCCGCCACGCGCACAACCAATCTGGGAGCCCGATGCCGCCTCCGCAGCCCGCAGCTCCCGATACGCCTCAACAAGCTCAGCACTCGGATTCGCCATCAGCTCCGCACGACGCTTCTGCTCAGCCTCGCGAGCAACGCGCATCTCGCCCGAAAACTGCTCCTCACGCCAGATTCCGAACCGGCGACGCTTCCACGGAGAACGAACATCCGCACCGGCCGTCCACGCCGCGAACTGTTCCTTGTCTCGCTCCCACCTCCGCGGCCGAAAATCCGGACTCCAACTATCCGACAACTGCTTCCCCCATTTCAGGTCGCCCAGCGGATAACCCTAAGACCAGCAGGAAGCGGCCACAACCAGCGGTACGGCCGATCACTCGGAATCACGCAGAGCATTCTCACAAGCAACAAACGCTTTGGCCATATTCAACATCACCACCGCCTCCGCACGAGTAAACGTTGGCTCCCCCAAACCTCCGTGACCTGCGGTTGGCTCTGTATTTCGACGTGAAAAGATCGCGTGCATGTAGTCCACCACCGGATCCGGCAAATTCGACGCAGCCTTGTACTCAGTCTTGAATTGCCCCATGGACTTATTCGCGACTGCACTTGTGCCGACGGTTTCCTTCGCGAGTGTTTCCAACGCACTCGCTACCGCTACCAGCACACCCGTGTAATCGCCGGCGTCAAGGTTGGAACTCGCCCGAGCAAAAAGCGCTCGAATGTTCTGATGAGCTGACTCCTCAACCGTCTGATCGAGATCGGTGGCCTCAAGAATCTCGACCCCAATCTTTCCCCGCTCTGGCCGACGAATTCGGGCACCGAAGTTGAACGCTTCGAACACCTCATTGATCGACTCCAAGCTCAAATAACGATGAGCCACCATCTCTGCCGAGAACTCAGCAATTTCCGCCGAACTCATTGCTCTAATTGACGCACTAATCTCACCGTCATGCCAGGCCACCACGGCCGGCTCGTACATGCCATAACCATCATCCTCAAGAACGTAACCCGGTCTCTGTGTAATATCGCTCGCTGAGTTTATAACGGTGTTGTAGAACATCACTCGATGGATCTCGTCCGACGAGCCCGCCCTCTCATCTGCATTCTTTTTAACTATTCGGGCTATGAAAGATTTCATTTCCGCAGGCGCAATCTCCTCATTGAGGGCGTTAATTTCTTTTGAGTCGAGATAAATACCCAGTTCCATACGGTGATTATGCACCATGAATTCCAACAGGATTGGCTAAGACCACCACCCGGCGTCTGAAGTCGAGATTGCCTACCAAAGCACAGAGCTACCGCGACACCAAGCGGGGCCGGCCTCCGTCGCTCCCGCACAATCACCCCGCCAGCCACCCGAGCGGGAGGTGCGAACGCCCGGCCCGTTGCCGGCGGTGTGTTGGCGCCTGCCCGGCGGCCGGCCACCTACCGGTGTCCCCCGAGATGAGCTCCGCTGCGCTCCGCACCAGCGAAAAGCGTGGATTTGTTTGTCCTTCTGGCCTTCCGATTCTCGTCGGCGGTGACCTGCGCGCAACCCCTGGCGGCGCAAGCGCCGGCCGTTGGCTCCGAGAAATTTTCGTCACTCGCAAGCTCCCGCCGAAATTTTCCCGGCCCAGGGGTGGCACTCCGGCCCCCTCATGCCGACGCGATTCTCCTTTGCCAGAAGGGCAAAAAAATTGGCGGCCACCGAGCAGGGGGACGCCACCGGATCAGCGGAGGCCGAAAAGTTATGGGCGCACAGGCGAAGACCACGGCAGACAAGAGCGCGGCACGACGCGAGCAGGCCGCCGCACTGCACGAGAGCATCACCGCGAAGGTCGCCCAGCTCACCGACACCGACGCATGGGCCGCCTACCTGACCGCAGCAGCAGCGTTCCACTCCTACAGCTTCAACAACGTCATGTTGATTTTCTCGCAGGCCCCGGACGCCAGCCAGGTCGCCGGATTCCGCAAGTGGCAGGAACTCGGACGGCAGGTCCGCAAGGGCGAAAAGTCGATCAAGATTTTCGGCTACTCGACCAAGAAGATCACCGAAACCGACACCGAGACCGGCGAGGAAACCACCCGCCGCGCGCCGCGGTTCCCGATTCTGTCGGTGTTCGACATCGCCCAGACCGACCCGATCGAAGGACACCCCGCAGCAGCCGCCGAAACCATCACCACCCGACTTGAAGGCGAAGACCCCGCCGCGATCTATACCCGCGTCGCGCAGGTGATGACCGAGCAGGGATGGACCGTCACCCGCGAGCCCATCGCCGGAGAATCGAACGGCCGCACCAGCCTCGACGGATCGCGCCGCATCATCGTCGACGACACGATCAGCGACGCCCAGGCCGCGAAAACGATGATTCACGAAGCCGCCCATGCGCTCATGCACGCCAGCGGAGATATCGACCCCGCCGAGCTGCACCGAGGCCGCGCCGAGGTGGAAGCCGAATCCGTCGCCTACGTCCTGGCTGGACTGCTCGGACTCGACACCAGCGAATACAGCATCGGTTACATCGCCGGATGGGGAGATGGAGACCTCGAGGTCATCACCGACACCGCCCGCGCAGTCCTGGCCACGGTCCACACCCTCGCCGAGGCACTCGAACCCGACGCCGACGAAGCCGAGGACACCGCAGCCGCATAGACGGCAGCACCCCGCAAACACAGGTGCGATACCGGGTGGAGGCAGCCCGCCCGGTGTCGCGCTTGGAAGTCTACGAAAGGGCTACGACATGAGCATCACGACCGACGAGCTGCGGGCCGACACGATGTACAGCAACGCCATCGACGCCGCGTATCCCGCGATCACACCGTCAGGAATGGCGGCCGCCGAGATCCTCGAGATGCTGGCCGCAAAGATCACCGCCGCCACGAGCGCGGCAGGGATGCAAGCGGAAATCGGGTGGCTCACCCTCGCGCACGAAGTGAGCGCCCGGGAAGCTGTCGCCCTGCTCGCCGTCGCGACCCGCCGCGCCTACGACGCCGGACAGATCGCACCCTCTCGGGTGAATCGGGTTTACGGCCGAGTCGAGCGCGCCGCCGCACCGCACGGAATCCGATTCCGATGGTGAGCGCGCCGAGGGCAGAGACGATGGTGGATCGGCAGATGTTCACCGGATGCGTTCTCGCGGGATGCTCGAACATCGTGGCCGAGGACGGAGAAATCTGTTCGCAGTGCCGCCGCATCTTCGGCGACATGATCAGGCCCGTATCCGAGCGAGAGCGCGCCGAGACCACCGAACCCGCGCGCCCCGCCGCGACCGCAGCGCAGCAGTTGACCCGACGCAATCAACGGTGCTGGCTGTGCGAGCAACGCCGCACCTGTACCCGCGTTGGTGGGCAGTGGGAGTGCCGCGACTGCACGTTGCCGGCGGAACGCTGACGCCTGCCCGGCGGCCGGCCACCTTCGGTGTCCCTCGAAATGAACTCCGCTGCGCTCCGTTCTGTGAAAAGCATTGATTTGTTTTCACTTCTGG
>NZ_JARVSY010000054.1:0-13954 GCF_030208925.1 Rhodococcus sp. MEB032
CGGGTTGCACATGTGTACCGGCGTGGACCGATGCGCACCATATCCGGCACTGGGCGAACGGTGGCCCGACGGTGATGAACAACCTGGTCCTGCTGTGCCGTTCACATCATCGGTTGATGCACCGGAAATCAGGGTTCGTCGGGAAATGGGTGATCCGCATCGGTGTCGACAACAAACCGTGGTTCATCCCGCCACCCTCGATCGACCCGGGTCAGCAACCGCGGCCGGCGAACACCACCTTCAAAACCTGAGGACGAACCTCAGATGCACCAGAACATGCCCAGGTCTGTTTCAGACCCGCTGCTCTGTGTCCGACCGATTGGTGGGGTGGAGTCGAATGGTTGCGTGCTTTCGGGGCGGCTCTACTTTCGGGTGCCCGTGTGGCCTGTCCCACTCAGTGGGTCATTATTCCGTTGTTGCCGCGCCGGTTGTGCCAGGTCATTTGGACGTCTGACCTGCAGTGCAAAATCTTTCGTTAGAACACGTTCCAATTTCGCAGATTTGTGGCTATGGTCACAGAGATAGATGCGGGTGTGCGAATGAAAGGGTGAAGTGACGTGAAGACCAAGGGTGCAATCCTGTGGGGCCTCAATGAAAAGTGGTCCGTCGAGGAGATCGAGATCGGTGAGCCGGTAGCCGGCGAAGTTCAGATTCGCATGGAAGCGGCCGGAATGTGCCACTCCGATCACCACATCGTCACCGGCGCGACCCCGATGCCGTCGTTCCCCGTCATGGGTGGGCACGAGGGTTCGGGCGTCATCACCAAGCTCGGCCCGGAGGTCAAGGGTCTGGAGGTCGGCGACCACGTCGTTCTGTCCTTCATTCCGGCTTGTGGAACCTGTCCGGCGTGCTCGGCCGGCCATCAGAACCTGTGTGACCTCGGGATGGGCCTCCTCAGCGGCCAGGCCATCAGTGACGGTACCTACCGAATCCAGGCTCGCGGCGAAAACGTGATCCCGATGTGCCTGCTAGGGACGTTCTCGCCCTACATGGTCGTGAACCAGTCGTCAGTGGTGAAGATCGACAAGGATATTCCGTTCGAGGTTGCCGCACTCGTCGGTTGCGGCGTCCCGACCGGTTGGGGATCGGCAACCCACATCGCCGATGTGAAGCCCGGCGAAGACGTTGTGATCATGGGTGTCGGCGGCGTCGGTATCAGTGCGCTACAGGGTGCAGTTGCATCGGGCGCCCGGTACATCTTTGCCATCGACCCCGTGCCGTGGAAGCGTGAGCAGGCTCTGAAGTTCGGCGCAACGCACGCTTTCGAAAGCGCTGCCGCTGCCATTCAGCCGATCATCGACGCTACGTATGGCCGCATGGCGCAGAAGACGATCATCACCGTCGGCGAAATGAAGGGTGAGTACGTCGAAGAAGCGATGATTCTGACGGCAAAGGCCGGCCGTTGTGTCGTCACCGCAATGGGGCACCTGACGGACATGGATGTGAAGCTGAACCTGTTCCTGATGGCGATGCTTCAGAAGGACCTTCAGGGCAACATTTTCGGCGGTGGCAACGCTCGCCAGGACGTGCCGAACCTCCTCGCGATGTACAAGGCAGGCAAGCTGAACCTCGACGACATGGTCACTCGGACCTACACGCTCGAAGGCGTGAACGACGGCTACCAGGACATGTTGGATGGCAAGAACATCCGCGGCGTCATCCGCTACACCGAAGCTGACTGGTGATCGGAAGCGCAACCCTTGTGCCAGTAGTCTGATCGGGTGCCCAGTACTCACAGTCTCGACGTAATCCAGCAGTGGCCGGTCGACAATGCGGCAGCGGTCGTCCTCTCCGGAAAGAATCCCGGTGAGGGCGACCGCATTCGTGGTTTCAGTGGCGACCAGGCGCATGTTTTCCCCCTGGCTTCGGTGACAAAACTGTTGTGCGCCTACGCGATTCTCGTGGCAGTGGAGGAGGGGGCGGTCGAGTTGGATGGGCCGGCCGGGCCTGAGGGGTCGACCGTTCGTCATCTCCTCGCACATGCTTCGGGATTGGCATTCGCCGAACGTGTTGTTCAGGCTCCGGTGGCGTCGAAGCGGATCTACTCGAGTGCGGGGTTCGAGGTGCTTGCCGAGTTGGTTTCCCGGGAGACCGAGATCGAATTTGCCGACTATCTGGCCGAGGCGGTGTTCGCGCCATTGGCGATGACCAGCGCGGCTCTTGTCGGTCCGGCCGGTCACGGTGCGCAGGCATCGGCAGACGACTTGGCCAAGTTCGCGGCTGAACTGCTCTCGCCGACTCTGGTCTCGGCGCAGACGTTCGCAGAGGCGACAACTGTGCAGTTCCCGGGGCTCAACGGAATTCTTCCGGGCTATGGCTCTCAGCGCCCCAACGACTGGGGCCTCGGATTCGAAATTCGGGGCGACAAGCGTCCGCATTGGACGGGTCTCGAGAACTCGGCCGCTACCTTCGGTCATTTCGGCCAGTCCGGGACGTTTCTGTGGGTCGATCCCACGATCGGTACTGCGTGCGTCGTGCTTACCGATCGCGATTTCGGTGATTGGGCCAAGCCTTTGTGGACCGAATTGTCGGATGGCGTGGTCGGTGAAGTTTCGCGGTAGAGCACAAATTTCTCTCCTTCCACTGGCGCAACACGGGTAACACAAGGCACACTGTTCAATCGAGCGTGCTGCACGAACTCGACAGAGGTCGTTGGGGAAGACGTCCCTCGTCGAAGCAGGAGGCTCGAGTGCGCGAAATGAATCAATTCGCGGACGTGACGACTGGTGTGGTTTACATCCACTCGTCGCCCGCGGCGCTGTGCCCGCACGTGGATTGGGCTCTGTCCGCCACGTTGGACAGCCCTGCCAAGCTCAGATGGACCTCACAGCCTGCCTACGACGGGCTTCTGCGTGCGACGACGGACTGGACGGGTCCCGTCGGAACCTGTGCCCGCCTGGTCGACTCGCTACGCGCGTGGCCGATGTTGCGGTTCGAGGTCACCGAGGACCCGAGTCATGGCGTCGACGGCGAACGGTACAGCCATGTGCCCGGTCTGGGCCTGTGGCGCGGATCCACCAGTGCGAACGGTGATGTCGTCGTAGGGGAGATGAAACTGCGGTCCATCATGAATTCCGGTGGAGACATCGCCGCGGAAATCGATCGGGCGATAGGTACACCGTGGGACGAGGAACTCGAACCCTTCCGGAGTTCAGGCGAAGGTGCCGAAGTGACATGGCTGCGAAGGCGTGTCAGCTGACCGAGGTCCATCCTGAACCCGGAGTGCTCTCGCGGCTTGAACGACAAAGACTTGAATGACAAAGGTGGGCCCCGCCGTATCGGCGAGGCCCACCTTGCTGTCCAGGGTTGTCAGAGCGGAATGTTCTTGTGCCGCGCGCGGACAGATGGTGCAGACGCGAGGGCAGCGGTCACGATGCTGCGAGTCTTCGCCGGGTCGATTTCCTCGTCGACGACGCCGATTTCGACCGCGCGGTCGACGCCGCCCGCGATTGCCTCGTGCTCGGCAGCGAGTCGGTCGTGCAATGCTTCACGCTCGTCGTCCGGTGCAGCTGCGAGGGCCCGCTTGTGCAGGATGCCGACAGCAGCCTTCGCACCCATCACGGCTACTTCGGAGTTGGGCCAAGCGAATACGGCCGTGGCTCCCAGTGCTCGCGAGTTCATCGCGATGTAGGCGCCGCCGTAGATCTTTCGAGTGACGACGGTGACGCGGGGGACCGTTGCCTCGGCGAAGGCGTGAAGTAACTTCGCTCCGCGTCGGACAACGCCTTCCCACTCCATCGAGACGCCCGGCAAATACCCGGGAACATCGACGACGACCACGAGCGGCACGCCAAATGCGTTGCACAGTCGCACGAATCGAGCGGCCTTCTCTGCACTTTCGGAGTTCAGGCACCCCCCGAGTCGCAGTGGGTTGTTCGCAATGACGCCAACGGTGCGTCCGGCCATCCGGCCGAAACCGGTGACGATGCTCCGAGCGTAATTGCCTTGCAGTTCTTCGAAACTCGACTCGCCTTCGACGTTGTCGAGCATTTCGTGAACGATCGGACGAACGTCGTACGCGCGTTTCGCGGAGGCGGGCATCATGGCGCGCAGATCGCTGTCGCCGAGTTCCGCTGCCCGCTGATCGAATTCGCCCTGCTCGCACATCATCGAGACCAGGCGGCGCGCGCGGTGCAATGCGTCGGCCTCGTCGTGTGCGGCGATGTGCGCGACACCCGACTTCTTGGTGTGTGTGTCCGGACCGCCGAGTGACACCATGTCGACCTGTTCGCCGGTGACACTACGAACTACGTCTGGCCCGGTGACGAACACTCGGCCTTCCGGCGCCATGATCACGACATCGGTGAGGGCTGGACCATACGCGGCTCCGCCAGCGGCAAAGCCGAGCACGACGGAAATTTGAGGTATGAGACCCGACGCGCGGACCATGGCCTCGAAGACCAGTCCGACGGCGTGGAGCGCCTCGACGCCTTCAGCCAGACGCGCGCCACCGGAGTGCCAGAGGCCCACGATGGGGGACTCTTCCTCGATAGCGGTATCGATGGCTTTGACGAGGTGTTTGCAACCGTCGACGCCCATGGCGCCACCCATGACAGTGGCGTCGGAGCAGTATGCGATGGTGCGGACGCCGTCGATGTTTCCGGACGCAGCGAGCACACCGGACTTGTCACGGGCGTGGAGCGGCACTGTTGTGCCGGGGTCGAACAGATTTTCCAGGCGCGCAAGAGGATCGCGCGGGTCTGTCGATGATTCGGACTTTGTCACGGGGGCCAGGATGGTCATCGCGTCCTCCTTCAGTACGAGCCTTGGGTGGAACGAAAGGTCGGTGTTGTCCGCGGGTGACGTTGTGTTGCAACGACACCCGCGGACAGGTGCAAACCGCGGTTCGGGCTAGGCCCGACCGAAGGCGAGCGCGACATTGTGCCCACCGAAACCGAACGAGTTGTTCAGTGCGAAATCGAAAGAGCCGGTTCGGGGTTCACCCTTGACGACATCGAGATCGATTTCTGGATCCTGGCTGTCAACGTTGAGCGTGGGCGGGATGATCCCGTCACGCACTGCCAGAACCGTGAGGACTGATTCGAGGGCGCCGACAGCGCCGATCGAGTGTCCCAGCGCGGATTTCGGGCCGTACACCGCAGCGTGATTGCCGACTGCTGCGTTGATTGCCTTTGCCTCTGCGATGTCACCGATCGGCGTCGCAGTGGCGTGGGCGTTGATGTGCTTGATGTCGGACTTCGTCAGTCCGGCCATCTCGATTGCTCGGGTCATGGCTCGCGCCGCGCCCAGGCCTTCCGGATGCGGTGCCACGATGTGGTACCCGTCCGAAGTGATTCCGGAACCAAGCAGGCGGGCGTGAATCGTTGCCCCGCGTGCCTTTGCGTGCTCCTCGGTTTCGAGGATCATCAAGGCGCCGGCTTCGCCGAAGACAAATCCGTCGCGGTCCTTGTCGAAAGGACGTGAAGCTGCGGCCGGATTGTCGTTGTTGGTGCTCATCGCACGCATCATGGCGAAGCTCGCGATCGGAACGGCGTCGATGAAGCTCTCGACTCCACCAGCCACAACCATGTCCGCGTCACCCATGACAAGCATGCGGTGAGCGTGAGCAATTGCCTCGGAACCTGATGAACATGCCGACACCGGAGTGATGACGCCACCGCGGGCCCCGAGTTCGAGTCCGACCGTTGCGGCCGGTCCGTTGGGCATGACCATCTGCACCGAGAACGGGGACACCTTGCGGTATCCGCCGCCACGGAGCTTGTCGACGGCGTCGATGAGCGTGTCGCCGCCGCCGAGTCCGGTGCCGATGACAACGGCCAGGCGGTCCTGATCGACTTCAGGGCTGCCGGCGTTGCTCCAGACCGTGCGACTCAACGTGAGGGCAAGGCGTTCCACCCAGCTCATCCGTCGAATTTCGACGCGGGACAAGCCCTCGTCCGGTGAAACCTTCAGGTGCCCGCCGATGCGAATGGGAAGGTCGAACTCGTCGATGAACGGGTCATCGAGGATTCCGATGCCGCTTTCGCCGGCGAGTAGCGCCTTCCACGTGCCATCCACATCACCAGCCACCGAGGTCGACGTCGCGAGGCTCGTGACGACGATGTCGGGGAATTTCCCTTTGCGGGTAGAAGCGGAAGTCACGGTCGGCTCACTCTGCGTTCTTGGCTTCGGCGCCTTCGGCTTCGAGCTTCTGGATGTACGCGACGATGTCGCCGACGGTGCGCAGGCCTGCGAGATCCTCGTCGGGGACCTTCACGCCGTACTTGTCTTCGGTCTGAACGGCGATCTCGACCATGGACAGGGAGTCGATATCGAGGTCGTCCACGAAGGACTTGTCGACGGTGACCTCGGAAGGCTCGATACCGGTGACCTCCTCCACGATCTGGCCGAGTTCCGCGATGATTTCTTCCTGAGTGTGGGCCACTGGTGTGGCTCCCTTCTTGATCGATTGAGGTGGGGTGAAACGTCCGGCCGCCGTTCGGGCTGATCGGCCGGGTGGGCGTCCGAGCTAGGTCAGCTCGGACAGTGCGGAGATATCCTCCGGGTTCTTGAGGGCCACCGTCGGTGTGCCACGCATTTCACGCTTGGCAATTCCGACGAGGGTTCCGGCCGGCGGGAGTTCCACGATCGCGCTGACTTCTGCTGTCCGCAACGACGCGGAGCAGAGGTCCCAACGAACGGGGCGGGTTACCTGCGCGGCAAGCTTGGTGAGGGCGTCGGCGCCCGAGGAGACGGGTGCGCCATCCGAGTTGGAAAGCAGCGTGCGCGTCGGATCGGAAGGGGTGATCTTGGCGGCAGCAGCTGCGACGGCGTCCTGCGCCGGCGCCATGAAGCGGGTGTGGAAAGCTCCGGCGACGGGTAGTGCGCGGACTCGGGCCTTTTCGGGTGCGTTTGCTGCGAGTTCTTCGAGCGCGGTGAGCAGTCCGGCCGCCACGATCTGGCCGGCCGCATTGCGGTTGGCTGCTTCCAGCCCGAGTTCTTCGATTCGTGCGAGCACTTCGGCTTCGTCTCCACCGAGAACGGCTGACATGCCCGTGGGCTCGAGCGCACAAGCCTTGGCCATCTCGGCGCCACGGAGGGCGGCAAGCGCGACCGCGTCGTCAGCGGAGATAACACCGGCGACCGCAGCAGCGGCAAGCTCACCCACCGAATGGCCGGCAGCGATGACGTCGGCGCCGAGGAGCCCACGTGATTCGATTTCCTCGTATGCCAGCAGAGCAGCGGCAACGACGAGGGGCTGGGTTACCGAGGTGTCGGTGATTTCTTCGGCGGTCGCGGTCGTGCCGAGTCGGACGAGGTCCAGGCCGGCTGCCTTCGACCACACTTCGAGGCGGTCTTGTGCTCCGGGCAGTGCCAGCCAGGGGCTGAGCATGCCGGGTGTCTGAGAGCCCTGTCCCGGGGCGAGCAACGAAATCACTTATTAAGAGAACACCGCCGCGAGCGACCTGCGAGATGTCGGTCGCGATGAACTCTGGCGAAGTGTTTTGTAGGATTCCCACAAAATCCCACGTCGCGCTCGGCCATCGAAATTGGACGCTCAGGGGTTACAGGTTTGTTTGTCCGGATGTTAAAGATGTGACTGAAGTAACCGAATTGTTCGATTTGAGATCGATTTGTGTCAATCGGCCCACGGTAGCGGCGATCCGTAGTACATACGCGTCGCGTGGATTCGTTGGATCCCGGCCGGTAACTTCCGCGATTCGCTTCAAGCGGTACCGAACGGTATTTGGATGAACAAACAGAAGACGTGCACAAGTCTCAACCGCACCTCCACAGTCGAGATAACTGTCTAAAGTATCGGTCAAGACTGTGCCGGATTCAGCTAAAGGTGCGACGAGGAAATCGCGAAGAGCCTTCACGGCAGCGGCGTCTCCCAGTAGTGCCCGTTCCGGGAGCAGTTCAGTCGCGAAAACGGGACGAGGTGCGCCGCGCCACCCGGCAACAGCCTTGATTCCCGCCAGAGCTTCGGACGCACTGAAGTGCGCTGCGCTCAACGAGGGTGTCGTCGGGCCGATCACCACCGGCTCGTCGGCGAAACTCATGAGCAGGTCTTGAAGGAATTGGCTGCCTTCCGTCTTACTGCTCAGCTCGCCGCTGACGATCATCACCAGTCGCGGACCCTGCACCACGGCGAGAACAGCGCGCCCGTGCGCGGCGGCAGTCGCGTGGACGGTGCCGGCAACCGAGACCCGCTCGTCCGGCGGGGGAGACCCGACGATGACGGTGGCCGGAGCCGTGGCATCCCAGTTCAAGGTGGCGGCGCGAGAGAGCATGTCCGAGCCGGTGTCTCCCTGCACGACGGCGTCGACGACGAGCGCTTCCAGTCGCGTGTCCAGGGCACCCCGCGACTCGGCAGCGCTTGCGTACACCGTCGCTGCTGCGAAACCGAGTTCACGCCCGTAGCGCAGGACGGCTTCTGTCAGCGCGATCAGCTGCTGATCGTTGCGGGCGAGAGCCGGCAGCCATTTCTCGAAGAACTCCATCGCCACCCGGACCATGTCGACGGTCTGGCGCAGCGTGAGCTGTCGAGCAAGATCCTGAGGGATGACCGGAAACGACTCGTATCCGAAGCTGATCTCCGAGTCGAGTTGCCGCAGCCATTCCAGGAAATTCACCACCGACGTCTGCACCAACAGTTGAACGTCGGCGCGTTGCGAAGCGTCGAGACTGTCGAAGAACGGAAGCTGCTCCTCCATCACGGTCACGGCCTCGGTGGAGAGCCGGCCGGAGAACTGTTTGACGCGGCGGAGCAAGGCTTCTGGAAGTGGATCGCGAACCTGACGACGGCGGGCGAGTACAGCCTGCAACCCGGACGACTGTGGTCGAGTGCGGCGTACGCCCTCTTCGGGTTTCTCGGGATCAGGTTCGGGCATGAGAAAAACCTACGCCCATCGCCGCAGCGGATGTCGAGATGACACCCGCGGCGATGGGCGTAGGTCTGTTTTCGATCGCTGGGACTGTTGCCCTACGACTTAGGCGCTACCGGTGTCCCCGGTCTGCTCGGGAGCAGCATTCACGTCGTCGATGCGGTATCGGCTCGCTGCTTCGACGGCCTTCGACCGCTCGATCGATCCTTCCTTCGCCAAACCGATCAGCACGGCAACGACGATGGACTCGGCATCGACGTTGAAGTAGCGACGCGCTGCAGTGCGGGTGTCGGAGAACCCGAACCCGTCCGTGCCGAGCGTGGTGTAGTCGCCGGGAACCCACTGACGGATTTGATCCGAGACCGCCCGCATCCAGTCCGAAGCCGCGACGACGGGGCCTTGGGCCGAGGACAACGCCGTGGTGACGAAGGGAACCGGAGCATCCTCGGACGGATTGAGCAGCGCCTGACGTTCGCACTCGACGCCTTCGCGGCGCAGCTCACCCCAGGACGTGACCGACCAGACGTCGGCCGAGACGCCCCATTCGTCGGCAAGCAGCTTCTGCGCGCGCAGCCCCTCGGGCATCGCGACACCGGAGACGAGGATCTGTGCCTTCGGGCCCGATGCTTCGGACGTCTTGTAGAGGTAGATGCCCTTGAGCAAGCCCTCGACGTCGAGACCTTCGGGCTCCGCCGGCTGAACGTACGGCTCGTTGTAGATGGTCAGGTAGTAGAAGATGTTCTCGCCACCGAAACCGTCGACGCCCTCGGTGCCGCCGTACATGCGGCGCAAGCCGTCCTTGACGATGTGCGCCAACTCGTACGAGAACGCGGCGTCGTACGTGACAGCTGCGGGGTTGGTGGATGCCAGGAGCAGCGAGTGTCCGTCGGCGTGCTGGAGACCTTCACCGGTCAGAGTTGTACGACCGGCGGTGGCGCCGAGAACGAATCCCCGAGCCATCTGGTCGGCAGCCGCCCACAGGCCGTCGCCGGTGCGCTGGAAACCGAACATCGAGTAGAAGATGTACAGCGGAATCATCGGTTCACCGTGGGTGGCGTACGACGTGCCGACTGCGGTGAACGAAGCCGTCGAGCCGGCCTCGTTGATGCCCTCGTGCAGGATCTGGCCGATCGGGCTCTCCTTGTAGGCGAGCATGAGTTCGGCGTCGACGGAGGTGTAGAGCTGCCCGTTGCGGTTGTAGATCTTCAGCGACGGGAACCACGAGTCCATACCGAACGTGCGAGCCTCGTCCGGGATGATCGGTACGATGCGCTTGCCGATCTCCTTGTCGCGCAACAGTTCCTTGAGGATGCGCACGATCGCCATGGTGGTGGCGACTTCCTGCTTGCCCGAACCCTTGCGGATGACGTCGTACGTCTTGTCCTCGGGGAGCTTGAGCGGCGCCGCATCGGTGTTACGGGAAGGCAGGAACCCGCCGAGTGCTTTACGACGGTCGAGCATGTACTTGATCTCGGGAGCGTCCGCGCCTGGGTGGTAGTACGGAGGCAGGTACGGATCCTTCTCTAGCTCGGCATCCGAGATCGGGATGTGCTGCATGTCGCGGAACGCCTTGAGATCGTCCAGCGTCAGCTTCTTCATCTGGTGTGTGGCGTTGCGGCCCTCGAAGTGCTTACCGAGGGTGTAGCCCTTGATGGTGTGCGCCAGGATGACCGTCGGCTGGCCCTTGTGTGCCATGGCCGCTGCGTAGGCGGCGTGGACCTTGCGGTAGTCGTGGCCGCCACGCTTGAGGTTCCAGATTTCCTGGTCTGTGAGGTCCTTGACCAGTTCCTTGGTGCGGGGGTCACGTCCGAAGAAGTGATCGCGTACGAACGCGCCGTCGTTGGCCTTGTACGTCTGGTAGTCACCGTCCGGCGTCACGTTCATCAGGTTGACCAGTGCGCCGTCGCGATCGGCGTGCAGCAGCGCATCCCACTCGCGACCCCAGACGACCTTGATGACGTTCCAGCCGGCACCGCGGAAGAACGATTCCAGTTCCTGGATGATCTTTCCGTTGCCGCGGACCGGGCCGTCGAGGCGTTGGAGGTTGCAGTTCACGACGAACGTGAGGTTGTCGAGGCCCTCGGTTGCCGCGACGTGAGCGAGGCCGCGTGACTCGGGCTCGTCCATTTCGCCGTCGCCGAGGAACGCCCACACGTGTTGATCGGTGGTGTCCTTGATGCCGCGGTCGTTGAGGTAGTGGTTGAACCGGGCCTGGTAGATGGCGTTCATCGGGCCGAGGCCCATCGAGACCGTCGGGAATTCCCAGAAGTCGGGAAGCAGCCGTGGGTGCGGGTAGGACGGCAGTGCGCCGCCGAAGTCTGCGTGCGACTTCTCCTGGCGGAATCCGTCGAGCTGTTCCGCGGGGATCCGGCCCTCGAGGAAGGCGCGCGCGTAGATGCCGGGGGAGGCGTGACCCTGGATGAAGATGTGGTCGCCGCCGCCGGGATGGTCCTTGCCGCGGAAGAAGTGGTTGAAGCCGACCTCGTACAACGCTGCCGAGGATGCATAGGTCGAGATGTGACCGCCGACGCCGACGCCCGGTCGCTGAGCGCGGTGGACCATGATCGCGGCGTTCCAACGGATCCAGGCGCGATAGCGGCGCTCGACCTCTTCGTCGCCGGGGAACCACGGCTCGTTTTCGGTCGGAATCGTGTTGACGTAGTCGGTCGAAGTGAGCGCGGGGAGTGCGACGTGCTTCTCGCCGGCGCGTTCGAGCATGCGGAGCATGAGGTAGCGGGCACGCGTGGGTCCGGATCGATCCAGAAGTCCGTCGAATGATTCGAGCCATTCGGTGGTCTCGTCCGGATCGATGTCCGGCAGGTACGACGCAACACCTTCGCGAATGACGCGAACGCGACCGTCGGTTCCCCCCGGCGTATTCGACGCGGGCGAACCCGACTCGCCGGCGGCGCCTGAATCGGCGTTCTGCCCGGACGCGGGACCCTGGATCAGGTCAGACAACGTGTGCTCCTCATTGGTTTGGGGACGCGTGGTGGGGCGTCCTTACATAGGTGATCGAGGCCTTGTTAGGTCCGACGCACTTCCATCGTGAATATGGCGCGTACCTCATCTTTCACCATCCCGGTCGGTCCGGCATACCTCGCCTCTGGTTACTCTCGGGTAGCGTTTTTCGGCGTGACGCAGGGGTGTGATGGTTCCCCGTAGTCACAGGCTTGGGGGATCGATCGGAACGTATGAAGGGGTGGGAAAAAATAAACAAAGAAATCAATTACGGCAGGGTCGGGGCGTGGGTCTCGGTCGGATCGATCGCAGTGGGACTGTCGGTGATCGTGGGATGTTCGGCGGCGGTGACCGGATCGGCAGTACCCAATGAAGCGCACGTGGCTGCATACCAATCCGAGGTGAGTATTTCGATGGCCGCCGCGTCCTCGTCGAAAGCGGCGGCAGATGCGGCAGAGGCAGCTTTCGCGATCTGTGAGGAAGCGGTCTCTCGATCGAAAAACGACGTGGTTGCGTTCAATGCCTACGTCGACGCCGGAAATCATGGTGAGACCGACCTGAGAGCCGAAGCAAGCGCTGCTGCTTCCTCGGCAAGGGAGACGGCCTCGTGGTTCGACTCGGTCGCGAGTGAACTTCCGACGCAACTTTCCGGACTGTTCGCCGAATTGGCCGCGAACCTACGTTCATCTGCTGTCGTGATCGAGAGTGATCATTCGGCCGATGAAATCAATTCGATCAGCGATACGAGCAATTCGATTCGCAAGTCGATCTTCGATGAATGTGGATCCCTGTGACCTGCGGTAATCCGCAGGCGTAAGGTTCGCCGTGTGTCAGAAGACGATCTTTGGTGAAAGTTTTCGGCGTGGTCGGCTTGCGCTAACGCCTCAGACCATGTTCGCTTTCCCTAATTGATCGTCAAACGGTAGGTGTGCGGGGTCGCCACACACCATCAACAAAAGGAGGACCCCACCGTGGTCGCCGCGGCGGATGCCCAGAACTACGCTCAGAAACTCGGGATTACCACTGACATGGTGGTGCAGGAACTGGGCTGGGATGAGGATACCGACGACGGCATTCGTGCCGCGGTTGAGGAAACCATCGGCGGGGAAATGCTCGACGAGGATTCCGACGAGGTCATCGATGTCGTGCTGCTGTGGTGGCGCGACGAGGACGGTGACCTGGTGGACGCCCTCATGGATGCCATCGGGCCCCTCGCCGACGAAGGCTTCGTGTGGGTTCTCACTCCCAAGACCGGTCTCGACGGACACGTCGAGCCCAGCGAGATCGCCGAATCGGCGCCGACTGCCGGCCTGACGCAGACATCGGCAGCCAACCTCGGTGACTGGTCGGGAAGTCGACTGGTTCAGCCGAAGGCTCGTCCGGCCAACAAGCGCTGACCCGGTCCTTTCCGCACTTTCCCAAGGAATCGCACATGCCTCTCGAAGTTGGTGCCCAGGCACCGGATTTCACCTTGAAGGACCAGAACAACCAGGAAGTCTCGCTAGCAGATTTCCGCGGTAAGAAGAACGTTCTGCTGGTCTTCTATCCGTTGGCCTTCACCGGGACTTGTCAGGGGGAACTCTGCAAGGTCCGTGACGAGCTTCCGAAGTTCGAGAACGACGACACTGCCATTCTCGCGATTTCTGTCGGTGCTTCGCCGACTCACAAGATCTGGTCAGCTGAGCAGGGATACACATTTCCCTTGCTGTCGGACTTCTGGCCGCACGGTGAGGTCGCTCAGAAGTACGAGGTGTTCAACGACAAGTTGGGCTTCGCGAATCGTGGCACCTTTGTCATCGACAAAGACGGAATCATTCGTTTTGCCGAGATGAACGGCCCCGGAGAAGCCCGTGACCACGGACTTTGGGCAAACGCGCTTGCCGCGCTAGAGTCTTAGAGCACTCCCGGTGAGGGTCTCACCGGGAGTTCGGGCGTGTAGCTCAGTGGTAGAGCTCTGGTTTTACACACCAGCGGTCGGGGGTTCGAAACCCTCCGCGCCCACCGAAGAATTCAAGCCCCGATCTGCGTCGACGCAGATCGGGGTTTTTTCATTTTCGGCAACGAATTGTCCGCAATACGCCATTCTGGACGCATGTCCAGTTCTGTGATCGAAGTAGCCGTCGACCCGACGCGCGTGCATCCCACCCGTCCGCACATACACATCG
>NZ_JARVSY010000005.1:0-12350 GCF_030208925.1 Rhodococcus sp. MEB032
GCGGGCACGCCGCCGGCACCCCGGCATGGAGTGAACGACACGCTCACCCTCTTAGGCGAGGGGAACGGTACGTTCACACCATCACTGAAAAGCGTGCGCGCACCACAAGTCTCGTCAGTCGAAGGTCAATCTCGACACCAACCTGCCACGGAACCCGTCGAGCGTGGCTAGGCTCGGAAGAGGTGCCCCGTGTGATCGGGCCCACCTCACCTGTGCACGCGTGATGACTACGGAGGCTTCGATGACCGATATTCTCGACCGCACCAAAATCTATGTTGATGGCGCCTGGATCGAATCCACTGGCAGCGGTCGGATCGACGTTCTCAATCCGGCTACGGAAGAGCTGATAGGAACTGTCGCCGAAGGCACTGTCGAAGATGTCGATGCGGCCGCGAAGGCAGCACGAAAGGCTTTCCCCGCTTGGTCTGCACTATCCGGCGGCGAGCGAGCCGAATATCTTTCCAAAGCCGCGGCGATTATTGCCGAACGTACCGATGATCTTGCGGCGCTGGTTTCGCAGGATATGGGCATGCCGATCGGATTCGCGAAGCCCGTGCAAATCGGAATGCCGCTCGCGAATTTGAATGCATTTGCCGAATTGGCTCGCACTTATGATTTCGACGCTCACGAGGTCGGGAATTCGCTGATTGTTCGCGAACCTGCGGGTGTTGTCGGCGCGATCACTCCCTGGAACTTCCCGCTCCACCAAGTTGTCTTGAAGGTTGGCGGTGCGCTCGCGGCGGGCTGCACCGTGGTTCTCAAGCCCACCGAGGTTGCGCCACTCATCACGTACGCTCTCGCTGACATCTTCGACGAAATTGGTTTGCCTGCAGGTGTATTCAACCTGGTAAGTGGCTACGGCCCGGTAGTGGGTGAAGCCATCGCCGGCCACCCGGAAGTCGACATGGTCTCCTTCACCGGGTCGACTCGGGCAGGCAAGCGAGTGGCCATCGTCGCCGCGGACACCATCAAGAAGGTCTCGCTCGAGCTGGGTGGCAAGTCGGCGAACGTCATTCTCGACGACGCCGATCTCGAAAAGGCTGTCACGGACGGCGTCGCAAAGTGCTTCATCAACTCGGGCCAGACCTGTTCGGCGCTGACGCGTATGTTGGTTCCCGCGGAGAAGGTGGATGAGGCAGCGGCAATTGCTGCTGCGGTCGCCGCTCATTTCCCGGTAGGTGATCCGACTCAGCCGACTTCGGTGCTTGGTCCTCTGGTGAACGCGAATCAGCTGGGACGCGTTCGCGGATACATCGAGAAGGGTGTGTCGGAAGGTGCCACCGCGGTTGTCGACGGTCGCGAAACCGGTCTGGCCAGTGGATATTTCGTCGGTCCGACGGTGTTCGCGAACGTGACCGAAGACATGACCATTGCGCGCGAGGAGATCTTCGGACCGGTCCTCTCGATCATGGGCTACAAAGACGAGGCCGACGCAGTGCGGATCGCTAACGGCACCGAGTACGGACTGGCCGGTGGCGTTTGGTCAGGTGACCCCGATCGCGCGGATCGCGTCGCACGGCAACTGCGTGCCGGGCAGGTCGAGGTGAACGGCGGCGCCTTCAACACGAATGCTCCGTTCGGTGGGTACAAGCAGTCGGGCGTCGGGCGCGAGGCCGGCACGTTCGGGCTCGAAGAGTTCCTCGAGATCAAGGCGATTCAGAGATAGTTTGTTCGAGAATGGCGATGCTCCCGTACCAAGTGCGGGAGCATCGCCATTTTTGTACCCGGATCAGGACTTGGCGGCATCCAAATGCTGAGCCGAGATGTTCGCCAGATGTGTCAGGTCCGAGGCCACGGTCACGAACGTGTAGCCCTCCCCGAGCCGTTGTGCCGCAACCTGACCGGAAGGTGTGTGGATTCCCGCAGCGACTCCGCTGACGGCGGCAGCTTCGCGCACCCTGGTGAGCGCTGATTCGAATTCCTCGGCGACGTCCGGATCGTTGGAGTGCTTACCTCCGACGGCGATTCGTAGGTCGGACGGCCCGACGTACACGCCGTCCAATCCGGGCACTGCGCAGATCTCTTCGACGTTCGCCAGACCCTGTGGGGTCTCGATCATCGCAAATACAACGGTGTCGCGGTTCGCGTCGGCGGGAACGGGGCCGATACGGAGTTGCGAGCGCATGGGTCCGTAGGAGCGGATGCCGAAAGGCGGATACTTGGCGGCTGCCACGGCGGCCGCTGCCTCTTCGGCGTTGTTGATCAGCGGAACGATGACGCCCACAGCGCCCGCGTCGAGTGCACGGCCGATGGGTGTCGGATTGTTTGCCTCGACGCGCACCATCCCGACGGTGGACGGTGACGAGTCGATGGCGGTGAGCCCGGCGACCATCCCCGAATAGCCGATCAGGCCGTGCTGCATGTCGAGGGCAATGTAGTCCCAGCCGACGTGCGCGATCCATTCGGTCGAGATCGGGCTGTCGATGACGGACCAATATCCGAGTATGCGTTCGCGTCCTCGGATGCGTGCGGCGAATTCCTGTGCTGACATAGTGAAGAACTCTTCCTGATGAAGGTCGGGTGTTTCAGCGGTTGTAGTTGGGCATGGGGCCTCGTAGGGCGGCACCGACGAGATCACACTCTTCGACGGTCGAGGCGTCGAGTGGACCTCGCCCGATGGCCGCGATATTGGATTCGAGGTGCGTTACTTTGGATCCTCCGAGGAGCAGCGATCCGGCGACGGGCTTGCTGACCAGCCAGCGCAACGCAAGCTCGGTCAGGGAGATGCCCGACTGCTCTGCGATTGCCGTCAGTTGAGCGATCGCGTCGAATATCTGTGTGTTCCAGTATCGCTCCTTGTACATCGACGCAAGACGTGAGTCGCCGAATCGGCCGTCGGCGGGACTTTCCTCGAAGGTGTGGCGCCCCGTGAGCAGGCCCCCACCGAGTGGGTTGTAGACCATGGTGGTCAGTCCGGTCACGTCCGCGAATTCTGCGTATTCTTCTTCGATGCGACGCGCGAGCAAGTTGTAGAGCTGCTGTGCGACGATCGGTCGGGGAGCTCCGACTGTGTCTGCGGTGTAGTTGATTTCACTGATTTGCCACGCTGCGAAGTTGGATACGCCGAGTGTGCGGATCTTGCCCTCGGCAACCAGTTCCGCGACGGTGGTGAGAGTTTCGGTCAGCGTGACGGTTCGGTCCGGCTGATGGAGATAGAACAGGTCGACGTAGTCCGTGTCGAGTCTGCGCAGGCTTCCTTCGACGCTTGCTCGGAGCCCCTCTGTCGAGAGTGGGCTGTTGTCGCCGGCATCGGGATGCGGCATTCCCGCTTTGGTGGCCAGAGTGACGGAATCGCGTCGGCCGTGGAGCAGCTTTGCCAGCATGCGCTCGGACTCGCCGCCCGCATAGCCGTTGGCCGTGTCGATGTGAGAGATACCGGCGCCTAGTGCTGCGTCGAGCATCGATCCGGCGCCCGATATGTCGACCGTGTCTCCGAATGTCATGGTGCCGAGCACCAGTTTCGGAAGCTCGAGTGGGGCGGTCATCAGGCAACTCCTCGTGATTCGGTCTGCTTGGCTAGCAAGTTCTTGGACAGGGCTGCCACCACGTGGCGTGGTTTGATGCCGACCATGGTGGTGGGATCGAGAGCAGCGCCTCGTAGTGCGCGGGTGTACGGCTCGCGCGGACTGGCGAGAACTGTGTCTGTGGAACCGGATTCGACGATGGTTCCTTTCGACATCACGACTACGGTCTCGCTGATTTCTCGGACGACGCCCAAGTTGTGTGAGATGAAAACGTACGTCAGACCGGTATCGGCCTGAATTTCACGTAGGAGCTCGAGTACCTGCGCTTGCACCGACACGTCGAGAGCGCTGGTCGCTTCGTCGCAGACCAGGATCTCGGGTCCGCTGGCAAGTGCACGAGCAATTCCGATGCGCTGACGTTGGCCTCCTGAGAACTCCGCCGGACGTCGGTGTAGTGCCGAGCTGGGCAAGCCAACGCGATCGACGAGTTCTGCTGCTGCCTTTGCACGTTCAGACTTGCTCCGAACACCTTTGAGGCGCAGTGGTTCTCCGATGATGTCCTCGGCAGTCAGATGAGGGTCGAGCGATCCGTACGGATCTTGGAACACCATTTGAACGCGAGAGCGGTAGGGGCGCAGCGACTTCTCCGACATCTGCGCGATGTCATTGCCGTCGACGAGAATGCGTCCACTGGTCGGTGTGAGGAGTCGGACGATCGATCGAGCGATGGTCGACTTGCCACATCCGGATTCGCCGACGATGGCCAAGGTCTTGCCCTTTTCCACCGAGAAGCTCACAGCATCCACGGCTCGGAAAACTCCGTCGGGAACCGGATACTCGACCACGAGATCTTCGACGGCGAGAAGTGGCGTTTCGTGGCGGGTCATGCCGAGGCTCCGATCTGTGTTGAACGGGCGGGGTCGCCGTCCCAAGGCCCCAGTTGAGGTATGGCGTCGAGAAGCTTTTGTGTGTAGGCGCTTTGCGGTGAGTCGACGAGAACGTCGGCACTACCGGTCTCGACAAAACGTCCGTCCTTCATCACGTAGATGCGATCGGAGACCAACCGCGCAACTCCGAGATCGTGAGTGATGACCAGCATTCCGATGCCGGTGCGCTCCTGCAACTCGAGCAATAGATCCAGAATCCCGGCCTGAACGGTTACGTCCAGTGCGCTGGTGGGTTCGTCGGCCACGATCAGTTCGGGGCCGGCAGCAAGAGCGCCGGCGATCAGGACGCGCTGCAACATTCCACCCGACAGTTGATGCGGGTACTTGTCGAGTTGCTGATCCGGATACGGAATGCGTACCTGCTCGAGCAGTTGCACTGCCCGCTCGATTTGTTGCTTCTTCGCGGTCACACCGCTGTGGCGCACTGCTTCTCGAAGTTGGCTACCGATGGTGTGGACGGGACTCAGAGCCGTCATCGGGTCCTGGGGGATGAGCGCGATGTGTTTTCCGCGAATATCGTTCAGGATCTTCGTGTTTCCGAGAATGTCCTGACCCTTGAACACGGCTTTCCCGGAAAGAACCGCAAGATCGTCCGGAAGCAGTCCGAGAATCCCCATGGCTGTCGTCGACTTTCCGGAGCCGGATTCACCGATGATGGTGACGGTTTCACCGGCGTCGATGCAGAAGGACACGCCGTCGACGGCTCGGATGACGCCGTTCGCCGTGACAAGTTCGATCTGGAGATCGTCGACCCGTAGTAGATTTCCCATGTCTCACGCCTTCGCTTTCTGGGCGCTGCCACGCCCGAACAGGCTTGCGCCCAGTCGTTTCGAACCTGCAGGACGATCGCGCAGACCATCGCCGAGTAGGTTCACTCCGACGACCAGCAGCACGATCATCAGACCGGTCAACGTGACGATCCACCATGACGTGGTGATGTAGTCCTGGCCGTCGGCGATGATTCGTCCCCAGGTAGCGAATGGACGTTGCGGTCCGGCGCCCAGGTAGCTCAACGAACTTTCCAGCAGTACGGCCTGCGCGAGCAGCAGCAGGACGACGAGCGATGCCTGCTTGACGATGTTGGGAATGACGTGACGAAGCAGGATGGCCATGCGGGTAAGTCCGAGGACTCGAGCTGCAGCTACGTAAGGCTTTTCGCGTTCGACGAGTACCAATGAGCGAGTCAACCGTGCGACTTCGGGCCACTGTGCGATCGCGATGACAAACGTGATGACGGGAATGGACGGGCCGAACAGCGCAACAACGAGAAGCAGCATCATCAGCAAAGGCAGAGAAAGCTGTGCTTCGAGTAGGCGGGAGATCACGGTGTCGACCCAACCACCGAAGTACCCCGCGGCGGATCCGGCGACGATGCCGATGACGCCGGAGACGATCACGGCGAGAATACCGATCGTCAGAGACACCTGGCCGCCGTGCAGGATCCGTGAGAGCAGATCTCGTCCCAACTGATCGGTGCCGAACAGATGGCCGTCGGTGAGGGGCGGTAGCCGTCGACTGCTCAGGTTGGTCTGGTTCGGATCTGCAAGGGGGAGTAGTCCCGCCAATGCAACAGGAAGAATCACCAGGAGCGCGCAGATCGAGCCGGCCCAGATCTTGACTCGGCTGTCTCGCTTACGGCGCGTGGCTCCGGCGCGTGCGAAGTCTGCCTCGGTGACCGCGCTGGCGCGTGGAGTTGTTGGAGGTTCCAAGACGGTAGTCATCAGTTGGCGCCCTTTCCGAGTCGCACGCGTGGATCCAGGAGGGGGTAGAGGAGGTCCACTGCCAGTTGCACGAGCACTGCGAGAACCGCGGTGACAAGTACGGTGGCCTGGATGAGCGGGTAGTCGCGAGTCTCGAGTGCGCGGACCACCAGCGAGCCGACACCAGGCCAGGCGAACACGACCTCGACCACCACGACGCCGTTCAGCATTCCGGCAAATCTGGTGCCCAGCGCGGTGACGATCGGAATCGCCGAATTACGCATCGCATATCGCCAGGTGAGTTCGCGTTCCGATACTCCGCGAGAACGTGCGACCGTGATGTACGGAGAAGCGAAGGCCGAGACCATTTCGCGTCGAACCATCCGGGAGATCAACGCGATCTGAAGGATGGCGATGGTGACGGTAGGCAGGATCAACGACGGCCACGTGGTGAAACCGGCTGCCGGGAGTACTGGGATCAAGACCGCGAAGATCGTCACCAGCATCAGGCCGCTCCAGAACTCCGGCATGGACTGCCCGCCGACGGCTACGACGTTCGCACCGAGTTCACGTCTGGTGTCCGCGTGACGGGCCATCCACACGCCCAGCGGAATCGAGAGCACGGCGGTCAACAGAATGGAGCTGACGGCAAGGGTGATGGTGTACGGGAGACGGCCGAGGACAACGTCCATAGCCGGCGCCTGGAACGAGTACGACGTGCCGAGATTCAGGTGGACGAGGTCCCACAGGTAGATCAGGTATTGGGAGAACACCGACTTGTCCAAGCCCATGTCAGCACGGATCTGTGCGAGATCCTCGGTGCTGGCCAGCGGTCCGGCCAAGGCGTAGGCAGGATCGCCGGGTGCCATTCGGATCAGGACGAACACTGTTGTGAGCGTGAGGAAGATCGTCAAGGCACTCTGTGCCAGACGTTTGAGCACGTATTTGACGGTCGGGTTGATCCGTGTGCGTCGACGCGGAGAGATTCCGAGAGCGGTTTGCGGTTTCGGAGCGGTGAGAGTCATCGCCTCAGGCCTCCAATCGGACGGCGCCGAGGTCGTAGGAGTTGATCGGGGTCAGTGAAACATTTTGTACACGAGTGCGTTTCGCAAGGAGTGCGTTGGGTACGAAGCTCCACAGGCAAGGCCAGGTGTTCCAGATGTCTTGTTGTGCGGCGTCGAGTAGAGCGGCGCGCTTGGTCGGGTCTGGTTCACTGGATGCGGCTTGGATCTTCGCGGTGATTTCGGGGAAGACGTACCCGTGATAGGTGTCGCGAGTTGCTTCCTTCTCCGCTGTGCCGGCGTACATCCCCTGCAACGTCGTCAGTGCAAGTCCGGTCTGGTTGCCGTAGCCGTTGCCCAGCACATCCCAGTCGCCGGTCTTGCCCTGGCGCCAGGACGAGATGTCACCGCCCGGTTCGAACTGCTGGAGTTTGACGCGTACTCCCACGGCCTTCATCATTTCGAGTACCGATTCCATCACCGAGACGTCGTTGGTGAACTCTCCGGTTTCCCAGATGAAGGTGAGTTCGAGGTCGTCGGCACCTTCGGCCTCGAGCATTTGCCGCGCTTTCCGTGGATCATATTGGTAAGTGCCGGTTTTCACGGCTCCGTCCAAGGTCGACGGTGCGGGGCCGGTGGCCGGGACTGCGGAACCGATCAGCACGTCCCGAGCGAGTGACTCACCGTCGATGGCATACGTGAGAGCCTCTCGGACACGCGGATTGGACAGTGGGTGATCGGCGGGCTTGCGGAAGTTGAAGAACAGTTGGTTGATGCGCGTGCTCGGCACTGTGTCCACCTGGACACCAGGCAGATCGGCGAGTTGTTCGGCGGAATCGGGACTGATCGAGTCGATGACGTCGACCTCGCCGCTCCGAAGCGCGACGACGCGGCCGGCCTCTTCGGGAATGAAGCGGACCTGAACACGACGAACGCCGGGGGCCGGGCCCCAGTAGTTGTCATTGGCGACAAGCGTGTAATCGCCGGTGCCCCGGTTCGATTCGCTGACGACGAACGGTCCCGACCCGATTCCGCTCTGCAGTTCGTTGGGTTCGTTGGCAGCGGCCGGGGTGATCAAGATGTTGGACATGAGCGAGTCCAGAACCGGCACCGGGGAATTCGTCCGAAGGATGAAGGTGCGATCGTCGATGGGGACGACCGTCGGCCACTCTGGGAACTGCGGTGCGACAAACGATCCGCTGACCTGCTGGTACATCTGCATTGCCGTCGTGACGTCGTCGATCAGCACAGGTGTGCCGTCGGAGTAACGGATGCCCTCGCGGAGTCGAACCGTCCACTCGGTCGGGCCGGTCGATTCGAACCTGTCAGCGAGAACGAGTTGCGGTGTCAGACTGTCGCCGATCCGGGTGAGACCTTGTCTGACGCCACGCTGAGCCGTGACTGCTGCGTCGAATTGATTGAGCTTGTTGTCGAGGCTGACGAGCGAACGGTTGAGCCCGAGCACCAGGGTGTCCTGGGTCGGCTTCCCGGAAGGGCCGGCGCACGCGGCAGTCGTGCCCAGAAGCGTTGCGCCACCGATCAGCCCGGTGAACTGCAGAAAGGATCGCCGGGAGAGCTGTGGTGTTCGCAAACGAGTATTGGTCATCGGTGACCTTTCGATCCTGACGGGGCAGCGTGGGGGCGACGCTCCGAGCGGACTGTTGGTGAACAATCGCGTCGGGCTCTCGCTTGTAACTCAGCTCACAATGGCACTGTTGCGCACTTCGCGCAAGTCCCGTAACTTCGATTGCGTACTTCGCGCATCGGTCGCGATGCTGTGCATACTCGATTCAGACCGAAAGGGGGTCGAGGAATTCGATGAAACCACTGGTAATCATCGCTGATGATCTTTCCGGAGCAGCGGAGTCGGCCGCAGGATTTCTGCTCCGCAGTTCGGGCATATCGCTTCGGCTCGGCCCAGATGCGCCCGACGGATCAGGAGTGACGGTTTTCGATCTGCACTCACGGCGATCCGACCCCGCCAGAGCCTCTCGGGACGTGAGATCAGTTCTGCAATCGTCTGACGGCTCCGAGATCGTCAAGAAGATCGATTCCCTGCTCAGGGGCAACATAGCAGCGGAGGTTGGAGAACTCTCCCGCGACGGATCCCCGGTCATCGTCGCCGCCGGACTGCCCAGACAAGGGCGCACGGTGCAAGACGGCGTGGTGTTGGTCGATGGGGTTGCGTTGCACTCCACCGACCTGTGGCGCGCGGAGTCGAAGCCGACTCCTCGGTCGATTGCAGAGGCGCTCGGCCCGTCGGCAATCACTTCTGGCGTATCGCTGGATGACATTCGCTCCGGTCGTTTGAGCCAGGTTCTTGCGTCGATCTCAGAAGCCGGGTCGGTGGCGATCTGCGATGTCGAGACCGAGAATGATCTGGAACTGATTGTGGCTGCAGCACAGGAGGTTCGGGGTTCTCGATTGGTAGGAACCTCGGCGCTCGCGATGGCAGTGGCACGACGAAGAACCGTGCAGGCACCCCGCGCGTGCCCGTCTCTTCGTGATTCTCGATTTACCTTGGTCGTCGTGGGGACGGCGGATGCGTCTGCCGGGGACCAAGTGGCATTGCTTCGGGATTCAGGGGCGCATCATATCGAAGTGAACAGTGCTGAGCTGCTGGCGCATTCGGTCGATCCGCTTCCGATTCTGAACGCACTGGATCGCGGAAACGTCGTGGTTTCGGTAAGTGGACCTGTCGTGCCTGCAGAATCCGTCCACCTCGTTTCGGCTCTCGCCGATCTGATCGCTGCCGTCGATGCAGGATTCTCCCACGACGAGTACCCGATCGACCTGGTACTTACCGGTGGCGAAACCGCGCGCAGCGTTCTCGACCGCCTGCGGATCGACACGCTGTCACCGATTTACGAAATCGAACACGGCGCCGTACTTTCCGTCGATCGCACCGGACGGTACATCGTCACGCGGCCAGGCAGTTTCGGGAATGCACACAGTCTTTTCTCCATAACGAAGTTTCTCGCGCACCCCACCCCGGTCGCCGCTCCGGACAGTCCACCTTCAGTTACTCCTTCAGACAACGAGGTCAATCCCATGTCAATCGAATCCACTCCACTGCCGCTGATTGCTGTCATGATGGGCGACGGCGCCGGCGTCGGACCGGAAGTGATCGTCCCCGCACTCCTCGACGCCGAAACGAGAAAGCGTTGCCGCCCTGTTGTTGTCGGCGACGCGAAGCGTTTGCGATTGGCTGCCACGGTGCTCGGAATCGACGTCGACGTGGTCGCGATCGAGGAGATCAAGGATGCTGAATTCATCGATGGACGGATCAACGTCATCGACCTGGACTTGCTACCCGAGGATCTCGCCTGGGGTGAACTGTCGGCAGTCGCGGGGGATGCGGCCTATCAATATATCCGCGTCGCAAGCGAACTCGCCGTACGCGGTGAAGTCCAGTCGATCTGCACGGCGCCGCTGAACAAGGAAGCGCTGCATGCGGCAGGACACATCTATCCCGGACACACGGAATTGCTTGCGCACCTGACCGGTACCGAGGAGGTGTCGATGATGTTGTCGACCCCCAAGCTCAAGGTGATTCACGTGACCACTCACATCGGACTGCTCGATGCAGTTGCCAGGATCGAGCCCGGCCTGGTCGAGAGGACCATTCGTCGAGGTCACGAAGCTTTGGTGCGCACGGGCAATCCATCTCCGAAAATCGGCGTGTGCGGGATCAACCCGCATGCGGGGGAGAACGGGCTTTTCGGGTACGGAGAGGAAGAGCAGAAGATCATTCCCGCCGTCGAACTCTTGAAGGCAGAAGGAATCGACGTCCACGGCCCACTGCCGGCGGACACGGCATTCTTCCTCGCTGGACGTGGGGACTACGACTTGATCGTTGCGATGTACCACGATCAGGGGCACGGCCCGGTCAAGGTTCTCGGGATCGAGGCCGGCGTCAACATCACCGTCGGGTTACCTGTCATCCGTACCTCCGTCGATCACGGAACCGCTTTCGATATTGCAGGTAAGGGCATCGCCGAGGCCGGTAGTATGGTCGAAGCGCTGCGGCAGGCGGCCGAATTGGCAACCAGCACATTCGTTTCCAAGTAAGAACCACGGTTTGTAGGGGGAGGAGCGATGGCCATCCGGGAGTCGGAGGCGAGGCGGTCGGAGATTGCGAGGCTCGCTCGCACCAGCGGTCTGGCCAGTGTCGAGGATCTGTCTGCCCAATTCGGGGTGACTGCATCCACGATTCGTCGCGACCTGAGTCAGTTGACTGCCCAGGGAGTAATTGCTCGAACGTACGGCGGGGCGATTGCTCTCAACCCTCATCCGGAATCCTCCTTGCGTCAACGCGCAATGGAGGGATTCGACGCCAAACGGGGCATCGCCGAATGGGCTGCTGAGCAGGTCCGGCCCGGAGAAACCGTGCTCCTTGATGCAGGTACCACCGTCGGAGCGATGGGAGAGTTCTTACGTCACGTGACGAATTTGACGGTGATCGCTGCAGGGCTGACGGCGCTCGAGGCGTTAGCCGACGCTGATGGTGTTCGAGTCGAATGTCTCGGGGGGACCCTGAGACAGCTCAGTCAAGGATTCGTCGGGCCACTGGCGGAAGCGTCGCTGCAGCGGGTGTCGTTTGACAAGGCATTCCTCGGTGCCGATGCAGTTACGGCTGACCTGGGTATTTGTGAAGCTGAGCTCGATCAGACCCGGCTCAAGGAAATGATGATCGAACGTGCCGGCGAGGTCTACATCCTCGCCCACTCCGCCAAGCTCGGTGAACGTCCTTTCCATGCGTGGGCGCCGATTCCGCCGGGGGCCGTGCTGGTTACCGATGCTGCAGTAGACGCAAAGCAAGTCGCGTTGTTCGAGGATGCAGGTATCCGAGTCCAAGTGGTGTGAGTTCCCGCTGCGTGCCGATCCGGGCACGGTGTCCGGCGTCACATGATGTCCGAATTCGTGAAAATCGACTGAAACGGGCAATCTTGCTGGGGAAATGGATACCTCTGAGTCTCTGACCTGTGGATTTGTCAAAGACTTCGGCGGACGCGTAACTTATTCCAAGTCAGAGCGACACGGACACCGACTCCCGCCTTCACGGCGAGTGACACGAGGTTGGACGAAGTGCCTGACCAAATTTCGAAGTAGTTTCCATCGTGTATGGTTGTGCTTCACCTCCAGTTCTTCCCCGAATGTTCAGCGGTTTGCGCCGGTGACCAGGTTGGGATAGGCTGGAAAAGTTGCCCCGGAGCGGCGGCCATAGGGTCGTGGTGA
>NZ_JARVSY010000002.1:0-390320 GCF_030208925.1 Rhodococcus sp. MEB032
GTATTTCGGGTCGCGCGGCGGGTCAGGGTGCGATGCAGATTTCGCCGACGTTCGTGATGACCGATGATCAGGTCGCGGAGATGGCAGCGGGAATCCTCGCAGCCCTCGGCTAGGACTGTCGTTTTCCGTTGACAGACATCGTGTTACGGAATCATTAAGCCGAAGAAAATGTTTGGGCCCTTCGTGGCGTGGTCCTCATTTCGGTCGAAACTGCCTCCAACACTGACGATGACCCCTGCCCGCATCATCTGCCACCATTGTTGCCAATCTCGGTGAGTGGGTTCTGGCAGATTGTCATCACGTCCAAATCTCGGTCCTGCATTAGCGTTTCACTCCAGACACGGTGTTTGTGAGCTGGGGCACAAAGCATTTCGAACACCTTCCTCCTTTGCGAAAGGTCTCGTCATGCCGATCTGGACGTTGCACGGAGACGGAAAGAACATCGGAGCCGGTGAAGTGGTCGCTCCCGGCGAGCGACTCAGTTGGGCGAGAACCATCGGGTTGGGCGGCCAGCATGTCGTGTCGATGTTCGGCGCGACGTTCGTGTTCCCGATCATCATGGGCCTCAATCCTCAACTTGCCGTGATGATGTCGGGCTTTTGTACGCTCTTCTTCCTGCTGGTGGTCAAGGGGCACGTCCCCAGCTACCTCGGAACATCCGCAGCTTTTGTCGGTGGCGTTGCCGCCATTCGTGCCCAAGGTGGAACGACGGCCGAAGTGACCGGTGCGATTCTGGTGTCGGGGTTGGTTCTGGGATTCGTCGGCATCGCCATCCACTTTCTCGGCGGTGGCGTCATCAGTAAAGCGCTACCGCCGGTGGTCACCGGCGCTGTGGTGATGCTGATCGGTTTCAACCTGGCGCCCGTTGTCGCGGGGTTGTACTGGCCGCAGGACCAATGGGTGGCACTGATCGTGATGGTTGCCCTGATCGTGATGAGCGTTGCGCTACGTGGCTTCCTGGGACGTATCGCCATTCTCGTCGCCCTGGTTTTCGGCTACATCTTCTCGTGGGTCCTCGACCGGCTCTCCGGTCCGATCACGTCCGCCAGTGGTAGTGGAGCACCCACCGAGCACTTTCGTGTCAACTGGGATTCGGTGCACTCGGCGTCCTGGTTCGGGTTGCCGCCGTTCTCGGACGAAGCCAACGGAATCGTCGGTATTCACGCTCCCTCGTTCAGCCTCACATTCATCGTTCTGGTGCTTCCCGGTGTCATCGCACTGGTCGCTGAAAACGCCGGACACGTCAAGGCGGTCGCCGAAATCACGGGCGACGATCTCGACCCGTACATCGGACGCGCCATTGCCGGTGACGGTTTTGCCACCGCCATCGCCAGCGCAGTAGGCGGCTCCCCCACTACGACGCATGCCGAGAACATCGGTGTCATGGCTGCCACGCGGGTGTACTCGACCGCCGCGTACGTGATTGCGGGTTTCATCGCGATCCTGCTCGGCTTCTCGCCCAAGTTCGGAGCAGTCATGGCGGCGACGCCCGGCGGCGTCCTGGGCGGAATTCTTGTGGTTCTGTTCGGCATGATCGGTCTGCTCGGCGCCAAGATCTGGAAAGAGAACGGCGTCGACTTCGGGAACCCGCTGAATCTGATGCCGATTGCCGCCGGTCTGATCATCGGTATCGGCGACACGGCGCTGAAGTTCAGTGACACGTTCTCGCTCGGAGGTATCGCGCTCGGCACCATCGTCTTGATCGTGATGTACCACCTCTGCCGGCTCGTGGGGTCCTGGAACCCTGAACTGAACAGGCCGAAGTCCGGGAGGCGGCCGGGCGCAACGCCGGGGGCGAATGCGTCAGATGACGAACGCGAAGAGCCCGTGGCGCAGCTCACGTGATGCCAAGTTGAATGTATGCCAGGTATGACCCGTGACCGTTGTCACATCTGCACAAAACGTGAAGTGACTCATAGAGGCAGGATTGAGTAATGAAACCGTCGCCGCTGACTTATCACCGACCGTCCTCGGTCGAGGACGCGTGCCGAATCCTCTCCGAGGTCTCTCACGAGGGGAAGGTGCTCGCCGGTGGGCAATCGCTTGTGCCGCTGCTGTCCATGCGCCTCGCCGCGCCCGCCCACATCGTCGACATCGGATCGATCCCGAACCTCGCCTCGGTGACCTCGTCCGAAGACGAAGGAGTGCGGTTCCAGGCCCTGGCCACGCACTCGGTGCTGGCGGCCGACGACGGTGCTCGTCGAGTCCAGCCTCTGCTGAACCGTGCTCTGCAGTTGGTAGCGCACCCCACGATCCGTAACCGCGGGACGAGCGTCGGCTCCATCGTCCATGCCGATCCGTCGGCGGAGATGCCGGCAGTCCTGACGCTGCTCGGGGGCAGCGTGACCGTCCAGTCGGTGCGTGGCACCCGCGAGATCGCGTCGACGGATCTCTTCGCCGGCCCTCTCGAGTCGAGCCTGGAATCGGACGAGATCGCGGTGTCGGTGTCGGTGCCCGCCGCCGAACCCGGCGTGGGAACCGCCATCGACGAGATCGCGCGTCGTCACGGTGACTATGCACTGGTCGGCGTCGTCGCCCGGATTCGCGTGGTCGACGGTCTGGTGACCGAAGCGCACATGACGTACGTGTCCGCCGGAGAGCTGGGGCAGGTCGTGGACTACACGAACGTGCTGGCGGGGGCGTCCGCGACGGATCAGCGAGACCCGCGGTGGCGCACCCTCGGGGAATGCGCCCGCGCGCAGATAGATACCGAGGCAGACATTCACGGGACGGCGGCGTACCGCTCGCAGTTGGTGTCCGCGCTCACGGCGCGGGTCGGCTTCGCGGCGGCAACGGATGCTCTCAGTGAGAACGCAGTACTGGCAGGAAAGTGGTGACAATGTCCAAAAACGATCGCTCCATCGATGATCAACTTGCCGAGCTGGCAGCAGATACCGGTGAGCACCATGTAGCTGTCACGTTCACGCTCAACGAGGTGACGAACACCGTCGTTCTTCCCTCCCGCACTCTGGCTTCGGATGCCATTCGTCACCACCTCCGTAAGACGGGCACGCACGTGGGTTGTGAACACGGCGTGTGTGGTGCGTGCACCGTGCTGCTCGACGGAAAGCCTGTTCGATCCTGCCTCGTCCTCGCGGCCAGCCTCGAAGGTCGATCGATCACCACCGTCGAAGGCCTCGTCGAGCCGGACGGCACTTTGCATCCGGTTCAGCAGGCGTTCAAGGATTGTCACGGTCTGCAGTGCGGATTCTGCACTCCGGGATTCGTGACGACCATCGCGGCATTTCTCGAGGAGAACCCCAACCCCACGCGGGAGGAAGCTACCGACGCGATAGCGGGAAACCTCTGCCGTTGTACGGGGTACCAGAACATCAGGGCGTCGGTTCTGCGCGCAGCCGAGATCAAGCGTGAACGGGCCGGGCAGTTCCCGCTCGGAATCGACGACGCGTCCACTCGGGAGGCGTTGGATCGTAAAGTGCGGGGAACAACGAATCCCGTCGGAGGACGGGCGGGTAAGGCATGAGTACTCCGGTCAAACCAGCAAAGCGCAACGGGGCGAAGCATCCCGCTTCCGATCATTCGACGGCCGATCATTCGGTTGCCGACGACGGCAAGTTCTTCGGCAAACCGATTCCGCGCGAGGAAGATACGCGTCTGCTCAGCGGGCAGGGGCGATACCTCGACGATCTGGGCCACAATGCGCTGATCGCGGCATTCGTCAGGTCGCCGCACGCCCATGCGCGAATCATCGACATCGACATCGATCAGGCGCTGGAAGTGCCTGGCGTACATGCCATCTACACCTACGAAGATCTCCTCGCGGACACGCCGGAAATGGCGGAGAACCTGCCACTGCTCATTCCTCATCCGGGAATCATCGCTCCGCGCAACGGGTATCCCCTCGCGAAGGACGAGGTGAAGCATGTCGGAGAAGCCATCGCCATGGTGGTCGCCGACAACCGGTACATCGCCGAGGACGCTTGCGCGAAGATCGACGTCACCTACGAGGCGCTGAAGCCTGTAGTGGGGATCGACGTCGCTCGCACCGCCGCCAACGCCGTCCACGCCGACGTTCCGGACAACGTCGCCGCTCACCTGCAGCACGGGTTCGGAGATCTGGATGCCGAACTGGCCGCCGCGCCGCACCGACTGACGCTGGATCTCGAAATCGAGCGTTCGGCTTCCATGCCGATGGAGGGCAAGGGCGTCTACGCACGTTGGGACGGTGACGAGAACACCCTCACGTTCTGGACCTCCACCCAGACGTCCACGTCCGCCCGCGCCGCAATCGCCGCGCGATTGGGGATGGCGCTGAACAAGGTTCACTGCATCGCTCCTGACGTCGGCGGCGGATTCGGCGTCAAGATCGTTCACCCGTGGCCCGAAGAAGTCATGATCACGTGGGCCGCTCGACGCCTCGGCCAGGCCGGTATCTCCTGCGAGGTGAAGTGGGTCGAGGATCGCCGTGAGCACTTCATCTCGAGCGCACACGAGCGCGGGCAGATCCAGAAGGTCGACATCGGATTCGACGACGAGGGTCGTCTGTTGGCGTTCGACTTCACGTTCTGGCACGACAACGGTGCCTACCTGCCGTACGGGATCATCGTCATGATCAACACCGCGACGCAGGTTCTCGGGCCGTACAAGCCGAAGTCGTTCCGGGTCAACGCCTATTCGCTGTATACCAACACCGTGATCGTGACCCCGTACCGCGGCGCCGGACGTCCGCAGGCCGTGTTCGCGATGGAGCGATCCATGGACGCCATCGCCAAGTACCTGAACAAGGACAAGATCGCGGTGCGGGAGGCGAACTTCATTCGCCCCGAGGACATGCCGTACGACTTCGGCCTGATGTTCCAGGACGGACGCCCGTTGATCTACGACACGGGCGACTATCAGGCAGGCATCGACAAGCTCAAGAAGCTCATCGACTGGGACGGATTTCCCGAGTACCAGAGGAAGGCTCGCGCCGAAGGTCGGTCGGTCGGAATCGGTATCGGTGCGTACGTCGAGGGAACCGGACCCGGACCCTACGAGGGTGCGCACGTCGTGGTCGAGACGTCTGGAAAGGTCAAGGCGGCAACTGGCTTGACGACGCAAGGCCAAGGCCATCAGACCGCGTTCGCCCAGATCGTCGCGGACGATCTCGGAGTCAAGGTCTCCGACGTCGAGATCGTCACGGGTGATACCCGCCGGTTCGGTTATGCCGTCGGCACTTTCGCCTCGCGTGGGGCGGTCATGTCGGGTTCGGCCTTCCATGTCGCGGCGCAGATGGTCGCGGAGAAGGCGAAGAAGATCGCCTCCGGAATCTTGGATCTGCCGGAAACCGAACTGGAACTCCGGGAAGGGCACGTGTGCAAGATCGGCACCGAAGCCGGAGTGGAGGGTACGTCCGTACCGCTGAGTGTTGTTGCCGTGCTGTCGAACCCGCTACGATATGCGTTCGACCGTGAGTCGAAGCTGGCCACCGGTTTCGCCAAGACCGACACGGACATGTCGAAGCCGCCGATTCCCGAGGGTGAGCAGCCCGGTCTGGAAGCAACCGGCTACTACTCGCCGCCCAGTTCTACCTTCGCTTCGGGAGTGCACGCGGCGATCGTCGAAACCGATCCCGTGACAGCCGAGATCACGGTCCGTCGTTACGTTGTCATCCACGACTGCGGAAACGTGATCAACCCCCGCATCGTCGAAGGTCAGGTCATGGGCGCCGTCGCGCAAGGTATCGGCGGCGCACTCTACGAGCGGATCGTCTACGACGAGCACGGGCAGATGCTCAACGCGTCGTACATGGATTTCTTGATGCCGTTCGTCACCGAGATGCCGGATTCGCTCGAGATGGATCACACCGTCACGCCGTCGGGACTCAACCCACTCGGAATGAAGGGTGCCGGTGAGGCGGGTGTGATCCCCACCAGCGCCGTCATCGCGGCTGCCATCGAGGACGCCGAAGGAATCTCGATCACGTCCATGCCCATTTCACCGTCCGAACTGTTCGAACTTCGACTCGCACACGCGGGTTCGTCATCAGAGGAGAATGCATGAGAATCGCCGGCACCGCGCAGCTGACGGCACCTCGCGAAGAGGTCTACGACAAGCTCCAGGACGGTCGTGTACTGGCCGCGACCATTCCCGGTGTGCAGTCGCTCGAGCAGCTCACGGACAATCACTACAAGCTCTCCATCATGGCGGGAGTTGCGTCGATCAAGGGCGTCTACGACGGCGAGGTTGTTCTGTCGCAACAGAATCGGCCCAATTCGTTTGTCATGACGGCTTCGGGGGCGGGTGCTCCCGGCACGGTGAAGGCGGACGTCACGGTCACCTTGACGGAGAACGAGGGTGGCACGCTGCTTTCGTATGACGCCGACGCCGTGGTCGGCGGGATGGTCGGCGGCGTCGGGCAGCGCATGATCACCGGTGTAGCCAAGAAGATGGCCGGGGTGTTCTTCAAGAGCATCGACGGCGTCATTGCCAACGGCATTCCCGAGAAGGTCACTGCCGCCGTGGCGGCGGCGGTACCGGCAGTGGCGGTCGAAGGCGCGCCGGTAGTTTCCGGAGCTGTCGCGGCACCGGCGGTTCTTCCGGCCGCTGCACCGACAGCGGGCGGCACAGATGCTCGCACGGTGATGGTCAGCGCCGTCGTCGGCGCAGCCATTGCTTTGTCAGGTGTTGCTATAGGCGGATTCCTGGCGCGTTCTGGTTGTCGCGAGTAGTTCGCGTAGGTGTCAACAGCTGATTCACGATGAGGGAAACGCCCCGAACCGACCAGGTTCGGGGCGTTTTTCACGTCCGCGTAACCCACTGGGGCGCCGGCGAAGATCCGCTCGTGATCGTGCGCCGAACCTTGGTCCCCCGATTCGGCGAATTGTGACAAAGAATCCGCTCTTCCGAACCTGTGGAATAGCTCTACACGTCAGGTACGAGCCACTTACCGGCTAGGCCGCAACCGTCGATCGGTACCAGACGAGACGAGCCAAAGATCTCAGGAGGAAGCGTGGAACCCAGGAAGATTCGGGTCGGTATCGATACCGGCGGAACGTTCACCGACATCGTGGCAGTGGACGACGAAACCGGCGCCATCGTCACCACCAAGACCCCGTCCACCCCGGCGGACCCCGCCGAGGGCTTTCTCGCCGGTATCGAGAAAGTGCTCGCCAAGCTCGGTGAGAGTGGCGACTCGATCGGTGCGGTCAGCCACGGCACGACCGTAGCGACGAACAAGCTGCTCGAAGGCAAGGTCGAGAACCTCGGCTTCATCACCACTGAGGGCTACGAGCACGTTCTCGAAATCGCTCGTCAGTCGGTGCCGGACGGTTACGGCAACTCGTACTTCTGGGTCAAGCCCGAACGCATCGTCCCCGCCGATCGTGTACGCACCGTCGGTGGACGCCTTTCCTTCGACGGCAGCGAGATTCGTCCGCTCGACGAAGAGAGCGTTCGCAGCGCAGCGCAGTTCTTCAAGGACCGCGGGATCCGGACCATCGGCGTCTGCCTCATGCACTCGTACGCCGATCCGACGCACGAGGAGCGCGTACGCGACATCCTCTTCGAAGTTTTCCCCGATGCGACGGTGAGCATCTCGAGCCAGGTGCTGCGTGAGTACCGCGAATACGAGCGGTCCATCACCACACTCGTGGACGCCGCGGTCAAGCCGAATATCCGCAACTACGTGAACAACATCGCGAATCGTCTGCGTGAGTTCTCGACCACCGACGGTGAACCCCGCGACATCCCGTTCTACGTCATGAAGTCCAACGGCGGTGTCCTGTCGGCCAAAGAGGTTGTTCACCAGCCTATTACGACAGTCCTGTCGGGACCGGCCGCCGGAGCCCTCGGTGCTGCGCTGATCGCCGACGCCGCCGGCGTCGAGCAGGTGTTGACCTGTGACGGCGGCGGAACGTCGACGGATGTCACCGTCGTGGTTCGCGGCGAGCCCGCGCTGACCACCGAAGGGCGAGTGGGCAACTACCCGTCGAAGATCCCGATGATCGACGTCGTGACCGTCGGCGCCGGTGGTGGGTCGATCGCGTGGATGACGCCGGAACACACCCTCCGAGTCGGCCCTCAGTCGGCCGGCGCCGATCCCGGACCGTTGTGCTACGGCAAGGGCGGCAGCGAACCGACCATCACCGACGCGCACGTCCTGCTCGGTCGCATCCCACCCCACCTGCTCGGTGGCGAGATTCCTCTCGACACGGAATTGGCACGCAAGGGCCTCGAAGAGCTTGCAACACAGCTCAGTCTGGGCTTCGAGGAGTGCGCGGTCGGCGTCCTCGAGGTCTCGGCGTGGAACCAGGCCAACGCCCTGCGTCAGATCACCGTCAAGCGTGGCCTCGACGTTCGCGACTTCACCCTCGTGACGTTCGGCGGTTCCGGCTCCCTGCTCGCCTGCCGTCTCGTCGACATCCTGGGTCTGAAAGACGTTCTCGTCCCGCTCAATCCGGGTAACGTCTCCGCGTTCGGTCTGCTGACGGTCGATGTCCGCAACGACTACGTCCAGACGCACGTCAGTCGTCACGACCGGTTGAAGGCTGAAGACCTGCAGAGCCAGTTCGACGCGCTGGCCGGCGAAGCCGAGATCGCGCTTGCCGAAGAGGGTTTCGACGAGACGCAGCGCAAGTACTCTCGCACTGCGGATCTGCGCTACCTCGGTCAGGCCTTCGAGGTACGCGTCCCGGTGGCGGAAGGTACCGTCACGACGCAGATCATGGACGACGCGGCCGAGGCGTTCCACCAGGCGCACCGCGAGCTGTACGGCTACGACTTCCGGGGAGACCCGTCGCAGCACGTGGAATGGGTCAACCTGCGCGTGAGTGGCATCGGCCCGATCAAGCGTCCGACGCTCAAGGAGATCCCGGCCGGCACCGGCGCCGACACCGCTCGAACCGGTTCGCGTCAATCGTATTTCGACAGCTGGGTCGAAACGGCCACCTACGATCGCACACTGCTCGGTGCGGGTGACGTCATCGAAGGACCGGCCGTGATCGAGGAGTTCAGCTCGACTGTCCCGATCCATCCCGGATTCTCGGCACGTATCGACACCTTCGGGAACATTCGTATCTCGAAGTCTTCCGACTCGAACGGAGTGAAGTGATGACCGCCATTCTCGATGCTGCTGCTGCCACCGCGGCCAAGCCGTACCGACTCACCGCTACCGACGGCGCGTCACCTGATCCGATTTTGGTCGAGATCGTCGCCGGTTACCTCGCCAGCGTGGAAATGGAGGTCGAGACCTCCATTTCGCGCACCTCGCGCTCACCGATGATCCGTGATGCTCACGATTTCCGCGCCGGTATTCACGACCGGAACCTCCGCAAGCTCACGGGCCGTTCGTATTCCGCGCTGGTGCATCCGATCGCCCGGGACTTCCCACTCGAGACGATGAAGCCGGGAGACGTGTACTTCCACAACGACGTCTACCTGTCCGAAGGTGGCATCGGCCATCTCCCCGACCTCTGCGTCACGGTGCCTGTCTTCGCCCGCGTCACTCCCGATGCCGAACCGAAGGTTGTTGCGTTCGTTCAGGCATTCGGTCACCACGACGACATCGGCGGTTGCTGCCCCGGCTCCATGCCGTCCGGCGCCACCACGGTGTACGAAGAGGGACTGATGGTTCCGCCGATCAAACTGTGGGACCAGGGAGTTCCCAACGAGGCGGCGCTGCGCATCATGACGCGTAACTCCCGCATGCCGGACGCCCTCGCAGCTGACCTCGACGCCGAGTGCTCGGCGTGCCTGATGGGTGCGCGTCGACTCACCGAATTGTTCGAGCGCTACGGCGTCGACACCGTCGAGTCGTGCTTCGACGCGATGATGGACGCGACCACCGAGACGTACCGCCGCGAAATCCTCAGCAAGATCCCGGTCGGTGAGTACACGTGGGAGGACTACGCCGAGCACGACGGCGTCGACGAGCCGATGCTCCACATCCAGCGCATCACGCTCACGAAGACGCGGCCGGAGGACGAGGGCGGCGAGCGACTCATCCTGGACTTCAACGGAACCGGACCGCAGGCAAAGGGCCCGATCAACCACTGCGGTGACTACGCGGACGGAAACTTCCTCATCAAGTGGTTGGCCCCGATTCTGCGTAACCTCGCGGACACCCCGGAGCGCATGGCCGAACTGGATGTCAACGAGGGCGTCGTACCGCTGATCGAGATGAAGTTCCCCGAAAAGGGAACACTGATCACCCCGATCTTCCCTGCCCCCACCAACGCGCGCACGTTCGTCATCCTCCGTCTGCTCGGAGTGCTGGCCGGCGTCGTCGCCAAGGCTGTGGACGGCAACATGCCCGCCGATCAGGAGACCATCAGGTACACCGGCGTTTACGGTGAGGACTTCGAGGGTCACTCGTACCTCATGCGTGAGGTGCTCGGCGGCGGTTCCGGCGGACGCTACTACGCCGACGGCGAGGACACGATTCACGTCGTTCCCGATTCACGGAACCTGCCGACCGAATTCACCGAGAGCCGTTTCCCCTTCATCGTCGAAAAGCTCGGTCTGGCCATGGATTCCGGCGGAGCCGGACGCTACCGGGGCGGCCTGGGATACGAGAAGCACATCCGCATGCTCAAGGATGCTCACTTCATGTCCATCGCGGACCGTTCGATCCTCGCCTGCTGGGGAGTCAAGGGCGGCAAGGCCGGTCGGCCGTTCTCCGTCGTCCTGGATCCGGGTGGACCGAACGAGCGTGAGTTCGACGCGCTGACCGATGCCGAGCCGATCAAGGCCGGCGAGGTCGTACGGATTCGCACCACCGGTGGTGGCGGTTGGGGAGATCCACTGGAGCGCCCGACCGAAGAGGTCTTGCGAGACATTCAGTGGCGCAAGGTTTCCGTCGAGGGTGCACGCGACGACTACGGCGTTGTCGTCGTGATCGAGGGTGACGAGCCGACCGTCGACGAGGCTGCTACCACGGAGCTACGGGATCAGTTGCGCTCGGAACGCGGTGAGAACGAACCCTTCTTCGATCGGGGTCCGGGCTACGCGCAGCTTTCCGGTGGCGCCACCTCAGCGGTCTACGACTACGTCTAGGACGGAAAACTCTCATGGAGAACGGAATTGCTCGCGGCGCCGACATCGCGGTGATCGGCGCCGCGGGTAAGACCGGTGAGGCAGTCGTCGCTGCACTGCCGCCGAGCGTGACAGTTCGGCGACTGGTGCGAAAGGCGCGTGTCGACGGGGACTTCGAGGTAGAACTGGAAACCGGAAGCGGACTGCGCAAGGCGCTCGCCGGGTGCCGAGGCGTGTACTTCATTGCCCCGAACGTCCATCCCGACGAGCCCGCACTGCTTCGCAATGCGCTGACGGCAGCGGCATCGGCGGGAGTGGAGCACTTTGTCTATCACTCCGTCGCGTGGCCGTTCAGCCCGTCCATGCCGCATCACCTGGACAAAGCCAGGTGTGAGGACGAGCTGCATCGTTCACCCTTGAAATGGACTGTGCTGCAACCGTGTGCGTACGCGCAGAATTTCGAGGCGGTACTCACTGGTCGGTCTGACACCATCGTCCTGCCGTACAGCGCGGAAACGAAGTTCTCGTTCGTGAGTCTGGCGGACGTGGCGGCTGTTGCCGCGGTCGTACTGAGCGAGGGCTCGGGTGAACATCACGGAGCGACGTACGAGGTGGGCGGCCCGCAAGCTCTGAGCGTCATGGAGGTGGCACAGATGGTGGAAAAGCAGACGTCACGGACCGTCGCGATAGATCAGATCAGCGTGGATCAATGGCGCGAACAGATCGGCAGCAGCCTTGACGTCAACGCCAGCTCGCGTCTGGCGGCGATGTTCGAGTTCTACAACCACCACGATTTTCTTGCCGGCAGCGCGGCCGTCGAACTGCTTTTGGGTCGCCGACCGATGGCCGTCGAGAGCCTGATTCGCTGAATCCGGCTACGAAATGCCTCCGACCGCCCAGACCACCAGTGGGGGCAGGGCGGCCAGGATCAGGCAGACCGTTCCGTTGAGCCACTTGTGCTCCACCGTGACGGCGGCGAACTCGCGCAGAATGGCGCTCGGCAGGTAGTACCGGGCGGTGTGGGAACCGATGACTTCCGCATCCAGATCGAGGCTTCGGGCAAACGTCGCAGTTCGGAGGATGTGGAAGTTGCTGGTGACCAGCACCATTCGAGGCTTCGTGGTGTTGGCACGGAGAAGGTCCCTGGTGTACTCGAGGTTCTCGAGCGTGGTGGTCGAGCGGTCCTCGAGAATCACGCTCTCGCGCGGTATCCCGTGATCGACGAGGTAGACGCACATTGCCTCCGCCTCGCTGACCACCTCGTCCGAACCCTTCCCGCCGCTCACGACCAACAGTGGTGAACGTCCTTCGCGGACCTCGGCGCGAAAGACGTCGGCCGCCTTGTCCAGACGGCTGGCAAGCAGGGGTGTCACGTCGGCGCCCGAAAGCCCGGCGCCGTGAACCACTATCGCGTCCATCCCGGGCTGGTACTTCTGGCGTCCGTAGACGTAGGAGTAGAGCAGAAAGCTCGTGAACAGAAACCCCAGGTACGACGCGACCAGGCTGAACGAACCGAGAACGACTGCGAGCCAATATCTCTGCGTCAGCAGCGCTGATGCGAGCAACACGTAGGGAACGAGCAGGCCGAGTCCGGCGACGAGTGAGAGCAGATTCGCGACGCTGAATCCCTCGCGCCGCAGCATCGTGACTCCGTTGACGATCAGGAATCCTGCGAGCATGAGCACCAGCAACGGCGAGAGCAGAGCGATCGTCGCGATGACGAACGACGGGACCTCGGTTCCCGGCGCACCCGACTGCAACATCCACAGACCGGTGAAGATCAGTCCGAGAAGTAGGTAGACGCCGTTGCTCAGCCTCCGTCGATCCTGCCTGAACCGGTAGCCGCAGAATCCGAGCAGCGCGAGGCCGATGAGGAGAAGGATCACGGAGCCAGCCTAGGCGAGGCGCTTACGACACGGGCGCCACCACCTTCGACTGCTGGATCGCGGACAGGACCCTGGTACGGCACTTGATGAACAGTGGGTCTGCCTTGGTGGTCAGTTGATCTCGAGCTCCGGTCAACGGGACGTCGACGATGTCCTGCGTCAATGCCGGAGTTCCGCCGAGGACGACCACTCGATCGGACAGGTACACCGATTCGTCGACGTCGTGGGTGACGAGGAGGACGGTGATGCCAAGATCACGCTGAAGCGTCAGCAGCAGGTCTTCGAGTTCCGCGCGGGTCTGCGCATCGACCGACGCGAAGGGTTCGTCCATGAGGAGTACCTGCGGCCGATAGGCGAGAGCGCGAGCTATCGCCACTCTCTGCTGCATTCCGCCGGACAACTGCCAGGGGTAGGAACGCGCAGCACCGCCTAGACCGACAACGGCAAGTGCATCGCCAACCCTCTCGTTCTGAACCTTCCGCGCCAGACCGTTGCCCCGTAGCGGCAGGCGAACGTTCTCGCCCACTCGAAGCCACGGCATCAGTGTGCGTCCGTAGTCCTGTGACACGAGAGCCAGCGTGGCCGGCGGTGCATCGATCGCGATCCCGGCGATGCGGACCTCACCGGTGGTCGGCTTCTGCAGACCGGCGATGCAACGAATCAGCGTGCTCTTGCCGATGCCGGAATGGCCGACGATGCAGACGATTTCTCCGGGTGCAACGGACAGATCGATGCCGCGGAGCACTTCGCGGCCGGTGGGACCGCCGTAGGTCACCCCGAGGCCGCTCAGTTCGACTGCGGGTTTCGATGCCGCAGATTCTGTGGATGACATCAGTTTCCTTTCACTGCGAGAGCGTCGTGGGTCCGCGGCTGCCATCTGAGCAACCATCGTTCGATCACGCCGTATCCGAGGTTGAGCACGTATCCGATGATTCCCAGCAGGAGAATTCCGGACCACATGTCGGCGATCGCGAAGGTCTGTTGCGCGACGATCACGAAGTGACCGATTCCTGCAGTGGAGACGTACATTTCGCTTCCGACCATGATGACGACACCGATCGCGAGACTGGTGCGGATACCGACTGTTATCTGCGGCATCGCTCCGGGGAGGAGTACCTGCGTCACCAGGAGGGGTGTACGGATCCGGTAGCTGCGCGCCACCAATCGGATACTCGGGTCGATGGAGCGAATGCCGTCGAGGGTGTTGAGGAGTATCGGCCAGACCGCGCCGAAGGCGATGGCGGCAACGTTACCCGTCGAACCGGTTCCGAAAACGATGAAAAGAGCGGGTAATACGGCCAGCGCCGGAATAGCGCGGAAGAACTGGAGAAACGGATCGGCAATGTCGGCAGCCAGCGGGAACATTGCCAGCAGGAGACCGGCACCGACGCCGACCACCAGTGCCACGGCGAGACCGAAGGCAAGGTTGGTCAAGCTCGGTACGACGTCGTGGACGAATCCCGGACCGAACCAGTTGTCCACAAACGCTTTCCAGATACGCGACAGCGGCGGGAAGTAAGGCGACTTGCTCGACTCCGAACCGAAGTACCATACGACGACGATCAAGATCGGCAGCCACAACTCCCACACGAGGAGTCGAAGTCCTGACATCATCTTCACGTCGTCATCCTCCTCGGGATGTAATGCCAGGCAAGTAAACGATTCTCGATCGCCATCACGGCGAAGGCGAGCAGCATTCCGAGTAGTCCGGCGACGATGATCAGTGCGAACATTCGATCGGGGACGGATTGGCTCAGCAGGATCTCCTTACCGAGTCCCGGCACGCCCGCGATCAATTCTGCACCGATGGTCAGCAGCAAGCTCAGTGTTGCCGAGATGCGAATCCCGGTGAAGATGTAGGGCATCGACGCCGGTGCGACGACGAGAGCGAGTCTGCGCCACAGCGGAAGTCGGAAGGAGCGTGCGGTCGCCAGCAGTTCCGGGTCGACGTTGCGCACACCGTGAATCGTCTGGAGCAGAATCGGCCACACACTTACTGCCACGATCAGTGCCACCGCCATCCGTTGCGTCGGGCCCATGATCAGCAGAAAGAGCGGAATGATTGCGAGCGGCGGAACGGTTCGGCAGAAGTCGATGACGAAACGGGAGGAGACTGTCAGGAACGGGTGCGCGGCGAGCAGCAGTCCTGCCGGGATTCCGATCACCAGGCACAGCGCCAAACCGATCGCTGTGGTGGTCACCGTTTGTCCCAGTGATGTCCACAACGAGGATGTGCCGAGTTCGTTCACAAGGGCCACTGCCACGTCGCTGAACTTCGGAATACCTTTGACGTCCTCGTCGCCGAGCATTCCGAAGATCTGCCAGGCGGCTGCCAATGCGAAGAGCGTCAGCAGCCGACCGAGCAGAACCTGCCTGCGGCGAGTCTGCAGGGTTGTCAAGGCGGACAACTCAGTTGGCCGGGGTCAGCAGGGATTCGGCCTCGACCGAATCCGTCAATACCCCGTACTTGACCAGCAGTTCGATCTCCGTGCCCAGAGCACCCGGTTCCACTACTGCGACGAACTGAGGATTCTTGCTGTTGGCCAGCATTTCGAGCGGAATCTTGGCTTGTGTCGAGAGTGCAGCCTTGACCGCGCCCGGATTCTGATTGGCGTAGTCGATGGATTTGGCAAGCGCCGTACGGAATTTGGCGAGTGAGTCCGGGTTCGCGTCGACAAACGATTCCGAAGCGACCAGCGAGGTCCCCGGTACACCGGGCGCGGCCAAGGGGAAGGGGTGGCCGAGGATCTTCAGCCCCGAGTCGGTTGCTTTGCTCAGGAACGGATCGATGAGGAATGCCGCATCGGCCCCGCCAGTGGAAACAAGGTCACCGAGGTTGGGCATGGGCGCCTGAATGAACGAGATCTTGTCCGCTGCGCCACCGGACTTCTCCACCGCAGCGGAGATGACTGCTTCGCTGACGGACTTCAAACCGCTGATCGCGACGGTCTTGCCTTCGAGGTCACGGAAGCCGCTGATGGAACTGTCCTTGGCGACCACGAGACCGGACTGGTCGACGCTGTCATTTGCGGCAAAATTCGTGAGCCCGCCGACAATGGTGACGGGCATGTTCTGGCTCCGTGCCTGAATTGCGGCAGCGGCAGTCGTGGCTGCCATATCTGCATTTCCGCTGAGCAACAACGGAATTTGAGCCGAGGAACTAGCGCCGCCCTCCACGAGTTGGATGTCGAGTCCCTCATCGGTGAAGTACCCCTGCTCCATGCCGAGCCAAATCGGTGTGAAGTCCGCGATCGGCTGAGGTGCGATTCGAATCGTGGTGGTCTGGGTGCCCCCGTCGTCGGAGGCCGTGGCGTCGCTCGAACAGCCTGTCAGTGCCAATGCCGCGGTCGCGACCGCGGCTAGGGCAACAACTCTGAACCGTGGTGTCGACCGAAGGGTAAGTCCAACCGTCATGTCCGAAAACCTCTCGCTGGGAAAGATATGACTTCCTTGCCGGTAATCCGGTGGGAAGGTGAAGAAGCTCAAAGAATTCCGTACGCCGGAACGATTGTTGTGACTATAGTAATTTCCAAGACGAATGCCAAGGGTTTTCCAAGAACACGAGATTTCGGATCGCCGGGTACATCCACGGCACCGGGAGGGGATCGGATGACGAAGGGTTCTGCGTCCGCCGTCGACAAAGCGTTGGATCTACTCGAGGCCATCGCGCGCTCGACCACGCCGATGAAGCTCAGCGAACTGGCAGAAGAAGTCGGGATGCTCCGCCCGACTGCGCACCGAGTGCTCGGAGAACTCGCGAACCGTGGTTGGGTCTTCCGCTACGACGGTCGCTATCTCCCCGGCCCGGCTGCACTGCAGGTTTCCCACGAAGCGGCAGCGCATTCGTTGGCGGCCTTGTGCGATCCGACCATGCGGGTGCTGTCCGAGAGCACGGACATGATGGTGAATCTGCAGGTTCTCGAGAGCGGCGGGACGCGGATCATCGCGGCGCTGCGTCCCGAGAGACTCAAGATGATCACTCGGATGCTCGGGGATCTGCTTCCGCCGCACCGGTTCGCGGGTCCGCTCGCGTTGGTGGCGGCACTCGAGGACAACACCCGGGCGCCCTACCTGGCGATGGTGGAGAAGAGCGGCTATCCGCTGGAAGGACCCACCGGCTTTCTCGCCGACATCGCCGAGACTCAGAAAACCGGATTCGCCGTTGTCCACAAACGATCTCAGGACATCATCGGTTCGGTCTCGCGTGCAGTGTCTTCCCGCAAGGGGTCTCCGCTCTGTGCGTTGACGGTGATCGGTTTCGATACCGACTTCGATGCGAAGACGACGCGAATGGTCGAAGAACACCTGCTGCGGGCCACCGATGAAGTGCAGCAACTCCTCACTGACCACACTTCGGGCAAGCGCCCGTCCGACACAGGAGAATAAGGATGATTTCACGGACCGAGGGCTTCATCACCGTCGCAGACGGCGAACGGGTCTGGTACGAGACTGCCGGCGAGGGCCCGGATCTGATTCTCACGCACGGTCTCGGCGGAAATGCGGCCGTCTGGTACCAGCAGGTGCCCTACTTCGCTCAGCACTATCGGGTGATCAGCTGGGATCAGCGAGGATTCGGCCGCTCTACCAACGAGAACGGCAACCACGGCCCGGTAGCGGCAGTCTCTGATCTGATCGAAATCATGGACCTGTTGGCGGTTGATCGAGCGCACGTGGTCGGCCAGTCGATGGGCGGTTGGGCCGCATTGGGGACCGCGATCGCTGTTCCGGACCGGGTGGAGTCGGTAGTCCTGGCCTGCACGACCGGCGGCATTCCCGTCGGATTCGGTCCGGACAGCGCACCTCCCCTCACCGCAGCACCCGTCACCGCGCGGCCCCTGGGGGAGCATCCCGCTGTGGGCGGACGGTTGCCGAGCTTGGACATGGCGAGGGCATACCTGTACCAAGCTCTCGGCACCTTCGGCCATCGCCCACCTGACACCGAGTTCTTCCGAATTCTCAAGGCCCACAACTATTCGGTGGCCGAACTCGCGGCGGTGGCTGCGCCGGTTCTCCTGATCGCAGGTGAGCTGGACGATTTGATGACACCCGAGCGGATTCGCGGCGCCGCCGAGTTCCTGCCTCACGCCGAAGTGGTCGAGCTTGCCGACCGCGGCCACTCCCCCTACTTCGAGGACCCACACGCGTGGAACGAGTTGGTGGCGCACTTCCTGGCCGATGTTCGTGCGCGCCCAGTGCGCTGAAACGCCAACTCGTCACGCATATTCCAACTCCGAGGAGATCTAATGGATTCATCTCAGACCGTCGAGTTCATCCCACCCGCTTTCGATACGCCGTTCTCCACCGGAGTGCGCGTCGGAGACGTTCTGTATCTGTCGGGTCAGATCGGCATGCTTCCCGACGGGACCTTGGCAGACGGCTTCGAAGCGCAGGCTCGCCAGACGATGGAGAATATCGTGGCTTCGCTGATCGCCTACGGTTCCGGTGTCGAAGCGATCTTCAAATGCACTGTCATGCTTGACGACATGTCACGTTGGCAGGAGTTCAACAAGGTCTACCTCGAGTACTTCCCGGCGTCGAGACTGCCGGCCCGCAGTGCGTTCGGAACAGACGGACTGGCGCTGGGTGCGCACATGGAAGTCGAATGCATGGCCTACACCCCGCGGGTCTGACTGCTCGCGGGCACTAACCGTCCCAATCCACACGTTCAGCCAGGCGCAGCAATGTGCGTCGGCGTGTAGTGCTGGTTTCGCCGATGTGCGCGATCCGGCCGTAGATGTGGGCGCGGAAGTTCTCCACGCCATCCCGATTCTGTTCCTGCGCAGAAGTACTGGCGGCGTTGTGCAGCAGGGCACGCAAGCGATCGTAGTCGTCGCGCGGATACGAGGGTTGGTCGTTGATCACCAACCCGGTGAGGTGTTGGCGTCGATGAGGGCGCATTACCTTGGTCTTTCGTGGATGGATGGCAAACCCTTCGTCCCCGGCGATCTGCTCGACCGTCCAGAGGAGGGTGCCGACGTCGGCTACTTCGATTCCGGAGAACGCGAGGTCGTCGGCGTATCGGGTGTAGGTGAGCCAGTTCGCTTGTGCGAGTCCACTCAAGCGGATGTCGAGTTTGCGTGCGACGAGATTCGCCAGTGCAGGAGAAGTGGGTGCGCCTTGCGGAAGATGCGCGGTGCGTAGCTGTGATGCCTGTGCATACGGTAGGCCGCGCAGGGTATCGGCAGGTGTTGCAACAGTGCACAATCCGGTGAGAACGCCTGCCACTGCGGGTGGATAGCCGAGGGCGGCGAAGACGGCATGAACGCGGCTGCCGCTGATCGAAGGGAAGAACTGCGCGAGGTCCGCGCCGATCACGATTTCCGACTGTGCGTGCGGCGCTGCAAAAGTCAGAGGGCTTCGACCACGGACAAATCCGTGTGCCGCGTCGTGCGGGGGCACCAGGTCGAGGATGCGGCGCAGGATCTTCCGCTGAATTTCGCGCAATCGGGGTTTCGGTACCTCGAGGAGGCGAGCGCCGGCCTTCTTGCTGATCTGCATCGGCCGGTAGTGGCGTAGCGGTCGGGGTTTCGTGCGGAGCCATTCCCCTCGGTCGGCGAACCACTCGAGTTCGGAGATCGTCAGATCCAGTGAACGAGCCAGGTCCACACTGGTGTTGTAGCGGGGAACGTCGAACCGCCACACCGAGGTTTCATTGGTGTCCAGTGAGAGAGGAACAGGCCGCAGGCGAGGTAGTTCGCGAAGCAATCGATACAGAGTCTGCGGTTCGAACGGTGGAGCGGGCATGAGGTCGAGAACGCGCACGGCCAGGAGCGTCGGGGAAACGCCGAAGACGGTTCCGAATGCCTCCTCGAGGCCGCTGAGGGTCCACGGAGCGTCAGCGGCCGCAACGGCCAGACGACGCGCCAACTCGGGATCGAGCTCGAAGTCACGCATGATACGACTCCGGGATGCGACGGGGCGGGGTGACCAAATCCTTTGTCCGGTGCGGCGGCAAGCACGCGGAGCGTGCCGAACGCCGGTGGACGCAGTATCCAATTCTTCTGGCCGACCCAGGGGTTACCCCTGAGACTGGTCGCGTGGACCAACTCTCACCCACGCGCCGCCGCATTCCTTCACAATGGCAGACCGTTCGGTATCTGTCACGTGTGAAGCGGATCTGTCAGGAGTGGGTCCTCAGATCGACGAACGATCCGAACCGACGAACTCGCTGATCCACGGCACGACTGCTTCGCGGACGGTGACCGCTTTCGGCAGTAGTCCGTTGCTCAGCAGGAGATCGGCCGCGCGCTGCTGCTCGTCCAGGAACTCGTCGGTGACAGGGTTGACACCGAAAGGGCGTCCGCGCAGTGCAGCTTCCCAGGCATCGAGGCTCGCGGACCCGCCACGCTTCTCGACGTCGTCGACGAAGACCTGGGCGGCTTCGCGGGGGTTGGCTTCGATCCAGGCGTCGGATTCCTGCAGGGCCTCGATGATCGCCTGGAGGGCCTCCGGGTTGGTATCCGCGAAATCGCGCCGGGTGAACCACAGTGAGGGGTGGCTGAAGAGTCCGTCGGTGGCGATCAGCGTGCGCAGTTCGTGGTTCGCTTCGATGTCCGTCAGCCCCGGGTACGCGCCAACCCAGGCATCGATGGTGCCGTCGACGAGGTCCGCTCCACCACCGCGTACGTCGGTGTCGACGGGGACGATGTCGGACCAGGTCAGCCCCGCCTGATCCAAGGCGAACAACAAAAGTGTGGTCTGCCACGATCCGTGCGCGATGCCGACGCGCTTGCCGCGCAGGTCCTCAACCGTGTTGATCTCGGACTCCGCCTTGACTACCAGGCGCCCGTTCTCCACACGTGGGCCGGAGATTCCGATGTAGACGAGATCGCGGCCCTGAGCCAATCCGGTGACGGGCGGCGTGAATCCGGTTCCGATCACGTCGTATCCGCCCTCCTCGAACAGCCAGTCCGAGTGCAGGGTCGGCAAGGCGTTCTCCGGGTTGACTGCAGGCTTGGCGGGAAGCTCACGCAGGTCCACCCACTCGACGTCCGGGAGACGACGTTCGAGGATTCCGGTGTGACGCAGAACGAACAGCGAATTGTTGTGTGGGAAGTATCCGACGCGAACGGTCATGAGATCTACGGTTTCCTGTTCTGAATCAGTGATGGGGGTGGCTAGATGAGGCCGCGTCGACGCGCCTCGTCGGCGAGTCCGCTACGGCCCCACTGCACGGCAAGGTTGGATGGATCGAATTCAACCGAACCGCCAAGGGATTCGGCGATCGCCTGGAACTGGGCGCCCTCCTCGAGGAGGACGACGAACTTCGCGAGGTCGAGCAACCCGCTGCGGCCGATGACGTTGACCCCGCCGTTGGCTTCGAAGATCGCCACCAGATCGGGATCGTGTTCGAGACGCTCGAGAATGAAATCGCCTGCAGAACGGGACCGATCGATGTGCGGCGGGATCTCTCGGGAGAGCGTCAGCCTCTGCGAAGCCGCATAGCGGATGGGTAGCGTCCGATGTGTCTGTGCCCAACCGCCGAGCCACGGTGTGTGGATGTGGACAACGCTGGTGATTTCCGGATGCTGACGGAAGACCGATGCGTAGCCGGTGACAAATCCGGCAGATCCGTTGCCGGACAGCACCTCTCCATCGAAGGTGGCGACAACCGGTGACACCGACGGATCGTTCGCCCACGGTCCCGGATCGTTCAGGGCGACCGCGATCTCGGTGCCGGGTACTCGTTCGACGAAGTTGACGGTCCCGTTGGCTGCAACCGTTCCGGTCTTGCGGAAGACGTCGAATGCCTTGTCCGCTGCTTTACGCGCCTCTTCGACGAATGCTGCGGTATCGGTGTCGAGTCGAGTTTCGGTGGTGGTCATCGAGTCTCCAGTCCAGAAGGTGTGATCGGGGTGCGCTGCAGGAGGGGAAGAACTTCTTCGCCGACGCGGTATGCCTCTTCGAGATGCGGGTTACCGGCGAGGATGAAGGCGTCGACGCCCAGTTCGCGCAGCTCGTCGAGTCTTTCGGCGACCTGCTCGTAACTGCCGACCAGTCCGAACGCCGGTCCGCCGCGGATGAGGCTGAAGCCGCACCACACGTTGGGTTGCACTTCCAGATCTCGGTAGCCGGTGATGTGTTCGGGTACCCAGCCTTTGATGCGGGCGGCGCCCACCGAGTCACCCTGGGCTGCACGGTCGGCGGCCCCCTTGTCGACGAAGGCCCAGCCTTTCTCGATCTCGGCCCACGCGGCTTCTTCGGTGTGCCGGGCTACGACGTCGATGCGTACGGCGAATTTCGGCGTGCGTCCCAGTTTGGCCGAGTTCTCCCGCACTCCGTCGATCTTGGCTCTGAGATCGGCGTACGGCTCCAGCCAGGAAAGGTAGTAATCGGAGTGCAGTCCGGCGGCGGCGACGGCTGCGGCCGAAGATCCGGAGAAGTACACCTCGGGAAACGGTTGGCCGGCCAGTCCGGTTGGCAGTGCGGCGCCGTGGGTTTGGAAGAAGCGACCGTCGAAGTCGAAAGGTTCACCGTCCCACACACCTTTGAGGACATCGAGGAACTCGGACGTCCTGGTGTAGCGATCGTCGTGGTCGACTTTGTCGCCCCACCACAGCTGAGGCGCTCCGCCTCCACCACTGATGATGTTGTAGACCAGACGTCCACCGGTTGCGCGCTGCAGACTGGCCGACATTCGCGCGGCCTGGACCGGGTGAAGGAACCCTGGTTGGAACGCAACCATGAAACGGTACGTGGTGGTCTCGGCGGCCAACGCTGCTGCGATCGCCCACGGATCCTCGGTCATCGGGAAAGACGGCAGCAGTCCACCGAGGAACCCTGCGGACTCGGAAGCCTTTGCCACCGCTGCCATGTGGTCGATGTAGCTGTATCCGTCCAATTCGCCGCCGCGGATCGCGGGAGCAATGTTGCCCGGCCCGTATCCACCGGCATCGCCGCGGTTGTAGCGACGCGGAGTACGCAGCGACGCGTGGTCGCCTTCCATCCCGATCCGCCAGTAGAAATCGATGCTCATGCGGTGGCCTTTTCTTCTGTGGTGGCCTTCTCTTCCTTGCGGATCCGACCCTCGGGATCGACCAGGTGCAGGAGATGCTCGCCCGCCCGGTGCAGCTCTTCGATGTGTGGCCGACCGGACAGGACGAAACCGTCCACGCCGAGATCGCGATACGACGACAATCGCTGCGCCACTTCCTCGTAGCTTCCGACGAGGCCGATACTGTGCTCGTAGCCGATGCGGTCGAATCCGGACCACAGGATGCCGCCCCGATCGATCTCGAGTGCAGCGGAATCGGCTTCTCTCAGTTGCCGTTCGACGCGAGCCCAGGCTTCGTCCGCTGTTTCCCTCGCGATGATCGGGATGCGCAGGACCTTCTCGACGGTCCTGCCGAGTTCGGATGCTCGGTCGTCGAGGGTGGTGATCCGTGTCGACAACTCGCCGCCGGCAAGGGTGAACTGATGGACATCGGCATGGTGGGCCGAGAGTTCCAGAGCTTCCGGTGAGTCCCCGGTCAGATGCACTCGGGGAAAGCGGAGTCCCGACAAGATGCCTCGGAATCCGCCGCCGAGTACGTCGTAGTACTCGCCGTCGAAGTCGTAACCCGTGCCGCCGAATCCGCCAGGGAGAATCTGCTCCTCGTTCCATACGCCACGGGCGACGGTCAGGAACTCCGCGGCGCGCGCGTAGCGGTCGGCTCCTCGAACCACGTCGCCGCGAGCAGCGGCGTCTTCGGGGTCCGTCTCTACCTTCACTCGCCATTCGAGACGACCTGCTGACAGGCGCTGAAGTGTCGCCGACATTTTGGCGGCGTATACGGGGGTGCCGAAAGTGGGGTGAAACTCCACGACCACTCGCGAATGACGCGTCTGACGTAGGGCGGCGGCAGCAACGATCCAGGATTCTTCGCCATTCGGATCGTACGGTGCGACAACGCCGTCGACGCCCGACAGTTCGGCGGCGAGAACGATCTGTGCCAATTCGTCGAAGGGCCCGAAGTTTCCGGGACGAACATCGGTCGCAACGGTAGTCGGTCGCTGTGGCCCGAAGCCGCCGCGACTGTTCAGCGCGGCCACTGCTCGGCGTCCGTCACCGCGCGAGGGCAGCTCCCAGTAGACGTCCGTCATTCTGCTGTGCCCTTCTGCGCAACAAGGTTGCGTGCCTGTTCCAGTGGTTCGTGCGCCACCCAGGACTGCAGGTCGAAGTCGGCGGCAAGGAAGCCGTGCGCATACAGGAATTGCTTCTGCACCCCGAGCAGGTCCACACGCTCGTCAGACAGGCTCAGATGCAGTCCGGTGTGGAAGTTCTCGCCGTATGCTGCCACCACACCTTCGGGCCCCGACTGTGTTTCGGTTTGCAGAACGGCTCGGACCTCGTCGATGTTGGCTGCGGCCCAGTCCGCCGCTCTCAGGCTCTCGGCAAGGAAACCCACGACGATGTCCGGGCGCTGTTCGAGTAGATCGGCGTGAACCGTGATCGGTCGTGGGGTGCCGTTGTTGACGCGATCACGCAGGGAAGCAGTGGAATCGAGATCGACGGCCACCGCGAGACCGTGTTCGCGGGCAACTTCCTGGGCTCGGGCGCCCTTGACGTAGATTGCGTCGACGTCGCCGCGTAGCAGGGATTCGACGCCCCACGTCGTGTTGCGGGTGGACGAGGCGGTGCGGACCTCGGGGGCCGCCGTCGTCGCAACCTCGACGAGAGTGACGTCGGCAAAACTCAACTCGCCGAGTCGAAGTGCGGAGGCGAAGCCGTGCAGGGCCATGGCACGGGGGAAGCTCCTGGCCTGATCTGCCGCCCAGGCCGGGATGCCGATCCGAGCGCCTGCCAGAAGACCGGCTTCTCGGATGTCGGAGTCTCCGCGCACCAGGATTGCCTGGGCCTCGTCGATCCAGGTGAGCCCGATGAGCCTCGTCGGAGAACCACTGGCACGCGCGGCCAGTGCGGGGACGTTGCCGCCTTCGCGAATGAGTCCGGAGAGGTGGTGATCGAAATGGCGCACTGCCAATTCCGGTCCGGCATCTTGCAGTACGCCGAAACGCACTCCGGATTCGTTTGCCGTCCGGTCGAGCCAACCGAGACTGTTGGCGAGGCCGCTGGCGGTGGGAACGGGGCAGCGGGTGTACCAGAGTGTGTCGATTGCGGAATCAGCGATCAATGTCATGACTGTCCTGTCCGTCGGGGAAGGTGCGACCGACGCCGAGTTCCTTCAGGAAACTCGCTCGGTAGCGCAGAGATTCGGGATCGTTCCGATCGCGGGGGCGTGGCAGTTCGATGTCGACATCCACGGCAAACCCGCCCTTGTCGAGGATGAGCACACGGTCGGCAAGTCGTACGGCTTCGTCGACGTCGTGCGTGACGAGCAGTACTGCCGGACGGTGGCGGGCGACCAGATCGCCTACCAAGTCTTGCATTTGGAGCCTGGTCAAAGCGTCGAGGGCTGCGAACGGTTCGTCGAGCAGCAGCAGTTCAGGTTCGCGAACCAGAGCACGAGCCAATGCGACGCGTTGGGCCTCGCCGCCGGAGAGGGTGGCCGGCCAGGCGCGGTGCTTGTCCGCGAGGTTGACCTCGGCGAGTGCGTTGCGTGCATTGTCGGTCACCTGACGTGACCGTTTCTGTCCGACTGTGACATTGGCCAGAACTCGCTTCGACGGTATCAATCGCGGTTCCTGGTAGACGACCGTGCGGTCGCGTGGGACCAGCACATCACCGCTGTCCGGTGCTTCCAAACCGGAAAGCACTCGCAGCAGGGTTGTCTTGCCGGTACCGCTGGGGCCGAGGAGAACGACGAACTCGCCGCGCGTGATCTCGAGGTCGATACCACCTAGAACAGTCTTGTCACCGAACGACTTACGCACTCCGGTGAGCGAGACCGCTACCGGTGATCCGGCACGTCGCTCGGCCGCGGTGGTGCCGGTCCGCTCACGGGCTGCCAACGGCGGCAGAGGTGCTTCGGTGGATGGCAGCGAGCCGATGGTTGTATTCGTCATCGCGCCACCGACAATCTCCGCCACGGCATGGAGTACCGCTCGATCAGTCTGACGATTGCGTCGAAGATGAGTCCCAGTGCCGCGTACATGACGATGCACAGAACCATGTAGTCGGTGCGGTTGTATTCCTGCGCCAGGGTGACCAGATATCCGATGCCCTCACGTGTGCCGACCTGCTCGGCGGCGATCAATCCGGTGATGCTGAGCGACAGGCAGATTCGAAGCCCCATCAGAACACCGGGGAGGGCGGTCGGAAGAATCGCTCCGAACACCAGTCGCCAACCCGTCAGGCCGAAACCTTGTGCCGCTTCCACCATCTTGCGATCGACTCCGCGCACTCCCAGGTAGGTGTACGCGTACATGGGGGCGACGGTCGCGACGGCGATCAGGACTACCTTGAAGGTTTCGTCGATACCGAACCAGGCGATGAACAACGGAACGAGCGCGAGGAACGGAACCGCGCGGTTGATCTGCATGGTCGAGTCGATCAGTTCTTCGCCGAGCGAGGAGAGACCGGACAGAACCCCGAGCACCAATCCGACGATTACACCGACCGAAACACCGAGTGCGGCACGTTGAAGCGACGCGAGACCGAAGTCGACCAACTGACCCGACTGGTACAGCTCGGCGAATGCCGTCCACACCGCCGGAGGTCCGGCCAGGATCTCTTCGCGGATCAGTCCGGTAGCGGATCCGATCCACCATCCGGCAACCAGCAGGGCGGGCACGAGGAAGCGGAGTGGGATCGAGACCCACTTGGGCCTGCTGCGATTGCGGCGGTAGCGGGGCGTTTCGAGTTGCGGATGCTCCACTGACGGCGACGCAGTTCGTGCGGGCCGGGTCAGCGTCACCATCGGGTCACTTCCCCTCGGTGGTGGGCGCTGCCGCTGCCGAACCTGCCACAGCACCCTGGAGGTCGAAGATCACGTCACTGCCCTTGATCGGCTGCTGGATCACCTTGTTGTCGGCGAACAACGTGGAGATCGATTCGAGGTCGGTAGCGTCGGCTGCAGTCGGGTAGCGGAAGTTTGTGATCTGGCCGCCCAGGGTGATCGCGTCGTCGAGTCGCTGTCCGGAGAGTGCGCGCGGACCGGTCTGTTCGAAGACGTTCTCGAATGCTGCCGGGTCGGCCTGCTGCTTCGCGGTGAGTTCCTGGGTGACCTCGAGGAACTTCTGGACCACCTCGGGATGCGCTTCGAGTACTGCGGTGCGGCCGGCGATGATGGTGCTGTCCACGGAGTCGATGCTCGCCTCGGTTGCGATCTCGACCGCGCCCTTGGCCTTGGCCTCCTGATACGGAATCAGGAACGATGCCCACGCGTCGACCTGCCCGGTGGAGAACGCCGACGCCGCGTCAGCCTGTTGCAGCGGAACACGTTCGACGGAATCGATCGGCACTCCGGCCTGTGTCAGAGCCTTGAGCGTGATGTACTCGCCCTTGCCTGCAGGGTTGACGGCAATGCGCTTGCCGGCCAGATCTGCGACGGTGTTGATGCCGGACTCCGGAGTGGCGATGATGCCGGCCTGGTCCTTGTTGTACGGGTCGGACGTGGCGAAGATGCGGACACCCACGTCCTTGGACAGTGCGCCGACGACGGGACTGTATGCGCCGGTTTGGATGTCGAGTTCACCGCTGTTGAAGAGTTTGAGGTTGGAGCTGAATCCCGGTGTGGTCTTGACCCATTCGATCTTCGCGCCCAGCGGTGCCAGCGCCTCGTCGTAGGTTCCGTCACGCTTGCCGACGGCGATGGCACCGGAGTTTCCGGGATCGAAAACTTTGAGCGTGAAGTCGGCACTGGAATTGCCTGCGGCGCTGTTGGAATCGGAAGACCCACACGCCACCGCCAACCCGGCCAGCGGGATCATGGCGAGCGCAGCGGCAGCTCGTGGCAGTCGGCGGAAGCGGGACATGTATGTGGCTCCTTCAGGCGTTGAATCGTCAGAACTGACGACGATGACGCTATTGGGTGCTTGTCCGTTTTACCCCCGTTTGTTTTCTGGAGATTGGAAATCTTGACAACATCGGAAGTCTGTTCATCTGGGCTTTTGCAGGTCCACGTTCGGTTCCTTTCCATCTGATGGAAAGGATGGCCGGACTGCTGGGTCCGTGTTAGCGTCCGATTCTCAGGTCGATCAGGCCACAGCGAAAGGATCGTTCGTGACGGACGCACGCGGCGCGGGAGTTCAGACGGTAACCCGTGCCCTGACCATGCTCACATGTTTTCGCAGTGGCGAAGAACTGGGAGTCTCGGAAGTTGCGCGGCGACAAGAGCTTGCGGTCAGCACCACGCATCGATTGCTGCAGTCGCTCGTCGACGCGGGATTTCTCGAGAAGGACGACGCAACCAGTCGGTATCGCATCGGCGCGGCGCTGGCGGCTTACGGACAGGTCTCCTACCGGCAGCATCGGATCTATCTGTCCGAGCCCTATTTGGAGCAATTGGCCGCGACGACAGGAGCATCCGCTTCCCTGGCAGTGCGAAGCGGAAGTGAGGTGGTGTTGCTCGGATTCAGTCGGTGGCGCGAGGCCGACGGGCACGTGCTGCAGGGTGTCCGCCTTCCCTTGCATGCGAGCGCACTGGGGAAAGCCTTTCTGGCTTGGTCCGATGTCGACGATTCCGAACTTGCTGCGCTGCCACGTGAAGCGACCACTCAGCGTGCGATCACCGATGTCGCCGGTATCCGCCGGGAACTGGAACTGACTCGTGAGCGAGGATACGGATTCAACGACGAGGAGTTGACCCCGGATTTCCGAACGATCGGAATTCCGATAATCGATGGATCTGGCACTGTGCGTTACGCTCTCGGGCTTCGTGGTCCGGTCGAGCTGATGATCGACGAACGGATTCCGTTTCTCGCCGACCTTGCCAAGGTGACTGCACGACAGATCGGTGAGGTCCTTCTCTGACGTGATGTGAAAGCGCTTGTGGCAGATCCGGCCGAACGTGATTACCGTTGAAGTCGAGGGCGCGATCGCACAATGGCTACGCGACGTGACCGCGTCCTCGCGAGCGTGGAGACGAGTGATGACGACGATCGGTGTCGTTGCCCTGTTGCTGGGCGTCCTGTTGATTGTGGTCGAGGCGCATGCCCCAACCGCGGGGGTGCTCGGTGCGCTTGGAGCACTCATGATCGGTGCCGGCGTCTGGATGCTCTTCACATCCGACGGTATCGGCCAATTGATCGCGATTCCGGTGACGGCGGGGGTCGCGGTAGTCGGCCTGGGCGTGGTGGCGGTAGCGAGTCGAAAAGCGCTTACCGCGCGCCGCGCTCCCGTGCGTACGGGGACGGAATCTCTTGTCGGCTCGGACGCGACCGTTCGCAGTTGGACCGGTGCGCAGGGTCAGGTCGAGCTCGACGGCGGATTATGGCGTGCTCGAATGGAATTCGGGTACGACGATTCTGTGCCTGCCGTGGGCGAATCCGTCGTCGTAGAGCAGGTTCGAGGCCTGACTCTGAAAGTGCGCCGTCGTGAACCGTGGGAGCTGCCGCTATGACCACCGTGCTTGTCGTGTTGTCCGTGTTTGCCGTGCTGATTGCAGTCCTTGTGGGCATGTCGGTGAGAGTTCTGCGCGAGTACGAGCGCGCGGTGGTGTTCCGCCTCGGTCGACTGATCACCTTGAAGGGTCCTGGTCTGGTGATTCTGGTGCCGGCGATCGATCGCATGGAGCGGGTCAGTCTGCGAACCGTCACGCTGAAGATACCGGTCCAAGAAGTGATCACTCGCGACAACGTCCCCGTGAAGGTCACCGCCGTCACGTACTTTCGGGTCGTCGACGCTGACCGTTCGATAGTCGAGGTCGAGGATTTTCTGGCCGCCACCTCACAGATCGCCCAGACCACACTGCGCTCCATTCTCGGTAAAGCTGAGTTGGACTCGCTCCTCTCCGAACGTGAACGGCTCAACGAGGACTTGCAGAAGGTAATCGATCAGCAGACCGAGCCGTGGGGAGTCAAGGTCACGACCGTCGAGATCAAGGACGTCGAGATTCCGGCCAACATGCAGCGCGCCATCGCCAGGCAAGCAGAGGCCGAACGAGAGCGGCGAGCCAAGATCATCAACGCCGACGCCGAGTTTCAGGCTTCGGCCAAGCTCGCCGAGGCGGCCGAGGTGATCAGCCGCAATCCGACCACCCTGCAGTTGCGTTATCTACAGACGCTTCACGAGATCGGTAGTGAGAACAACTCCACCGTTGTCTTCCCCTTGCCGCTGGATCTTGTCCGGCCCTTTATCGGTGGCGGAGTTGCGGCAACTCCCGCGACCCAAGAACCTGCCCGTTTCGCCTGGAATGCGAAAGTTGTTGATTAGCATCCAGTTTCGGTTCTCCGTCCCTTGTATTCGAAGCTATGTTCGATTAAACTTTGAGCATGGACAGTCGGGAAGCATGGCAACTGGATAGCGAGGACCTCAAGAGTGAGGTCCTGGATCTGGTGCGCGCCCGACACGAATTGCAGTCGCGGATGGTGTTGCTGATCGTGGAGATGTTTTCCCGGGACGTTCTCGGCGGGAAGGGTTTTCGGGCGATCGCGCAGTGGTTGCACGGGTCGACGAATCTGGAGATCGGTGAGTGCAGCCTGCTGGTCGGGTTGGCGCGGTTGTTGATGCTCGAACCCGTTGTGGGCGATGCGTTTCACCGTGGTGACGTGGATGCGTTGAAAGCGCGGCAGGTCGCGTCGTTCTGTCAGCATCCACCGAAGAACATGACCCCGGCGGATGTGGACAAGGCCCGCGGGATCCTGCTTGGCCTGGCGTCGCAGAACATCGCCGATTGTGATGCAGTGCGGGCAGCGATCCGCCGAATCGAGAAGCAGTACGGCAAGCGCGAGGACGGCGTCCCGGTCGGCGAGGATTCCGAACGTAACGAGTTCTACGCCTCGAAAGGCTTGTACGGGCGGGTGTCGGTGAAGGGTGATTTGGATGCGGTGAACGGGGCCCGGTTGATCACGTTGTTGTCGAGTTTGTCGGCTCCGACGCCGGAGAAGGACGGCGTGAAGGACACGCGTACGCCGGCGCTGCGGCGGGCGGACGGGTTCTGCGAATTGTTGCGCCGGTATGAGCGGGCGGGGTTGGGTCCGATCGAGGGCGGGGTGAAACCGCACATCACGGTGACTGCGTCGGCGAAAGACATGACGGACCTGCAAGCGTTGAAAGACCTCTTGCCGTCGACTCAGGAACTGGGTTTCGCGTGGACGGATTGGGTGGGCCCGATCAGTATCGATACCGCGCGGATGTTGGCGTGCGACTGCACCGTGACGCGAATTTTGTTGGATGAGAATGGTGTTCCGCTCGACTGCGGTAAGGAAGCGAGAACGGCGACGGTGCCGCAGCGGCGGGCGTTGGCGGTTCGTGATGGTGGGTGTGCGTTTCCGGGATGCGGGACACCGTCGGGGTGGTGCGATGCCCATCATATTGTTCACTGGAACGATGGTGGCCCAACGGATCTCGACAACCTGATCTTGTTGTGCGGTCACCATCATCGGACACTGCACCACACCGAATGGCGGGTCGAGATCGGCCCCGATCGAAAAACGGTGTTCTACCCACGGATGTCGATCGATCCGTATCAGCATCCGATCGGCGGGAACAGCCCACCCACAGCAGCCTGAACGGGCGCAACTGAATACGTACACACCGGGGCTTAGCCATGCCCCGGTGTGTACGGCGTGTGCGGTCAGAGCATCGTCGAGATATGGTCCGGCAGCGCGACACCGGAGTCGAGATCCTCGGACGGGATCGGTTCACCGAAGTGCGTAGCTGCGGGAACTACTCCAGCCCAAACGGTTTCGATACCGATGTCGGCGGCATCGTCACCGGGGCCGCCGGTGCGAGCCTTGACGGAAGCCTCGTACAACGGCAGCGCAAGAACGATGGTTGCCGCCATTTCCTTGCGCGTGTGATCCCGCAAGTGTTGGGAACGTCCGGGAACCACCTGGTCGACGATCAGATTCAAAGCCTTCACGCGTTCGTCGCCGTCGGTCACGACTCGAGGTGATCCGATGATGACGCCGCTGCGGTAGTTCATCGAGTGGTGGAAGCCCGACCGAGCCAACACGAGCCCGTCGAGGATCGTGATGGTGATGCAGATTTCGCTGTCGGGAGCCAAACTCCGTGAAGCGACTGAACCGTGAACATAAATAGATCCGCCGCGGTCGGGGCCGTCGAGGTCGAACCCGTAGGCGGTGGGAAACACCATGGGAACTCCGCCGACGGTCACACCCATGTGGCACAGCTTCGCGGACTGCAAGACGTCGACGAGTGCCGCGCGTTCTGCGACGCCGTGGTGGCGGGCGCGCTTGTGCGTCGTACGTGCTGTCGGGGACAGCGGAATAGGTGCAGTGGGGGCAGGAGCAGGGGCAGCAAAGACAACGGAATCTGTCATGCAGACAATGCTGGTGGCAAAGTGGCTTCAAGTCATGGTCCAATCAGTGGAGACTTCGATAGGCCACTTCGATTTGCCACTTCCGGGAGGGTTCTGAATGTTTCTGCCTTCGGCGGTAGCCGTCGTCCTCGACCGGACAGATCGGCGGGCGCTCCCGATCCAGATTGCCGACCACCTCAGAGCTGATATCCGCAGTGGTAAGGCGGCAGTGGGTCTGAGGTTACCCAGTTCCCGGAAGCTGGCGGCGGAGCTCGAGGTGGCGCGGGGCGTCGTGGAACGGGCGTATGAGCAGTTGATCGCCGAGGGTTGGCTTGTCGCTGTGCACGGCTCAGGCACCTTCGTTGCCGAGGCGCCCTCCCCCATGGTCACTCCCACGACTACACCGAAGAAGGGCGCCGACAAGATGTCACCCAGGGTGCAGCTCCGGCCGGGCGTGCCGTGGACGCCACCGCGTGCATCGGCAGCGTGGCGGCGGGCGTGGCGTGACGTCGGGTCCAAACCGCCACCTTTCGAGGATCCCGATCCTGCGGGTGACTACGAATTGCGTTCGGCACTATCGGAATTACTGGCAAGAGCCCGTGGAATGTCGGTTGAACCCGAGAGAATCCTGATCACCTCAGGTGCCACGCATGGTCTCGGCCTCGCCCTGTCGGCTCTGCGTACCCGTGGTGCTGTTCTGGCGATGGAAGATCCCGGATACCGGTATGCGTCCTCGGCCGCTACAGCCTGTGGATGGTCGCTGCTCGACGTGCCCGTCGACGCTCATGGTCTCTGTGTCGACCAACTCGAAACGGCGTCGGAGAGCGTCCGCGGTGTGTATGTGACACCGTCCCATCAGTATCCGACAGGAGGGCTGCTTCCGGTAGGTCGGCGCAACCAGTTGATCGAGTTCGCACGCGCCCGCGACGTCGTCCTGTTCGAGGACGATTACGACTCCGAATTCCGTTACGACGTAGCGCCTTTGCCTGCGCTTGCCCAGCTGGCTCCTGATCGGGTGGTGTATCTCGGAACGGTTGCCAAGACGCTCGGCGCCGGAATTCGATTGGGCTGGTTGGTAGCTCCCCTCGACCTGGTCGACCGCATAGCAGTACACCGCAAGCGAATCGGCGACTTCCCGTCGGTTCCGCTGCAGCAAGCACTCCTGTCCCTGCTCCGTGACGGCGAATGGGATCGAGCGGTGCGTACCGCCCGGCGCAGATACCGGGAGCGTGATCGGGCGGTCGAGGAAGCGCTGTCATCGTTCGGTGAACTGCGGGGTCTCGGCGCCGGCATGCACACGACGCTCATGCTCGACGCGGATCTGGCAGCGACCGTCGCTCGCGAGGCGCTCCTGCACGGCGTCGAAGTGCCCACCCTGGTCGAGTCCACCCGAACGCACGGAGACCCCGGCGGATTGGTCATCGGCTACGGGCGAGTGGAATCCGCGGACCTCGAATATGCGCTCGAGGTGATAGCCGAGTGCCTCGCACGTCACAGCGCGTGAAGTCTCGTTGATCGGGAGTGCGGCAACGGATGGGCGTGGTCCAGTTCTAGCGTCTGCTCGTGACGATCCGAAGCCAGACCTTTCCGCACCTGCTCGCACCAGGCACCATCGGCCCGATGACCGTGCCCAATCGCGTGGTTCTCCCTGCGATGGACATGAACCTGTGTGAAGACGGGGAAATCGAAAAGGGCGACATCGACCACTTCGTGGCGCGTGCAGCTGGTGGAACGGGTCTGATCATCACCGGTTGCTGCGCTGTTGCGTATCCGCTGGGCTGCACCAGCCGCAAGGAACCGGGGCTTTCGGAAGACCGGTTCATCCCCGGTCTCAAGGCGTTGGCCGACGCAGTCCACGACGCAGGCAGCAAGCTCTGTGTGCAGATGACACACCACGGCAAGGTGGCGCGCATCGATACCCTCGACGGCCGACCGCAGTTGGTCCCGTCCACGCCGAAGCCGCCGGGTGACATGAGCGCGATGGCCGATTGCACGCCAGAAGAACTGGGCAAGATGGCTGCCATCAACGAGGGCAAGAGGGCTACGTACCACGAGGCAACCAAGGAAGATCTTGATTGGCTGGTTCGCATGTTCGCCGAGGCTGCCGGACGGGTGAAGGCGGCGGGCGGCGACGCCGTCGAGATTCACTGTGCCCACAACTACGTCCTCGGAGCGTTCCTGAGTCGGTACACGAATCAGCGCAGCGACGAGTACGGAGGTTCCATGGAGAACCGTGCTCGCCTCGCTTGTGAGGTCATTCGGGCGGTCAAGGAGGAGGTCGGTGGTGCGCTTGCCGTCATCGTGCGTCTGGCCGGTCAAGAGTACGGCGAAACCGACGGGCTGACGGTCGACGAGGCTGCTGCGGCCGCGAAGATGTTCGAAGAGGCCGGAGCTGACGCCATTCATGTCACCGGTACCGCGCTGAATGCTTTTGCCAACTTCACCGACGGACCACTGCCCGACAAGGTCGGCTACTACACCGACAATGCAACGCGAATCAAGCAGGCGATATCGATCCCCGTGATCACCGTCGGACGTATGCTCCCCGAGGTCGGCGAGAAGATGATCGCGGAAGGTCGCACGGACTTCGCCGCAATGGGCCGCCAGCTCCTGGCCGATCCACAGTTGGTGAACAAACTCAAAGACGGTGTACCCGAGCGGGTTCGGCCTTGCATCAATTGCTACGTCTGCGTGCAGGAGAACTTCTGGGACGAGACCCCGCTGTGCGCTGTCAATCCCGCGCTCGGCAACGAAGCGCTTCTCCCCTTCGTTCGGACCAGCACTCCGAAACACGTTGTTGTGGTCGGAGCGGGCCCCGGTGGTCTCGAGACGGCCCGCGTGGCCGCTGAACGTGGGCACCGAGTCACGGTGTTGGACAAGTCCGATCGCCTCGGTGGCACCCTGTGGTTCTCGAGCCTCACTACCCCGGACAACGGGCGTCTGCTCAGCTGGTTGAAAGTGGAAATCGAGCGTCTCGGTGTCGATGTTCGACTGAAGACCGAAGCCTCGGTTGCTTCGATCCGGGCACTGAACCCCGACGCCGTAGTCGTGGCCACCGGTGCAGTCCGTGAGCGGCCTAGCGTTCCGGGCGGCGACTTGCCGCACGTGCACACCGGTGATTCGTTGCGCGCGTTGATGACCGGAGCGGGAGACGTCTCACAGGTACCGCCGTTCCTGCGGACGATGGCCAAGTTGGGCAAGCTGTCCGGTATCACCAAGAGCCCCGCGGCGATCCGAGCTGTGACCCGCAAGTTCCTGCCCATGGGTAAAGACGTTGTCGTGATCGGTGGTTCGCTTGTCGGACTCGAGCTTGCGGAGTTCCTGGCCGAGCGAGGTCGCAATGTGACGCTGATCGAAGAAGGCCAGCAGTTGGGTATTCCGATGGCGATGCCGCGCCGCTGGACGGCGGTGCGCCACGCCAAGCATGTCGGTGTGAACATTCACCGCAATTCAACGGTGCAGCGCATCACCAAGGAGCACGTCGAATTCCGTTCCGGTGACAAGACACTGACCGCTCCGGCCGACATGGTTGTCGTCGCCTCGGGAGTGTCGGCGCAGGCGCCACTGGCCGATTCTCTGATCGGCGTCGTCTCCGACGTGCACGTGGTCGGTGACGCGGTGAACGTCGACTACATCGAGGGCGCGATGCACACGGCGTGGAAAGTCGCGATGGATCTGTAGTTCAGCATCAGGTAGCGCTTTGTGCCGCAACGATGTCCGGCCACCAGCGGGCCGCGACATCGGGGTGCGCACGTAGTCGACTCTTGAGGGCATTCGCCCCGTAGGAATCGTGGATCGGGTTGTTCGCGTCCACGGTGACGCCGGTGGCGCGCGCCGCCAGCTCGGGAGGTAGGTCGAACTCCGGGATCTGCGCTGCGTAGTTCGGGTTGAAGAAGAACGGCACCGAGATACGTTCACCGTCGCCCTCGGGTGAAACTACCCGGTGCACAGTCGCTTTCAAGTAGCCGCCGGTAGCGACCTCGAGCAGTTCGCCGATGTTGACCACCAGCGCCCCGTCGATCGGCGGCGCGTCGATCCAGTCGCCGTCGTGCTCGACCTGCAGACCGCCTTTGCCCGGTTCGACATAGAGCAGAGTCAGCACACCCGCGTCCTTGTGTCCGCCGACGCCCTGGGAGCCGGCACCTTTCGGGCGGCCCGGGTAACGCACCACCTTGATGAGGATCGACGGATCGTGAGCGAACGCGTCGTCGAAGATGTTCGCATCCTGGCCCAGGGCTACCGCCCATTCGCGTAAGAGGCTCAATGCGATCGAGGTGAGTGTGTCGTTCCACTCGGTGATGACGTCGCGAAGTTCGGGAAGGGCGTCTGGCCACTGGTTGGGGCCCTGCAGAATCTCCCAGGCCGGTGAGGTGTCGGTGCGCTCGGCCGCGGGCTGTTCGGCGCCGATGTCGATCTGCTCGCGCCAGTCCTGCTTGCCTTCGGTCAGTTCGCCGCCGAGCCGGGTGTACCCACGGAAGTGCGGGCTGCGGACGTTCTCGATCGCGAGCTTCTCGGCAGTCGGCAGCGCGAAGAACTCGCGGGCGACGGCGAGGAGGCGGCGCTGCAGTTCGTCGGGAATTCCGTGGCCGACCAGGTAGAAGAATCCGACCTCGTGGGTGGCCTCGCGCAGCTGAGTGCGGAACTGCTCGGCGGTGTCGGGGTTCTGCGCAAGCGACAGATCGAGCACTGGCAGCGACGTAATCGACATGGGGTCCTCGATCCGTGTGATGGTTCTGATGTCCATCATTCCACGCTGAGCGGCACCCGGACCCGCACGGCAATTCGGCAGCCGCAGGCGTGATTACCCGCGCGGATGCGGAAACACCCTGCGGATAACAGAATCGGGGCCTTGCGCCATTGGCGCAAGACCCCGAATCAGTGTGAGTCGAATTAAGCTTCGTCAGCGCCGATGATGAACGCTTCGAGCTCGATGCGAGCCTTGTCGTCGGCCATCTGGACCGGCGGGGACTTCATCAGGTAAGCGGAAGCCGGGTAAACCGGTCCACCGATGCCGCGGTCCTTGGCGATCTTGGCTGCGCGGACGGCGTCGATGATGATGCCGGCAGAGTTGGGCGAATCCCAGACCTCGAGCTTGTACTCCAGGTTCAGGGGAGCGTCACCGAAGGCGCGGCCTTCGAGGCGGACGTATGCCCACTTGCGGTCGTCGAGCCACTCCACGTAGTCCGAGGGACCGATGTGGACGTTGCGGTCGTGAACCTTGCCGGCAAGTGCGCCGGTCAGGTTGGACGTCACGGCCTGGGTCTTGGAAACCTTCTTCGACTCCAGGCGATCACGCTCGAGCATGTTCTTGAAGTCCATGTTTCCACCGACGTTGAGCTGGTAGGTGCGGTCCAGCACGACGCCGCGGTCTTCGAACAGCTTCGCCATCACGCGGTGGGTGATGGTGGCGCCGACCTGGCTCTTGATGTCGTCGCCGACGATCGGGACGCCGGCGTCCTTGAACTTGGCAGCCCACTCCGGGTCGGAAGCGATGAAGACGGGCAGAGCGTTGACGAATGCAACGCCTGCGTCGATCGCGCACTGTGCGTAGAACTTGTCAGCGTCGTCGGAACCGACGGGCAGGTAGGAGACGAGGACGTCGACCTGAGCGTCCTTGAGTGCCTTGACGACGTCGACGGGCTCGGCGTCGGACAGCTCGATGGTCTCGGCGTAGTACTTGCCGATGCCGTCGAGGGTCGGGCCACGCTGAACGGGAACGTCCAGGGGCGGGACGTCGGCGATCTTGATGGTGTTGTTCTCGCTCGCGAGGATCGCCTCGGAGAGGTCGAAGCCGACCTTCTTGGCGTCGACGTCGAACGCAGCGACGAACTGCACGTCGCGGACGTGGTACTTACCGAACTTGACGTGCATGAGGCCGGGGACCGTCTGGGTCTCGTCGGCATCCTTGTAGTAGTGGACGCCCTGAACCAGGGACGAGGCGCAGTTACCCACGCCCACAATGGCTACGCGCACCGCGGTGCTGTTCTCACCCATGGTCGGGTTCTCCTTCTTTCCGGGATGTTCCTGTTGTCGATTGCTCGGCTGCGATCAATTCGTTGAGCCAACGCACTTCGCGTTCACTCGATTCGAGTCCGAGCTGATGGAGCTGACGGGTATAGCGGTCCAGCGATCCGCTGGCCCGACCGACGGCCTCGCGGAGCCCCTCACGGCGCTCCTCGACCTGGCGTCGCCTGCCTTCGAGGATCCGCATCCGCGCTTCTGCGGGGGTGCGGCTGAAGAAGGCGAGGTGAACGCCGAAACCGTCGTCGGTGTAGTTCTGCGGCCCGGTGTCGGCGACCAGTTCGGTGAACCGTTGCCGACCTTCCGGAGTGAGCTGGTAGACGCGACGCGCCCGACGCTTGAGCGTGCCGGTGGCAGTGTCGACGTCTTCCGAGATCAATCCGTCGGCTTGCATGCGCCGCAGTGCCGGGTACAGCGATCCGTACGAGAACGCGCGGAATGCGCCGAGCAGACCAGTGAGCCGCTTACGCAGCTCGTATCCGTGCATCGGTGACTCGAGGAGCAGCCCGAGGATTGCGAGTTCGAGCAACTGACAAACCTCCCGAGTCGTTGAACCTAACCGCTTGATGCGATAACCAACTATATCGCGCCGATATATAAAACCACACTGCGGCCCGATACGTGTACCAAGGTGTCACGGCTAGACGGCCTCGATTGGCCGCGGGCTGGGTGGACAACTCAGCACTCGACGACATTGACTGCAAGCCCGCCGCGTGAAGTTTCCTTGTACTTGTCGTGCATGTCGGCGCCAACGTCGCGCAAGGTACGGATGGCGGTGTCCAGTGAGACGTGGTGTGGCTGATCCTCCTCGTTCAGGGTGAGTGTCGCCGCCTGAACCGCGGTGACGGCAGCTATCGCATTGCGTTCGATGCACGGGATCTGTACCAGTCCGGCCACCGGATCACAGGTCAGGCCCAGATGATGTTCCAGACCCATCTCCGCTGCCTTTCCCACCTGTGCCGGCGTTCCGCCGAGGGCCGCGCACAAGGCTCCGGCCGCCATCGCGCACGCCGAACCCACTTCGCCCTGGCAGCCGACCTCCGCCCCGGAGATGGAAGCGCCCGCCTTCACGACGCTGCCGATGGCAGTCGCGGTCAGGAGCATGTCGACGACGCCATTCATGTCGGCACCTGGCGTCCGAAGGTAATGCTCCACAACTGCGGGCAAGATTCCCGCTGCCCCGTTCGTCGGCGCGGTGACCACCCGGAATCCCGATGCGTTCTCCTCGTTGACGGCCAATGCTGCGAGTTGGATCCGAGAAATTGCGGTCAGTTCGTGCGTGGGTTGGCTGTCCAGAGTCCTGGCGAGTCCGGGGGCACGTCTGCGAACGGCAAGACCTCCCGGGAGTGTGCCATCTGCCCGCGTGCGACCGGCGCCGATGCACGCCCGCATGGCTTCCCAGATCTCGACCGCGTCGGCTTGGGGGTCTCGGCCGAGCGCCCACTCGTTTGCCGCGGCAATCTCTGCGACGGTCACTTCCCGTGATGCGCTGAGTGCAAGAAGGTCGTCGAACGTGCGGTAGGGGTACGGAATCTGTGGTGGCGATGGTTGCGTCTGGCCCACCGTCACTACGAAACCGCCGCCGACGGATAGGAAAGTGCGGTCCTCGATAACTGTGCCGTCGTTCGCTATCGCAGTGAACTCCAACGCATTCGGGTGATCTGGGTGGGGGTCGAACGGGGCAAGAGTGATGTCCTCGTAAGCGACGGTGACCGAGTGGTCGTCGACTGATATTTCGTGCAGCGAACGCGAATGTTCCCATAATCCGTGGACGGCAGCGGGATCGCAGTCGTGCGGTGACCATCCGCGTAAGCCCGCGAGGACTGCGTCGGGAGATCCGTGGCCGACTCCGGTGGCCCCGAGGGAGCCGCGAAGCCGTACCTGAATGCGCGAAGTCCGTGCAAGCAGGTGTGCGTTGCGTAGTCCCGCCACGAACGACGCGGCAGCACGCATGGGCCCGACGGTATGTGAACTCGACGGACCTATGCCTATCGAAAACAATTCGGACATGGACGTGTGTGCGCCCACAGATCCATCAGCACAATATGAGGTATTTAGCACAGATTTCATCGATCTTCTCCGTCTGAAGTGAGTTAAACAGGGAAATTGCCCTGTTTCGAGGATGTTTCGGCAAAGAAAATTCTCCACGGTTTCGTAGATATTTCTTACTGCACAGTTGTAGATTATCCGTACATCACTCGATCGGTTCCGATTCTCACTACTCACGCACTGCAGAGGTGCCAATGAAGACCACTGATTCCTCACTCATCGAGGACCTCACGATCCAACCTGTGCCGGAAGAGCGCCGCACCGGTACTGCCCGCCATCTGTTCTCGGTCTGGTTCGGCGTCCAGATCATGCCCCTTACCCTCGTGATGGGTGTGCTGGGTCCGACTGTGTACGGACTCGACATCGCCTCGACAATTGCCGCGATCGTCCTCGGTAACCTGATCGGTGCGGTCTTCATGGCATTGCACTCGGTGCAGGGATCAAAACTTGGTGTGCCGCAGATGATTCAGGCACGTGGACAATTCGGTATGTACGGCTCGCTGCTCGTGTTGGTCGTCGTCATCCTGATGTACCTGGGTTTTCTCGCGTCTATCATCGTGCTTGCCCGAGACACACTTGTTGCGTTGGTACCCGCATTGAACCCCTCGCTTGCGTTGGTGCTGACTACTGGTCTCACGCTGGTGGCAGTCATCTTCGGTTACGAGTTCATTCACCGACTCAACCGCGCCTTGCTCGTTCTCTTCGGAATTGCCGTCATCTTGATCGCCGTGTTCACCTTCCAAGCCGCCGGTGGAGGGCCCGCGACATCGGCGGATACGAGCTTTAGCGTGATAGGTTTCCTCGGGATGACGTCGATCGCCGCGACATGGCAGATCGCCTACGCGCCTTACGTTTCCGACTATTCTCGCTACCTGCCTGCGGCGACTCCTTCGCGCGAGGCGTTCTGGTACACCTATCTCGGCGCCGTTGTCGGCGCGATTCCGGTGATGACCCTCGGTGCGCTCCTCGTGACCGCGGCAGGCGGCGACGGAAGCGTCGCTCAACTGCTCGACATCATGCCAGGTCCGATTGGCGTCTTCGTTCTCGTCATGCTTTTCCTCGGCGCCATCGACGCGGCGGTGATCAACCTTTACGGCCCGTCCCTGTGCACGCTGACGTTGATGCAAACATTCCGAACAGGCTGGAAACCAGGAGCTTTCGCGCGTAACCTCGTCGCCACCTGCACCGCCGTCATCGCATTCATGGTGGCCCTGCTGTTCGCTGACAACTTTCTCGTCAACTACTCCAACTTCATCCACTTCCTGATGTGCTTGCTCATCCCCTGGAGCATCGTCAATCTGGTCGACTATTACATGATCGCCAAGGGACAGTACGATATTGCCGCGTTCAGTGACGTCAATGCCGGCTATGGGGCCTTCAACATACCGGCCCTGGCTACCTACATCCTCGGATTTGTCATCCAAATGCCTTTCATGTCAGGCGATTTCTTTACCGGACCGGTGGCCGCAGCCATGAACGGGGTCGACGTGTCCTGGCTCGTCGGGTCCGTGGCCAGCTTCTTTCTCTATCTCGCGCTCGTTCGACTCTCCGCCAAGCGCACTCCGGCTCTCGCTGCAGCCGCTGCCTGAAACTTGAACACCGAAAGGAATATTCATGACCGGGACCGAACTCGCCGACCTCGGCGGCGACGGCACTGACCGCCAGCGTCTGATGAACAGCACCTGGACTCACCACATCAAGACTCCGTTCTCACAGGGATGGCGGATCGGGAACCTCGTCTTCACCGGCGGCCAACTCTCGGCGGACGAACACGGAAACGTCCTCGGAGAGGGTGACATCGAGGCGCAGACCCGCAATGTATTCGAGTCGCTCACCACAGTACTGGCCGAGGCCGGTGCCACCTGGGGCGACGTCGTCAAACTCAATACCTACTACTGCTTCGACGGCTCGGGAGACCAGGTTCAGGAGAACTGGGAGACCATGACCCGCGTTCGGATGGAATTCCTCCCCGAAGAGGGGCCTGCCGGTACCGGCGTACGCGTCGCCGGACTCATGTACGACGGCTTTCTCATCGAGGCCGAAGCCATCGCGGTCATCCGCGGCTGATCACCGAAAGGAACATCATGACCAACCCCACGCTCGACGCCCGGAGACTGCGCATCGACAAGGTCACCGAACAACTCTCGCAGACCGGAGGGCACCTGCTCACCGGTGATCAGTACAAGGCCTCGTTGCGCGACGGCCGCCGCATCATCTCCTCACAGGGTGAGGATGTCGAGGATGTCACCACCCATCCCGACCTGCGTGCCGTCAACACCCTGGCCGGAATTCAGGATGCCCAGTTCGCGTCGGAGACCCGCGACGTTCTCACCTACGTGGACGACGACGGTGGCCGACGCGCCATCGGATGGCAGATTCCCCGCACTCGCGCTGACCTGATGGCCAAACGTGAAGCGACGCGGCTGATCACGCAGAAGACCATGGGCATGTACGGCCGTCCCAACGACTACGGCGCAATGATGGCACTCGGCTTCCTCTCGACCATCGACAGGATCGAAGCGGAGAACCCTGAATTCGCGCAGAACATACGCGATTTCGTGAAGATATCTGGTGATCACAACCTGCTCAGCACAGATCTGATCGCAGACCCGCAGTCCGACAAGAGTATTCCGCGAAACGAGCGCCCGTCGCAGTTGCGCATTGTCGAAGACCGACCCGACGGAATCGTCATCTCAGGTGCGAAGGTAGCCGGTAGCATCGGTTCCCTCGCACACTTTTTCACTCTCTCGACCACTCTCGGCGGTGGAGTCGGGCCGGAAGCGGCCATCTGGGCGGCGATCCCGGTCAACTCCCCCGGTCTCTCGCTCATCCTGCGCGAGCCGACGGCGAAGATGAACACGCCGCGCAATGATCACCCGCTCGATCACGCCGGTGAAGAACTCGATCAGACGATCATCTTCGACAAGGTGTTCATCCCGCGTGAGTACGTCTTCAGCAAGTACAACCTGGGATTGCTCGACCTGTACTACGAATCCTGTGCGTATTCGCTGTGGTCGGTGATGACGCGCCTGGCCTTCCGGGCAGAGATGTTCACCGGTGTGGCGCAGGTGATCACCGAGATCCTCGGCACCGACAAGATTCCCGGTGTGCAGGCTGCCGTCGCCGACATCACGCTCTACGCACAAACCCTCAAGGCGTATTCGCTCGCCACCGTTCACGAGTCAGTGGAATGGTGTGGCCTGCATGTACCGAACCCGGAACTGACAACGGCAGGCCGTCTCTACTCGATCGAGAACTATCCCCGCATCACCTATCTGCTTCGCGATCTGTGCGGGCAGGCGCTCATCGCCCGCTGGCCCGAAAAAGTTTGGGATCATCCGGAATTCGGCTCCCGGATGGAAGAGTTCTTTCCTGGAACCGGGGTCTCCGCCCGGGACAAGAACACCTTCTTCAACTTCGTCTGGGACCTGGTCGCGGGTGCTCACGCGGGCCGCGTCGGACTGTTCGAGAACGTCAACGCCACTCCGCCAGCCTTCGTCCGTAACCTCGTCTACTCCAAGACCGATCGCACCGCAGCCGCTCGGCGAGTCCGCGACTACGTGGGGATCGCCTGATGGGCGCGCCGGTGATGGACAGACGCACCGCATCACTTCGTGCAGCAGCCGGCGCCACCCACCCATGTGTGCCCGCCGAGGATTTTGCTGCCTCGATGCGCAAGCTGGCGAGCGGTATCGTGGTGGTGACCACCGAGGTCGAGGGGCGACCTTGGGGGCTGACGCTCAGTTCGGTGTCCTCGTTCTCGGCTGATCCGGCCCGGATCTCGTTGTCGGTGAACAAGACCAATGTCACAGCCCGCTACATCGCCGAGCGCGAGCGCTTCGGCGTCGCAATCCTCTCCGACGACAAGATGGCGCTCGCCGCCGATCTCGCTGCGCCTGGTAAGCCGAAATTCATTGCCGAAGAACAACTGTGCAGCCCTGGACCGCGGTTCTCGCTGCCGGCGATCGACGGGGCCCTGTACAACATCGAATGCGCAGTGGTCTTCATGGTGGAAGCCGTCGACCACGTCCTCGTTGTCGCCGACGTGGTCTCGGCGCGTGCAGGCGCTCACGCGGAGACTGCCGGACCGTTGACGTACTTCGACCGCACCTTCGGCTCGTTCGCCGTGGGAGACCCAGAAGGAGGGATCGTATGACCACGACACCGGATACGGCTGCCAGACAGCAGAGCCCACTGCTTGGTGATCGGCTACTCGAAAACCGTCAACCGATAGTCGATCTGACCAGGCCGGTGTACGAAGGGATGCCGATGTGGTTCGGCCATCAGCGCACCTTCACTCCGGTGAACCAGACACACGAGCAGTTCAAGGCGATGTACGGGACCAAGGATGGGTTCTACGCGCGCAATCTCGTGATCAGCGAGCACGCCGGCACCCACGCCGACGCGACCATCGAGTACGACCCCGACGGCGCCACCATCGACAACACCCCGTTGGCGTACTACTACGGTTCGGCCGTCTGTCTCGATCTATCGCACGTGAAATTCGAAGGCCCCGAACCGATGACACATGGATCGGCGGGTATCGAGGACGTCGAGATCGCCGAGCGGGCGCTGGCCGAGGCAGGTGAGGAGATCAGGCCCGGCGATATCGTACTGGCCTGGTTCGACTACGGCGATCGCTGGTTCCCCGAACGCAAGTACATCGACGAGAATCCCGGATTCTCCTGGGAGGGCGCCGAATACCTCGCGAAGAAGGGTGTGGTAAACATCGGCACCGACTGCAATGCGATCGACAACAGTCTCGACAACAGCTTCGCCGGACACATGGTGTGCAAGAAGTACGGGATCGTGAACACCGAGCATTTGCAGAATCTGGGACAGTTGGTGAACACCCGCTTCGACTACTTCGGCCTGCCACTGCACCTCGTCGGCGGCACCGGCTCGCCCATTCGGGCCGTCGCGATCCCCCGTGCGCGGTTAGGGAGTCCGGAGACTCCTTAACCACGCACAGGGCTGGAGGAATTAGAAGGTCGGTGGAGTGTTCACCCACACTACGCGGGCGGTGACGGTGCCATGATTGGCGTAAGTGTGCGGGCGAGTGCTGGGAAACGTCATCGAGTCGCCGGTGGCGAGAGACACGGTTTCGACGCCGTCGAGAACGATCTCCACGCTGCCGGCGACAACGGTGAGGAACTCTTCTCCTGCATGAGTCATCGGTTCACCGCTGCCGAAACCGGGCTCGATGGTGACCATCTGGGACTGCAACACCGTCGACGACTGGTAAAGGTTCTCGATTCGAACGCCTTCGGCTTCGAGGGGAAGGACTTCGCGCTCGTCGGCGCGCACGATCATCCGATCCTCGGAGGCCGGCATACCGAGGAGCTCCGGCGTGGTCGTTCCGAGCGCATGTGCGATCTGTGTGATGCGTCCGATGCTGGGTTTGCTCAGTCCACGCTCGAATGCGCTCAACGCAGAAGGGCTGACCGCGATTTCCTGCGAAAGGTCACGCAGGCTCATCCGATTTCGGCGTCGAAGCTCCTTGACTCGGGCGCCTATGGCGCCGATGTCGTCTTCGGCGGGTGGGGCGTCGTCCTCGACGTCGCCGTCAAGCGCCTGACGGATACCGACGACGGTCATGGAGCGGGATTCGAGGAGCTTGCGGATCTTCTCGAGCCGTTTGACGTCCTGCATCGAATACATGCGTTGCCCGGACTCGGTGCGAAGAGGGGTGATCAGCCGTTCTTGCTCCCACAACCGAATTCGTGCGGTAGACACGCCGACGATGCTGGCCACGTGGCCGATCTTGAGGATCGCGGCATCGGTTGCAGACTTCGGCACCGGCTCGTCCGGACGATTCGGGGAACTGGTTGAAGACATGGACCTCGACCTCACGAAAGGGGAAACGGATCACGGTGAACGTGCGCGTAGATCATATAGTTCTCGTACATGGCGACTTGAAGAAAGCCGCACAAATTGTGTCGCAGGTGACAGGTCTCGAGGTGCGTGGCGGTGGCCGCCACGACGGAGTCGGCACCAGCAATCTGATCATTCCGATGGGGGAGACGTACCTGGAACTGGCGACTGTGAACGACCCCGTCGCCGCTGCGCAGCACCCCTTCGGACGACTGGTCTCTGCCGCACTTGAACACGACCGGGCCTTGGCGGCGTGGGCAGTGGCAGGCACTGTCGGCGACGACGCCGTGCCGCTTAGTCGCGCCGGCGTCAGCGTCCGCCTCGTCGGCTGCGACCAGGCGATCATTCGCCCTGACCTGCCTTTCCGGCTCGAGCGTCCCGGCGGCCAGGCGTTTCCCGGCGCGACATCTGAGCCGCGCCGACTGCGGGAGATCCACCTGCGCGGACCCGAAGAACCGGGCGGTCTGAGCAACGGACCCACTGAACTGGTGACGACCCGCGGACCCGCAGCCCTTCACTCGTTCGCCCTCGACGACGCGGACGGGCACGAGTTGAGCGTCACCAACGACATCTGGAGCACTCTGTGAGCATCGACATCGTCGCGGTACGTCGCGATCTGCACGCCATGCCCGAAGTGGGCCTCGACCTCCCGCTGACCCAGGCCTACCTGCTGGACCGACTCGTCGAATCGGGAATCGAACTGACGCTCGGCACCGCGATGTCGTCGGTAACCGCCGTGGTGCGCGGCGGCAGGGTCGATCGCTCGAACCCGTCTCAGGTTCCCACCGTCCTGGTGCGATCCGACATGGACGCTCTCCCTGTTGCCGAAGACACCGGACTCGACTGGGCGTCGGGCAACGGGGCGATGCACGCGTGCGGTCACGACGCGCACATGGCGATCGTCCTCGCGGCGGCATTGGAAACCCAGGAGAGGCGAGCCGATCTGACCGGCGACGTCATCTTCTTCTTCCAGCCGGGAGAAGAAGGCCACGGCGGTGCGAAACTGGCACTCGAGGAAGGCCTCCTGGGCGTTTCCGGCGCGCGCCCGGTGGCCGCACTGGGGTTGCACGTCCTCGCTCATCTGCTCGGCGCCGGTGAATTCGCGTCACGCGAGGGTGCAGTGCTGTCGGGTTCGACGCTCGTCGATGTGACCATCACCGGCAGTGGCGGCCACGGCTCCTCCCCTCACCTGGCGCGTAGTCCACTCACAGCGGCGGCGGAAGCTGTTGGTGCCGTGGGGATCGCGGCGTCACACGGCGTCTCGATGTTCGAGCCCGCTGCGGTGGTGTTCGGTGCATTACGCGCCGGTGAGGCGCGAAATGTCATACCCGACAACGCTTCTCTGTCCGGGGTGATCCGCAGTTTCTCGGAGGACACGGATGCGCGTCTGCAGTCGATCGTGCGTCGTACCGTCGACGGCGTCGCACACGCGCACGGCGTCGAGGCTGAAGTGGTGCTGACCCAGGACACTGTGCCGACAGTCAGCAACGGCATTGAACTGGACCGACTGGATGCGGTCGCCGCGGGAGTCGGCACGTCGGTCACTCGATTGCAGCAGCCGATCGGAATCTCCGAGGATTTCTCGTGGATCCTCCGCGAAGTGCCCGGTGTCTTCCTGCTCGTCGGGGCCCGTACCAGCGACGAAAGCCACTTACCGTCGAATCACTCTGCGCGGGCGACATTTTCCGATGACGTGCTCGCCCCCACCCGGGATCTGATCGTGGCGTGGGTGCAAGGGCGTCTGGCAGATCAAGGCGCAAATGGGTAGACGCTCAATGGCTCGCCCGACAGTGTGGTCTCCAGGTGGCCGGAGTCGTCGGCCTCGTTTCTCACGTACATAGAGACAGTCGGCTCGTTGGCTCGGCCGATGGTGGGGTATTCGAAACGGATCTGGTCGACCACTCCGCCCGGAACCCGGAGCGTTTCCGGAGCGCCGGCGATCAGCCGCGCCAGAACCTCGAGATCGACCGTCGACAGGTCGATTGTTCGTGTCCCGGTTTTTCGGGGTGAAGGTGTCGACCAGGATTTGAAGTCACCATCGTAGATGTATCTGACGTAGTTGCCGGGCTGATCATGGGCCACTCGTTCTACGGTTGCGTTTTCGGTACTGAGCGAGACGGTATCGGCGATGGTGTCGCCGAATTCGGCCCGGTAATCGTCGATGAACTGCGCCACGCCGTGGCCGGTCATCAGATTCGGGATCGGTGCGTCGGTCCCGAGCGGTGACGTGTCCGGGTTGGTGGCCGAACCGATCAGCGCCCCGACGACACCGGCGACAAGTACGACGGCCGCAGCAGCTTTCACCGATTTCGGTGGCGCAGGCAGGCGGGGCCGGACCACCTCGGTGTCGAGATATCGAGAGGGGATCTGAAGGTCATTCACGAGAACCTGAAGGTCGTGAATTGTTTTGGCGGACATTGCTTTTGATGTTCGAGACTCGTATTCTCCGGCATGTAGCTGCCCGTCTGCGAGGGCGTTGTCCAGCACCCCACAGGTATCGGCTCGGTCGGAATCTCGTGCACGTTTAGACGGGGAGGGACTCGACGGCATGATCTGATTCCTAATCGGTGAAGGCGTAGACGCGGACGAGTTCGCCAGCGGAGGTGGTATTGACGAATCCGCCTTCGCCGAAGCTGTTTTTCGCCGAAATATCCAGCAGCGGTTCTTCTCCGGCAGTGTACGAAATGTAGTAGACCTGGGCGTCGGGCACATTGACGTGCCGCTGGATCGCCTCGATGTTTCGTCGTACGGCTTCGAGATCAATCGCGTCGAGATCGACTGTCGCAGTGTCGATCTTACGGCTTTCCGGATCGCCGTCCGCAGTGAAGCCGCCGCGAAAGGAGTACTTGATCTTCCGGTTGGGTTGACCGGGAACAGCGAGGGAGAAATAGGCTGCGCTGTTGTTGAAGGTGATCTCGTCGACGACGGTGGAGCCGAACTTTTCCCGCAACCGGTCACGTAAGAGGGCGATCCCTTCCGCGCTCGCCATGAAGGGTGTGGGTATGACCAAGGGCTCCGGGTTCGGGACAACGGCAGGCGCAACTGCGGACGGCGGCATCACGGGATCTCGGTGCGTGAGCGAATAAGCCGCGACGCCGACGACCAGCGCTGCCGCCACCGTTGCCGCTGCGAACCACGGCACCGGTCGTTTTGGTGGGCGACGTCGATCGGACGGCGGATTCGCTGCGCCCTGCAAGTCGGCGACAATGGCGGCCAGTTCGTCGAGAGTGCGCGCTTTCGCCACCGCCTGCGCGGCAGCGCGATGCTCGGCGGCGTTCAACTGTCCGTCTCCGAACGCCGCATCGACGACGGCCGCGGTTGTCTCCCTGTCCCGGTTTGCGGCGCGGGTGTTCGGCGGATATTTCTGGGCCATGCCGAGAATCCTAAATTCAAGGCCTGTGCGTCAGAACACCCTGCCGTCGAAGGTCATCTTGCGCACGCCCGTGTACGCCCCGGTGTCGTCGACGACGTAGATGCTTATCACCGGCGCACCCGAATCGGCCAAGGTGATGTGGTCCACGCGGGTACCGGCCAGTGCGGCGGGGGACTGTGCGATCACCGACACCAAGGCGTCGCGGTTCACATTGGTGAGGTCCATGTCCGTGTTGCCGGGCACCGACGCGGGTTCGTCGGACGGAGTGAGAGTGCCGCGGAAATCGAAGTTCCGGAAGTTCCCTGATCCGTCGACGCGGCCGACCACCGCTCGATCGGGGTAAAAGGTGGCAACCCGCACCGGCTCGGAACCGTACGTCGTCACGAACGACGCGAAGACGTCATCGATGCCGGTGGGGACAAACGGAGAATCGGCAGGCTCGGTGCTTGCTCCGAACCGTTCGACCACGTCGGCCGGAGGCTCGAGCGGTCCGCGTTGGGCGGCAGCCAGTGCAATCGCACCTGCCACTGCCGCAGCGGCGAGCGAAAGGTAGAGCACTTTTCGTCGAAAGGTCACGTGGGGAGATTTCACGTGTGCGCGAGGTGCAGGTTCCTGTAGATCGCCGATCAAGGACGCCAACTCGACCACCGTCGTGGCAGTTCGCGCTTGCTCGGTGCGATCGAAGTATTCGGCGGCGCCCAGCTGTCCCTCGGCGTAAGCGGCGTCGAGTCTGGCGCAGGCGTCGATACGGTCCGTATCGCGTGCGCGGGTGGCCGGCGTCTTGGAAGAACTCACAGGAAGTGATCGTAATGGCTGGTCGCCATGCCCCCAGCCCCCGAAATGTGTTCATCGTGACCCTCCCGAACCGTCCGTCGCGGCACGGACGCACGTACGCTGGTCAGGTGCGGATACAGCGGCAAGTTGTGGACTACGCGCTCGCGCGTCGGTCTGTGCTGGCCGAAGTGTCTGCGGGTCGGACCGACGTCAAGCAGGTGTGTGACGCCGATCCGTACCTACTCAGAGCCGCGAAGTTCCACGGCCGGGGCAGCGACGTCGTCTGCCCCATTTGCCGCAAGGAACAGTTGACGCTCGTGTCCTGGGTGTTCGGCGACAAGCTCGGTCAGGTTTCGGGATCGGCCCGAACCTCGGACGAGCTCGCTCGGCTTGCGGAAACAGCAGAGGAGTTCACGGTGCACGTTGTAGAGGTGTGCCGTACCTGCAGTTGGAACCACTTGGTGCAGTCCTATGTGCTCGGCGCAGTACCTGCGCCGCCGCGACCGCGGCGAGCACGCCCACCAAGCCGGCGCACCGCCAGCGAGTAACGCCACACCCGAAGAAGGGCCCGATCGAAGTCTGCACGTGATCGGTCCGTGACCACTGGAGATTTGATTCGTGAGTTCCCCCAGCAACAACAACCCGGGCGGCAACAACCCGGGTGGCCGTCCCGTCGGTCCCAACCGTCCCGCCGGACCTCCTCAGGGTCGTCCGCCGCAGGGACGTCCCATGGGCCCACCACCGCAGGGACGCCCTCCGATGGGTCCGCCCCCTCAGGGTCGTCCGCCGCAAGGTCGTCCGATGGGACCCCCGCCCCAGGGTCGTCCGCCGCAAGCCCGACCTTCGGGCCCGCCTCCTCAGGGCCGCCCCGCCGGTCCCCCGCCTCAGGGCCGTCCGCCGCAAGGCCGGCCTGCCGGCCCGCCGCCTCAGGGTCGCGCCTCCGGCGCTCAGGCGAACGAACCGACCCAGCGCGTCGCGGCAGCAGCAGCGACCACCCGTAGCAACGCGGGCACCCGCCCGCCGGTCGGACCTCCGCCGACGAAGCCGCCGACAGGTGGCTCCGGTGGCGGTGGCAACGACGGACAACCCCCGAAGGGAAGAAAGAGCACCGTGAAGAAGAAGTCCAAGTGGCGCACAGTTCGCCGCTCGGCCTACGTCTTGGTGGCGCTCGGTCTTGTTCTGCCCGTCCTTGCCTTCATGGCCGCGTACATCGTGCAGGACGTCCCCAAGCCCGGTGACCAAAAGACCAATCAGGTGGCGACGGTCTTTGCCGCCGACGGAAGCACCGTGATCGCTACCGTCGTCCCGCCGGACGAAGGTAACCGCGTCGAGGTCTCGCTCGATCAGGTGCCGATGCACGTTCGTAACGCCGTTCTGGCCGCAGAGGACCGCGATTTCTACTCGAACCCGGGCTTCTCGATCTCCGGTTTCGCGCGCGCAGCCCGTGACAACGTCCTCGGTCGCGACAGTGCCGGTGGTGGATCGACCATCACTCAGCAGTACGTGAAGACCGCGCTCGTCGGCTCGGAGCGTTCGCTGACGCGAAAGATGAAGGAACTCGTTCTCTCCTCGAAGATGGCCAACGAGTGGTCCAAGGACGACATTCTTGCCGCATACCTGAACACCATCTACTTCGGTCGTGGTGCGTACGGTATCGAAGCCGCGTCCAAGGCTTACTTCGGTAAGCCCGTCGACCAGCTGTCCATCGAAGAAGGCGCCGTCCTGGCGTCGTCGATCCAGCTTCCGTCGCTCCTCGATCCCGAGACCAACCCGACAGGCGCGAAGTCCCGCTGGGATTACGTGCTCGACGGCATGGTGTCTGCAGGCACGCTGGATCAGGCCGCGCGCACGCCGATGCAGTACCCCGCATACATCCCGCTCGCCCAGGTCGACAACAGCAGCCAGGGCTCGACCGGCCCCGAGGGCCTGATCAAGCGTCAGGTGCTCAAGGAGATCGGCGACGCTGGAATCAGCGAGCAGTTGCTCAACACCGAGGGCTTGCAGATCACCACGACCATCGACCCGCAGGCTCAGGCCGCAGCGGTCGAGGCAGCCCGTTCCAATATGGAGGGCGAGCCGGAGAACCTGCGTACCGCAGTTGTCTCGGTCGATCCGAAGACCGGAGCCGTCAAGGCGTACTACGGCGGTGAGGACGGCGCGGGATACGACTTCGCGAATGCCGGACTTCAGACCGGTTCCTCGTTCAAGGTGTTCGGCCTCGCAGCCGCCCTGGATCAGGGAATCCCGCTCTCGCAGATGTACGACAGCTCACCGCTGACCGTCAACGGCATCTCCATCGGCAACGTCGAAGGTGAAAGCTGCGGCACCTGCACCATCGCAGAGGCGCTCAAGCGTTCGCTGAACACCAGCTTCTACCGTCAGATGCTCAGCCTCGACGGCAACGGCCCGCAGGAAATCGCGGACATCGCTCACAAGGCAGGCATCCCGAAGGACATCCCGGGTGTCGGCCCGTCGCTCACCGAGGCCGACGGTTCCGGCCCCAACAACGGCATCGTGCTCGGCCAGTACCAGGCCCGCGTGCTCGACATGGCGTCGTCGTACGCGACACTCGCCGCGTCCGGTACGTATCACGCACCGCACTTCGTGCAGAAGGTCGTCGCGGCCGACGGCACCGTGCTGCTGGACCGCGGCGCGCCCGCCGGTGAAGACCGCATCGACGCTGCCGTGGCGGACAACGTGACGGCTGCGATGCAGCCGATCGCGGCGTACTCGCGCGGTCACAACCTGGCCGGCGGACGTCTGTCGGCGTCGAAGACAGGTACTGCGCAGCTCGGTGACACCGGAGCCAACAAGGACGCGTGGATGGTCGGCTACACGCCGTCGCTTTCGACCGCGGTCTGGGTCGGAACTCCCGACGGTGAAGCGATCACCAATTCCGGTGGCGCGATGATCTACGGCTCGGGTCTGCCTTCGGACATCTGGAAGGACACGATGGACGGCGCCCTCGAGGGCACCGACAACGAGAAGTTCCCGACGCCGGGCAAGATCAACGGTCAAGCCGGTGGTGTTCCGGAGTACACGGCTCCCGCACCGCCCAAGACGTCGGCGCCGCCGACCACCGCACCGACGACGACGGAAACCACTCCGCCGCCCGTGGTGACAACGACGCAGGTCGAGGTTCTGCCGGGCATCACGATCCCGATTCCGGGCATCTCCCGGCCGACGGCAACCACGTCACAGGTACCAGGGGCAGGCGAGACCACCGAGGAAGAACCGGCAGGTGTGAGCCCCGGCCAGTAGTTGGAGGGTGGTCGGTTCGAAAGACGGTAACCTCGCGGAGTGGCCGCGAATGCTGATGATGCCGAACCGACCTCCCCCGCTCCGCTGGCCGAAGATCTTCGTTCGGCGGATTGGCGGGACGTTCCCAGTCGCAACGACGCGATGGTGTCTGCGCTGTCGGGAACCGTCGGCGGTCCGGTAGGTCGTCACGCACTGATCGGGCGCACTCGCTTCTTCACACCGATGAGAGTGATCCTTCTGCTCGCCGTGGTGTTCTTGGCTTTCGGCTGGTTCGCCAAGGCGGGCTGTATTCAGCAGGCGCCGGTCGGCGAGAGCGGGCAGGTCGGCCTCGACTGGAGTGGCAGCCGTCAGTACGTGGCGATGTGTTATTCCGACACCGTTCCGCTGTACGGAGCCGAGCGCCTCGATCAGGGAGCATTCCCGTACAAGACGTCGTGGGAAGAAGTACGCGGCGACGGTTCGATCCAGATGCGGTACATGGAGTATCCGGTCATCTCGGGGCTCTACCAGTACGGCGCAATGAAAGTCGCGAAGGCGTGGGATTCGATCACCTGGCTGCCGGGCGCGATTCAGGTGGCGCTCTATTTCAACGTCGTGGCGTTCGGGTTGGCGTTGGCGTGGCTGGTCACCGTGTGGGCGAGCACCCTTCTGGCCGGACGACGAGTGTGGGACGGCGCTCTCATCGCGTGTTCCCCGTTGGTGATCGTGCACGTGTTCACGAACTTCGATCCTCTGGCGACGGCGTTCGCGGCGGGTGGGTTGTTGGCGTGGGCACGCAAGCGGCCAGTGCTCGCGGGAATCCTGCTCGGCCTGGGCGGCGCTGCGAAGCTCTACCCGCTGCTCCTACTGGGACCGCTCTTGGTCCTGTGTCTGCGCGCGGGCAAGACGAGGGACTGGCTGGTGACCGCTCTCAGCGCGGTCGCGGCATGGCTTGCGGTGAACCTGCCCATTGCCGCGCTGTACCCCCATGGTTGGTACGAGTTCTTCCGGCTCAACTCCGAACGCGGGGCCGATCCGGATTCGCTCTACAACGTGATCGCGTCGTTCACGTCGTGGAAGGGCCTCGACGGTCCTCTCGCACAGGGTGAGTCGCCGTCGAATCTCAACGCCGTCTCTCTGCTTTTGTTCGTGGCCGTCTGCATCGGTGTCGGATACGTCGCCCTGACGGCGCAGCGTCGTCCGCGAGTTGCGCAGCTGTGCTTCCTGTTGGTGGCGGGCTTCCTGCTCACCAACAAGGTGTGGAGCCCGCAGTATTCTCTGTGGCTGGTGCCGCTGGCCGTGTTGGCCTTGCCGCACCGCAGACTCCTGCTCGCGTGGATGACCATCGACGCCCTGGTCTGGGTTCCACGAATGATGTATTACCTCGGTGTGTCCAACAAGGGGCTGCCCGAGCAGTGGTTCACCGGAACCGTCGTGATCCGGGACATCGCGGTACTCGTTCTGTGCGCGCTGGTGCTCCGGCAGATCTACCGGCCGTCGGAGGATCTCGTGCGGTACGGGTTCATCGACGATCCGGCGGGCGGTGTTCTCGATCAAGCACCGGACAAACAACCTGCCTGGCTACCCGGTTGGCTGAAGCCGTCCAAGGCGAAGGAACCGGAACCCGTCACGGTCTGAGGTCACCACTCGTCGAGGGTGGTGTACCCGTCCTGGACCGCGCGGGCAAACAATGCTGCCTTCGTGGGAGCCGGCCGCCCGACGTCGCTGTACTTCGTGCGGATCCGAGTGATGTGTGTGTTGACGGTGCAGACGCGTAGGCCGAGTGTCTCGGCGACCTCGGACTTGGAATCCGAACGTAGCCAGGCAAGAAGTACTTCGATCTCACGGACGCTCAGCTTCGGCTTGTGCTTGCCGTGCTTGGGGTTGCCGACTCGGGACACGTTTGCCTCGATCTTCGGAGAAATGCCGATTGAAGACATGCGAGTAGCGCCTTTCGACGGAGGGGATGGGCGTCGACTGCCGTATTTGCAGAAGGGCTGCTGGCTCAGGGTGCGACTGAGGCGAGTATTTCGATCGAGGTGTCTCAGTGGAACGGGTGCAACTCTCTCGATACAGAGTCCATACAACGGACAAATCCCCTACCTGCTCCGATAGAGTGCGTCGCTATGAACTCGAAGGCGGAAGCCGGTACGCACAATCAGGTCGATCCCGCCTGGATCGAGTCGCGTGGGCAGTTTGCTGAGACGCTCACTGCACTGCGGAACGCAGCCGGACTGACGGTCCGCGAAGCCGTCGAGCGTTCGGGTGGTTTGCACGGAACCGTCAGCGGATGGTTTGCCGGCCAACACCTGCCGACGCCGGCGAGTACCCCGATGTTTTTCGCGCTCCTCGAGGCCTGCGGCGTCGATTCCGAGGATGAGCGGCAGCGCTGGATCAGTGCGGTGCAACGAGTGAGACAGCTGACGGCCAGACGACGCGGCGACGCCACCGTTCCGTATCGAGGTCTCGAGTCGTTCCGGCAAGAGGACGCCGAGTGGTTCTTCGGTCGAGACGAACTCACTGCCAACTTGGTCGAGCGGGTGGCGTCGGCGATACGAGGTGTCGGTCGCCGTCAGTTCATGGTGATCGGTGCTTCCGGATCGGGTAAGTCGTCGTTGCTGCGGGCCGGGCTCGCCCCCAAGATCGCCGGGGACGATCCACGGTTCGACGGTTGGCGGGTGGAAACCCTGCAGCCGGGTACGGGAGGAATCCCGTCGTCGATTTCCGACGAACCAACAGTCTTGATGCTCGATCAGTTCGAGGAACTGTGGACGCAGTGCGACGGTGATCGTCGCGAGGAAATACTGCAGACTCTCGCGGAACTCGGTGAGAACACCATTGTCGTCATCGGCATGCGTGCCGACTTCTACGGGCTCGCGGCGAAGGAACCGCTTTTGGTGCCACTGCTCGACGACTCGCCGATGGTGGTCGGGCCGCTGACCGAAGAGCAGTTGCGCGAAGTGATCGTCGAGCCGGCGGTCAAGGCCGGGATGACCGTGCAGAGCGAATTGGTTCAGGTTCTGGTATCCGAGCTGACACCACGCGGCTCGCGTACGGCGAGCGACCCCGGAGCTTTGCCCTTGCTGTCACACGCACTGTTGGGGACCTGGCAACGGTCGACGCGTAAAACTCTGACCGTCTCGGATTACTACGCCACCGACGGGATCGCCGGAGCTGTCCAGCAAAGCGCGGAGGAAGTGTACGGCGAGCTCACAGATAGGCAGCAGCAGTTTGCGTGCAGGATCTTTCTGCGATTGGTCAACGTCGACGAAGTGACGCAGACGCGTCGGCGGGCACCGCGCACCGAACTCTTCCTCGGTGACGACGTCGACGACGTGAATACCGTCATCGACCGGTTCGCCTTACGCCGCCTTCTCACCGTCGACGAGGAGACCGTCGAGGTTTCGCACGAGGTCTTGCTGTCCGCGTGGAGTCGGCTTCGCGATTGGATCGACTCGGACCGCGCCGGTCTGGCGGTGCATCGCAGGTTCACCTACGCGGCGCAGGTGTGGGAAGACAGTGGACGCGACCCCGGCGCGCTGCTCGGACCCGCACGTCTTCATCTGACGGAAGAATGGCTGCGTTCGGGCGAACTCGGGCTCCCACTGGAACCGAGTCGGACCCGCGCCGCCGACCTCAATGCCACCGAGCGGGAGTACCTCGCCGCGAGCATCGAGCATCGTGATCAGCAGGAATTTGCCGATCGCCGACGTACACGCGTGCTACGACGGCTCGTGACTGCGTTGGCAGCCGCGTCGGTGATCGCTCTGGTGTTGGCGGTGGTTGCGACCGTCGCCGGTATCGGAGCCAATCGTCAACGTGTCCAAGCAGATACCGCGCGAGACGAGGCGATGTCGCGTCAGGTGGCCACCGAGTCGATCAGGATGCGCGAGCGGGATCCGTCGCTGGCGTCGCAGCTTGCTCTGGCGGCATTTGCGGTCAACGAAACAACCGAAGCCCGCTCGGCATTGCTGGATGCGTCGGGCGTTCATTCGGCTACTCGCATCATCGGACCGCCCGGCGCGATGAAGGCCCGGATCAACCCAGCTGGAACTGTTGTGGCGGTGGGTGGTTCGGACGGGAAGGTCAGGCTTTATCCGATGGTGGACGGTGTTGCCTCAGCCGTTCCGCAGGCGGAGTTCCTCGGAGTCTCGGAGGGCACGGCCCTCTTTGCTGTCGCCTACAGCCCGGACGGACGGCTCCTTGCGACCGGTGGTGCCGGCGGCGCTGCACTCTGGGATGTGTCGGACCCGAAGAATCCGGTCCGTGGAACACTTCCCGTCGACGGTGAACGCGTAGTGCAGGACATGGAGTTCAGCCCAGACGGAACCAAGCTGGTCGCCGGTACCTCGACGCCCGACGTCCTGCGATGGAACATCGACACCTCCACGAATGCCGTTGCTTTGCCTGCTCTTCCGCATCCAGCTGACGGCATTGTCACCGCGACGTTCAGCCCCGACGGACGTTTCCTCGTGGCGGGCGGGCGTCAAGCGACTCTGCGCGTGTGGGACGTCGCGAAGTGGGGTGAGGAATCGGCGCCGATCTTCGCGACCGAGCCCAACGGCACCACCGTCCACTACCTCGGCGTTGCCTTCAGCCCGGACGGACGTGAGCTCGCGGCGGGAACCACTGGCAGGGAGGTGGTTCGGTGGGACATGAGCGATCCGGCGCGCCCCTCTCCCCTGCAGGCACTGACGGGATTTTCCAGCTACGTCAACGAACTGAACTACGGCAAAGACGGCACACGTCTTGCCGCAGGAAGTTCCGACAACTCCGTGCGCGTGTGGGACCCCCGAACCGGGGCATTGATCGAAACACTTCCGGACAGTGGGGCGGTGACCACCGTCGACTACAGCGATGACGGCCGCAATCTGGTCACCGGGGGACTCAACGGTGTGACTCGCGTGTGGGCTCTTCCGGGTCCGGTCTGGGCGGGAGCTCGGGACACGATCTTCACCAGTCCCTTTGCCGCGGACGGCTCGCGTCTGGTGGCCGGCGTCGGTGCCAGGGGTGGCGCGATGTTGGCGTGGAACACCGAGGATCTCGATCGCCCCGCGGTGATGCCGGAGTTGAAACCGCAAGGGGCCGAAACTTTCAGCGGTGCGTCGGCGGTGTCGGCAGACGGGAACCTGGCTGTGAGCGGCACCGGCGGCGGCGGTGCATATCTTTGGGACCTGAGTGATCCGGCGTCGCCACGTATCTACGGCGAGCCTGCGGTATATGTGAAGGGCATCGTGGCGGTTGTCGCGCTGAATCCCGCCGGAAATCTGCTGGCGGTGTCCTCGCAGGACGACAACAGTATTGCGTTGGTCGACGTTTCCGACCCGTCGGCTCCGAAACTGTTGTCGTCGACCGATGTCGGCTCCTACCCGCAGATGATGGCCTTTCAGCCAGGTACCGACATCTTGGCGATCGCGAACGCCAAGAACGAAGTGGATCTGTGGGACGTGTCGAACGCAGCGTCGCCCCGGGTGGCGGCGACGGTGGGTGGATTCGAAAGCTACGCATTAGCAGTGTCTTTCAGCGCCGACGGAACGCTGTTGGCCGCTGGAAGTGCGGATCACGGTGTCGCCGTGTGGGACGTACGCACACCGTCGGCACCCGAGGAACTCGCTCGTCTCGTCGGCCCCGAGGGCGCAATCTATTCGATCTCGTTCAACCGCGCCGGTGATCGGCTCGCTGCCGGTGTCGGCGACGGAACCGTCTGGCTCTGGGACATCGAGACTCCCTCGCAGGCAACACGATTTGCGACGCTGTCCGCCTACCCGGGTCGCGTCAACGACGCTCAGTTCGCCGGCGAGAGTGACATGATCGCGGGTAGCGGGTCGGACAAGACCGTTCGCTTGTGGGGAATCGACCCCGACGGCGTCGTTGATCGATTGTGCCGCACCGCAGGATCTCCCATCACGGAAGCCGAATGGGAGCGGTACCTGCCCGGTGTTCCCTATCAGGATCCGTGTGCCGGCTGACGCGCTTCAGTTCATCCAGAACTCGAGCGCCGGTTCCCGACCCAGCTCGCCTCCGCTGCCGGTGATCACCAGTCCGGCGGAGGTGAGCTTGTACGTCACGTCCTTGTTGGTGACGGTGAATCCGTTGCCGGTGGGCGTCGGATCGTCGAGTTCGATGGTGGCGCCGTCGCTCAGCCGTTGACCCTTGTAGTAGTAACGCCCGACTCCGGTTTCGCAGATGACGATTCGTGATCCGGTCGTGACGGCGATGGCGACGGCAGGATTGGTGGAGTTGCAACTGGGGCCGCCGGAGATGAAGCCCTGACGGTTGGTGCCCGAGACGGTCGGCGCTGGTCCGATCGAGGTTGTGACGCGTGGGGGCGTCGTCGTTTTCGGCGCTGTGGTGGGTGCACTCGGCGCCCGAGTCGTGGTCGTGGAGTACGAGTACGGCGTCGTATAGGTGAGACTCCGCGAACTCGCTTCATTGGCGGCGTTGCCGAAAGCGGCGGCGAGCAGCCCGAAGAACGCGATCCACACGATCACGGCCAGGATGCCGAGTGCGGTGAAGATGTAGCCGATGATCAGTCCGGCAAGGGCGAGTCCGTCGCCTTCTTCGCCGGTCCGTTTGATCTGGCCGCGAGCGATGTGCCCGAAGACGATCCCCAACGGCGCGATGAGGAACGCGAAGACGAGGGCGAGTACCGCGAGTGTGTTCGTCGGGCGCCTGCCGTACGGATCGGGCTGCCCGTACGGAGCCGGTTGCCAATTCTGATTGCCCTGGTACCCGTACCCACCCTGATCGCTCATGAGGTGAATCTTGGCATGGACTTCGTCGAAGAGTGCAGGTGATGGCTAGTTTCGGGTACGTGTCTCGAGCTGAGGTGCGATGGTCGGCCAATCGTCGTCGGTCATCGCGAACAGCGCTGTTGTACGCCAACTGCCGTCGACACGGCGTCGGTGCTTGCGCAGCAGGCCCTCGAACTGAGCGCCGAGCTTTGCGATCGCGGCCCTGGACTGTTCGTTGAACTCGTCCGTGTGCCACTCGACGCGTACGGCTTCGAGCTGGTCGAAGGCGTGACGAAGCAGGAGCAGCTTCGATTCGGGATTGATCCCGGTTCCCTGAACCGATCGCGACAACCACGTGTATCCGATTGCAAGACTGCGGTTTACCGGGTCGATCTGGTACATGGACGTGGTGCCGACCACGGCGTTCGTCACGATGTTCACCTGCGCAAAGGCGATCCGATTAGGGTCGTCGGTTGCTGCAGCGATGTACTTCTGTGCCTGTTCCCGATCGGTGATGGGCGATGCGGTCCAACGAAAGATCGCCGGGTCGTCGGCAGCAGCGAGCAGAGCGTCGGTGTGCGCGACGCCCAGGGGTTCGAGTCGGACACGATCACCGGTCAGCGTCGGTGATTCGAACCATGATGCAGTCATCAGGCGTGCTCCCGTGAGTGAGTCGGAAGGTTGTTGTCGGAGTTGGCAATCTGATCGGTCCCACCGGCAAGCGGATACCGCAACGGGACTCGCAGGAACAAGAAGAAGAACACGGCGAGCAGGATGACGTGGCCCCACACGCTCGCCTGGACGACGGCCTCGTACTTGCTCGGATCGAGATTCATGTCCAGTTGGTAGAAGTACCGGAAGATGCCGATACCCAACGCTGCGTCGGCGATCAGATAGGCGACGATCCAGAACCACCGGATCTTGAACAGTACGAGGAAAGGCAGGATCCACAGTGTGTACTGCGGTGAATTGACCTTGTGCAGCAACACGAATCCGCACAGCATCGCGGCACTGACTGCAATCCACGGAAAGTAGCCGTCGCGGACGTAGCGGCGCCAACCCAGATACATCGCGAGCGCGAACGACAACAGGATCATCACCGGAGACAGGATGCTCACCAGTGCGTCGTAGTCGGCGTTGAGTTCGCGAACTCCGAAACCGTAGAAGGGGCGCAAACCCCAGAACCACACCGAGTTGGTGGTGATGTCCGCGCTTCGCTTCTCCTGGAAGCTGAACGACGCGCGCCAGCCTTCGTAGGAAATGAGGGCGAACGGCAGGTTGACGAGGACGACGGTGACGATCGCCGCGCCCGCCGTCATCAGCGCTCCACGAACGTCGTAGCGCTTGCCTTCGGTGCCGCGTAGAAGCACGTAGGCCATGAGCGGCAGCACGAACATTCCCGGGTACAGCTTCAAACAGAAACCGATCGCCAGGATGACGGCCGCCAGAACCGCGCGAGTTCGCAGCGGGATCCGCTCGAACGTCATCAGGAAGATCGCGCCGACGCTGGTGGCCACCACCGGGAGCTCCCAGTTGTGGAATGCGTACAGAACCAGGGGCGGAGTCGCCGACCACACGAGCGCGTACGCGCCGCTCATCTTGCCGAGCATCCACGCCGTGAGCAGTCCGAAAGGAGCCAGGATCAGGGCCGAGTGCAGAAGGAAATCGGTGTCGGTGTGTGAGCCGATACCGCCCAGCCACATCAGAATTCCGCTGAGCACCGGGTATTCGACGGTTCCGCCGGTCAGGAATCCTTCGGGCGTTATCCCTCCGGTGACGAAGGGGAACAGATGCTGATCGATACCTCGTCCGAGCCAGAGCAACTGAATGTCGGAGTAGCAGACGTCGATGTTCTTGTTGACGTCGAAGTTCAGGCTTCGTCCGTCGGGCGCGAACGGTGCACCGCCGCATCTGGCCTTGTTGAAATAGCCCAGCGCCATCGTCAGCCCGCACAATCCGACGACCAACGCCAGGATCGACGCCGAGGTCTTGCGGTCTGTTCGCATGATTCTCACCCTAAGGGGGCGCAGTGGCTCGCGGGGTGATGCGTCTGCACCACGCGTCGCGCATCGACCCGGTGGTCTTCCCGGAGGGCCGGGACGATTTCCCTGGTCAAGGCCCCTCGTGTAACCTACGAGGGTTGCTGACGCAACGACCCTCCTGCCACGGATAGTCCGTGGCCGTTTTCACTTAGTCCACAGGAGGTGATGAGGTCTTATGCGTCATTACGAATTGATGGTCATCCTTGACCCCAGCCTGGACGAGCGCACTGTCGCTCCTTCACTGGATACGTTCCTCAATGTTGTGCGCCAGCACGGCGGCACGATCGACAAGGTCGATGTCTGGGGTAAGCGTCGTCTCGCCTACGAGATCCTGAAGCATGCTGAAGGTATCTACGCGGTGATCGACATCAACGCCACTCCCGCCACCGTCGCTGAGCTCGATCGTCAGCTCGGTCTGAACGAGTCGGTTCTGCGCACGAAGGTTCTGCGCCACAACAAGTAATTACTGTCGGTAGCGAGCTCTACTCTCGCGCCCAACGGTCTTACATCAATGCAGGAGGAACCACATGGCTGGCGACACCATCATCACCGTCATCGGAAACCTGACGGCTGATCCTGAACTTCGTTTCACCCCGGCGGGTGCCGCGGTTGCAAACTTCACGGTTGCTTCCACGCCCCGCACCTTCGACCGTAATTCCAATGAATGGAAAGACGGCGATGCGCTGTTCATGCGTTGCAACATCTGGCGCGAAGCAGCCGAGAACGTCGCGGAGAGCTTGACCCGTGGTTCACGAGTAATCGTGAGCGGCCGGCTCAAGCAGCGTTCGTACGAAACTCGCGAGGGCGAAAAGCGAACTGTCGTCGAGCTCGAAGTCGATGAAATCGGTCCTTCACTGAAGTACGCCACGGCTAAGGTCAACAAGGCCAACCGTGGTGGCGGCGGTGGAGGCGGCAACTTCGGCGGTTCCTCCGGCGGATCGGGTGGCGGACGTCCGAGCGCTGCACCTTCGGGTGGAGACGATCCTTGGGGCAGTGCGCCTCAGGCTTCGGGCTCCTTCGGTGGTGCGGGCAGCGACGAACCGCCCTTCTGATCCGTACCTGATCAGGAACATCCAGAAAAGAGCAAAGACATGCCGAAGCCGCCCTTGCGCGACAAGGTTATGAAGAAGAAGGTCTGCACCTTCTGCAAAGAGAAGAACACGCAGATCAACTACAAGGACACGACGTTGCTTCGTAAGTACGTCAGCGATCGCGGAAAGATCCGTGCTCGCCGTGTCACCGGCAATTGCGTCCAGCACCAGCGCGACGTTGCCATTGCCGTCAAGAACTCACGTGAGGTAGCACTGCTGCCTTACGCCACCGTGGCTCGCTAAGGAAAGGGAGGAAAGAACATGAAGCTCATCCTCACCGCTGACGTGGACAACCTCGGTGCGCCTGGCGACACCGTGGAGGTCAAGGACGGCTACGGCCGTAACTACCTGCTCCCCCGCGGACTGGCAATCGTCGCCACCCGTGGCGCCGAGAAGCAGGTCGAGGGCATCCGTCGTGCACAGGAAGCGCGCGCTGTGCGCGGCCTGGATCACGCCAAGGAGCTCAAGGCAGCTATCGAGGGCCTCGAGTCCGTAACGCTGACGGTCAAGACCGCCGGTGGCTCGGGCAAGCTCTTCGGTTCGGTTACCGTCGCTGACGTCGCTGCTGCGATCAAGGCTGCCGGTGGACCGGTTGTCGACAAGCGCTCCATCGTGTTGCCGAAGGCTCACATCAAGAACACGGGCAAGCACGCCGTGGTCGTGAACCTGCACCCCGATGTGGTTGCCAAGTTCAACCTGAACGTCGTCGGCGCATAGTCGACTGTTCGTCTCGCCGGGCCCCGCACACTTCGGTGTGCGGGGCCCGACGTTTGTTTCGGGGTGCGGTGTGCCGCCTGTCAGCGTCCCGAATCGGACCTGGGGATAACTCTCACACTGTGATGTTCGACTTGGTGATCAGTGACGAATCGGGCGAGGCAACACGCCCGACACGCCGACGCGCCGACTGTGGAAAAACTATTTTCATCAACAGGCCTGTGAAATTAGGGATAGCCATCTACCTGGTCTTTTGTAGCTACTAGGCAAAGTAGTCCCCAAATGCTCCACAGGCGGTGCACACCGTGGGGCGGGAGTTTCCACAAAGCATCCACAGGTTTATCCACAGTCCGGTTTGTATGCGGACCTACTAGTCCCTAACGTCATCTCGGCGTCTATCTACAGCCCGGCCGAATGCGGCTAGGGGATGTCGGTGGGGGCAGGTACAAATGATGAGGGCGCTGCGGTTTCTGGCAGTGTCGTCGAGTGTTTTACGGGAAGGTCTCGCTTGTGGCTGTTGTAGATGATCGAGGACCTTCCGACTTCTCGGGGCCGGACTACCCGGGCCCTCCCGAGGCCGAGCCCGACCAGGAGTTCGGACGCCAGCCACCTCAGGACATGACTGCCGAGCAGTCGGTGCTCGGCGGCATGCTGCTGAGCAAGGACGCCATCGCTGACGTCCTCGAGGTACTGCGTCCGGGTGACTTCTACCGGCCCGCCCACCAGTCCGTCTACGACGTGATCCTGGACCTCTACAGCCGTGGCGAGCCCGCCGACCCGGTGACGGTCTCCGCCGAGCTCGACCGTCGAGGTGAGCTCCGCCGTATCGGTGGTGCTGCCTACCTGGTGACGCTGACCCAGACAGTGCCCACAGCCGCCAACGCCGCCTTCTATGCCGAGATCGTGGCCGAGAAGTCCGTGCTGCGTCGTCTGGTCGACGCCGGTACTCGCATCGTCCAGTACGGCTACGCCGGCACCGAGGGTCAGGACGTGGCCGAGGTTGTCGACCGCGCGCAGGCCGAGATCTTCGAGGTCACCGAGCGTCGAACCACCGAGGACTTCGTACCCCTCACCGAGCTCCTCCAGCCCACGATGGACGAGATCGACTCCATCGCCAGCCGCGGTGGAATTTCCCTCGGTGTGCCCACCGGATTCAAGGATCTCGACGAGATCACCAACGGCCTTCACGCTGGTCAGATGATTATCGTCGCGGCCCGTCCTGGTGTGGGCAAGGCGCTTGCCCTCGATACTCCCCTCGCGACGCCCAGTGGCTGGACCACGATGGGTGACGTTGCTGTCGGCGATCTGTTGATCGACAACCACGGCAAGCCGACGCGGGTTGTTGCCGCTACCGACGTGATGGTTGACCGTCCTTGCTACGAGGTCGAGTTTTCCGATGGAACAGTGTTGGTGGCCGACGAGCAGCATCAGTGGTTGACGGAGACGCGTGCTTCGCGCCGTTCAGCGCAGAACGCCAAGACAGGTTACAACCGCTATAAGAATCAAAAGACATTCGCCGAGGTCCGAACCACGGCGGAGATCGCATCGACGGTGCGATGCGCAACGGCGGATGGCCGCGTTAATCACTCTGTCGTGAATGCCAAGCCGCTCGACCTACCAACGCAGGATCTCCTTGTCCCGCCCTACACACTTGGCGCTTGGCTAGGTGACGGTTCTACTGCCTGCGCACAATTCACCACTGCTGATCCTGAGATCATCATGTTGATCGAGGCCGAAGGCCTGGTTGCAGTTCCGTCCAAGTCGGCGCATTTGCGCTACAGCCTTCAATTAGCCCCGGAAGATCCCGTCGCTCCGCGCGATTGCGTTGTGTGCGGAAAGAGCTTCGTGCCGTTCACCAGTCAGGTGCGAACGTGCGGTCAATCATGCGGCGGCAAAGCACGTTTCATGTCTGACCCTGTACCTGCGCCAACTTGTTCACACTGTGGTGGACCTTCGATCGGGCTGCGACTGTGCCAGAAGTGCCGCAATGAGTACGGCACGGTTCAAGGACGCCTACGTACGGTCGGTGTTCTGGGCAACAAGCACATCCCTGTCCAGTATCTCCGTGGGTCCGAGGCGCAGCGTCGTGCGGTTCTTGCGGGGCTTCTCGACACTGATGGAACTGTGACTGCCGGTGGCTCCGTTCAGTTTTCGGTAACCAACGAGCGCCTCGTCCGCGATGCCCAGGAATTAGTGGTCAGTCTTGGCTATCGCTGCCAAATGAGCACAAAGCGAGTCAACGGTCGCACCGAGGCTTCGTCGACTGCATTCACCTTGACCTTCTCGACTGATGACGAAGTGTTCGGTCTTACGCGGAAAGCGATGCTGCACAAGGAGCGTCGAGCGAGTAAAAGCACTGCGCGCAGCGGATCGCGCTACATTGTCGATGTTCGACCAATTGCGAGTGTTCCGGTTCGCTGCGTCGAGGTCGACAACGCCGACCACATGTACCTGGCCGGTCATTCGATGGTCCCGACGCACAATTCCACGCTCGGAATGGATTTCCTGCGTTCCTGCTCCATCACGCACGGCATGGCCAGCGTCATGTTCTCGTTGGAAATGAGCAAAACCGAGATCGTCATGCGTCTGCTGTCCGCAGAGGCAAAGATCAAGCTCGGCGACATGCGCTCCGGAAAGATGACCGACGACGACTGGACCAAGCTCGCGCGTCGTATGAGTGAGATCAGCGAGGCGCCGCTCTTCATCGACGACTCCCCCAACCTCACCATGATGGAAATTCGCGCAAAAGCGCGGCGGCTCAAGCAGAAACACGACATTCGCCTGATCGTCATCGACTACCTCCAGCTGATGAGCTCCGGTAAAAAGGTCGAGTCCCGTCAGCAGGAAGTCTCCGAATTCTCACGTAGCCTAAAGCTTTTGGCGAAGGAGCTCGAAGTTCCGGTTGTCGCGATCTGTCAGCTCAACCGTGGTCCCGAGCAGCGAACCGACAAGCGTCCGCAGGTCGCCGACCTTCGTGAGTCCGGATCGCTCGAGCAGGACGCCGACATGGTGATTCTGCTGTACCGCCCCGACGCGACCGAGCGAGACGATCCCCGTGGCGGTGAAGCCGACCTGATTCTGGGTAAGCACCGTAACGGCCCGACCGCGACAATCACTGTGGCGCACCAGCTTCACCTCTCCAAGTTTGTCGACATGGCCCGGGGATAGTGGCTGCCGCCATCGCCTGAAGGTGGGACAAGAATCGGTCGTGGTGGGATTCGGGGCGAGCACCAGCGATTATGTCGATGTTGGGCGGCTGCCGAGCGGTTACGGTGTTTGTCGAATCAGTCTCGGAGCCCGACGATCATCCGGCCACGAAAAGTGCGGCCGTAGCGAGAATCGCAACAGAAAGGATGGGTACGTGGCGACCTGTCACGCTGGACTTCCGTTTCCTCGGTTTCGCGAGAATTGCCAGGACAACCGGCTCTCGGAATTCACTCTGAGCCACGAGATGCCTGTTTTCGATACCTTCCGCCAGAGAGTGAGTCCGGGAACGCGCGTTGGTGAGCAGCGCTCTGCGGGGCGGCAAACTGAAGGGGCGTCAGCACCAGTTCACCCGAGAAGACGTACATCCCTTGCGATTTTAGAGACCGGCCAGCCCACAAATCGAAGTTTCATCAGGTCGATCTTCACGAGTAACGATCAGTGCCAGCATCTTTCGAACGCACCCAGCTCGACGATTCCGGTGTCACTGCAAAGCCGAGAGAACCGTGTCGACCCGACCACGGAGTGGGCCGTCAAGCTCGACAACTACCAGGGAGTCACACACCTGCATCGGATCGGCGTACACCAAATCCAGCAACGCGTCGTTCACCGCGCGCTGCAGCTCCGGCATCCCCACCGCAGGCAACTTCTGCACTGTTTCGACGGTAATCGGCACCACGACCAGCACGTCGAGAGTACGTAGCGCGGACCTCACAATCGCCGCCTCGACTTCTGCCTCCGGATCGACACCACACGCCGACAAGTACGCCAGGAAGTCGAGCGGCGTGCGATCGAATACAACACCAGAAGAAGGTGTAGTCAGCAAGCGCAGTGAACGACGAAGCTGCGCACGGTAATCATCAGCCGAGGGTGGAAACTCGAACTCGCGGCCCTCCTCTTCGAGCACGAAATACGGTTCATCGACCCGAATGTGTCCCGCGAGGCGGCCACACAACTCGTCGACCAGCGTGCTCTTGCCGGTCCCGTGCGGGCCGGATACTCCAATACGCATTAGTGGGGCCCTCTCAAGAAAGTTACGGAACTACCCGTCAGTTGAGCACCCGTCGACCGCCGGCTCGATACCGACCCCTGGATGCCCCGACCCGTCGACAATTCTCGTTGCACCTCGGTCGAGTCGTACTGAGGGTATCGAGGTGAGATCGGATCACCGTGGTGATCTGCTCGGAGTCGGTGGGCATCTTCGACGACTGCCTGCCCTCGGTAGTGGGATCTGCTGAACTTATCGTGCATCCCGAGAGCAGCAGTGCTGCAAGGGCTCCGCCGAAGAGGATCGATTCCACCGATCGCCGGCGGTAGTGGTTTATGGGTGGATTCACCGAAACTCCATTATTCGTGAACATGTTGCGCCCGGAAAGTCATCCAGCCGTCGGCCAGAAGACAAACGCGGCGGACAGCAGAGCAAGGCTGAGGACCGCGGTGGCATTGGCGGCGCGAACAAAGACGTACTGCTCCGCATCCTCGGCGCCGAGACACAGCGGGGTCAGCTGCAAGGCCAGCGACAACATCCCGGTACCGAGCGCGCCGAGGGCGAACAATTGTCGAGAATCCATCAGCGGTATCCAATCCCGTTGCAGTCCAAAGGAACAACGAGCTGGTCACATGCGCGAACGTAGACTCGGCGAGAGTTCTCCGCACCAGCGGCCGAACTCCTGAACCGAGGATGCAGTCGAGAAGCTGCAGGGGGAGATTTCAGCATCTGGTGAGGACTCCCCGGCAAAATGCGACACAAAACGTCGCTACTTCAGGTGGTTGGGCCGAATCGCAATCCGCGGAGCAGTCGGCGGTAGGAGAAGCGGTCGTCCCAAATGCGAAGCAGGCCGTTTGCGAATGTGTAGTGGCCGTCTACGTCGAGGTGCATGGCAAACCATCCGATGCGGATGATCTCTCGTCGCCGGGAGGACACGGTGTTGTGGTCGGTGGTCATCGTGAGCACTTCCACGACCTCGTACCTGGTGATCAGGCGAGAGACGATCGTGAGCGCCAGTTCGACGCGTTTGCTTCCACGCACGCTGGGCAGGCCGGTATTGCGCCATTCGATGTCGGGATCGACGAGTGCGCGCACGGCATCGGCGTCCATTTCTTCCAGTGCGATCAGCAGGTCCACCACCCGCGATGTCAGTTGATCGTCGTTCAACAGGTACTCCGGTTGTCGGGAATTGTGTTTTCTCATCGGTGGATTCATGTGGTGACCGTCAGGCAGGGACTGTTGCTCCGCGAAACGCACAGGAGCATCTTGCCGGCGGCGCGCTCGGCTGGGCTCAACGAATTGTCACGATGATCGACGTCGCCGTCGCTGACGTGGACCATGCAGGTGCCGCAGAAGCCCTGACGACATGAATAGGGGGCTTTCGGGTTCACACGCAGCACCGCGTCCAGTGCGGTCTGGTCGGCGGCGACATCGATGACCTGACCGGTGCGAGCCAGTTGGATGCGGAAGGGTCGTCCATCGACGACCGGTGCGGCGGAGAAGCGTTCGGCGTGCACTTCCACACCGGGCTCGTTGCGCACACTAGCTGTGATCACGTCCATCATCGGGACGGGACCGCAACAGTAGATCGCGTCGCCGCTGCGGACATTCGGCGGGAGAAGATCGTTCGCTGCGGGTAGGCCGTATTCGTCGTCGGTGCGGATGGTGACCCGATCACCAAACGGCGACAATTCCTCGAGGAACGGTAGTGTGCGGCGCTCGCGACCGACGTACATCAGCGACCAATCCAGGCCCATGCGCTCCGCCTCGCGGACCATCGGCAGTATCGGTGTGATGCCGATGCCACCCGCCACGAAGTGAACGCGCTTCGCGCGCTCGATTCGCCCGGGTTCGACGAACCCGAATGCGTTGCGTGGACCGCGAACGCCGACGACGGTACCGACTGGCAACTCGTCGTGGACCTCGTTCGATCCGCCGCCACCATCAGGAATCCGGCGTACCGCGATCCGGTAGCAGCGTCGATCGGCGGGATCGCCGCACAGCGAGTACTGACGTATCCGTCCCGAGGGCAGGTACAGGTCGAGGTGTGCCCCGGGATACCACCGTTCGAGGTCGCTGCCGTCAGGTGCTCGCAGTTCGAGACTGACCACGTCGTTGTCGGTGGCCACCGTCGTGCGCTCCGACACCGTGAGCGTTGTCTTGTACTTGTCGATCCGGTTTTCCGGTGGCTCGTCGCGATGAATCAAGACCGCCAACTTGACCTGCGTGGAGACCAGGACATCCAGAATGCGCAGAATCGAGTCGCGGCGCTTGCCGCGACGTAGGTCGACCGGGATCTCGCGGGGGGCCGGCCACCGCTGTGTGAGTTCGGGCGCGTTGGGTGTCATGTGTTGACCCGCTTGGCCGCTGGCGATTGCGCGACGTAGGCGAGGGCCTGGGCGGTGGACCCCACACTGTCGGGGTGAAATCCCGGCACGAACGTCGACACACCGCTCCAGAACCATTTCGATACACCAGGCACCAGTCCGCGGCGTCCGGCGCGGACGAATTCCAGTAGCAATCGTGGATAACCGATGTTCGGCGTGTTGGGGTCGTTGCGACTCAGATACATCGCAGCACGGAGCAACCACCCCAAAAAGATTGGCCACGTGATGATCATGGAGATACAGCGGCGAAAGTAGCCGACTCCGAAGTACGTGGCGACCTCGTGTGCCACGGCACGATGCTCGACCTCTTCGGCCCCATGCCACCGATAGAGGTCAAGCATCTGCGGATCCGCGCCGAATTTCTCCAAGTCCGCGTTCAACGCCCAGTCGCCCACGAACGCGAACATATGCTCCGAAGACGCGCAAATCCCGAGACGCTCGATCAGACGCTGCCGGATGGCCCGCGGATCGGGGTCGTCACCGACGCCCAAAGTTCTACGGAAGAAATACTGCATCTGGCGGTTGAACGGGGCCGGGTCGATCCCGTGCCGTGTGAACACCTGATTCATGACCTCGTCATGCGCCTCTGCGTGCAGCAGTTCTTGACCCATGAAACCGAGCATGTCCTCGCGAAGCTTCTCGTCGTGCACGTCCGGGAGGGCCTGCTCGAAGGCCTGGATCATCATCCGTTCGCCCTCCGGGATGACGAGGTTCATCGAGCTGAGGAGGTATGAGGCGATCGGCTCGTTCGGCAACCACACCAAAGGCGCTTTCTCCCAGTCGAAATCGACTCGCCGCGGACGGATCGCTACCCGGCCGGGCGGTGCGATCGGACTCTGTGTCAGTCCACTCGTAATTCGCATGACCACTCCTCGTTCATAAGTACGCAACAGTACTTATGAATGAGCATGGCGATCTACCCTTGGCTTGTCAACACCGGACTACGAAGGGTTGGACGAGAGATCCAGTACCCGTTCAAGGAAGGACATGATCGGCGCATGAAGATTCATGTACGAATTCGACCCGTCAACCACCTGGCGGTAGAACAACTCGTTGCAACCGCCGATCGCCGCGAGAAACACTTCACGCTCCGGGGCTTCTGAAGACTTGGACGAGTAGCCGACGAGCAATGCATCGGCGAGCAGTTCCACGTACTCGTTGCGCTTCGCCACCCCGGCCGGGCCGGCCACAGGTAGGTCCACCACCCAGGCTCGCACGAACTCCGGTTCGGACGAACACGTCTCGAGATACTTCTCGATGACAGCCGAAAGCTGTTCGCGTAGAGATAAATTGGCGGTCGAGCTTTGTGTCGAGGTGATGTTGGCGACGATCACCTCGATGCCGGCGTCGATCGCCGCGATCAAGCACGCTTCTTTGCTCTCGAACTGCTTGTAGAAAGCTTGGCGAGACACCCTGGCACGCCCGACGACATCGGCGATCGTGGTCGAGGCGATCCCCTTCTCCGCCGTCGACGAGATCACCGCACGCAGAATGCGATCGCGTTGCGCGTCTTGGACCTCGTCCACAGCCAGTCGGCCGCGGCCACGCGGCAACCCGGGGAGGTCACGATCGAACGATCCAGCCAGCCTGCGCATACCGAAATCGTAGCCCGCCTGGCGCCATCGGTTCTCTCGCTCACCACGTCTGTGGACCAACAGCCATGCGAGTGGACCGATGTCGAGTGGAATTGCCCCCGAGGTGCTCTGAGGCAATCTCCCATCGCGACACGGTTGCGTCCAGTTCGTCGTTTCTCCGTGGTGGGGCTGCTCCCTGTGACGAGTCCAGCCGTGGTGCGGCGGAGGGCATCGAAAAGCCTCCTGCATCGACGAAGGCCGTCCGCTGTATTGCATGGTCGTGGAGTGTTGCCTCGTGGAGTGTGAGCACGGGTGTGACACAAGCGTTCAGGCCGTCGAAGACGTCGACCCAGGCGTCGCGATCGTGTGTGGCGAAGGTTCTGCCGAAGTGTTCGGACAAGTCGTCCCAGGTCGATTGGTCCCAGCGATTCGGCAACGAGGCGGGATCCAATCCGAGTCCGAACACGAAGCGGTCGTAGTACACGTCTTCGAGGGCCCCTACCGCCATGTACCTGTGGTCTGCGCACTCGTACACGCGGTAGAACGGGGCAGATCCGTCGAGGAGGTTGGTTCCACGACGGGCTGACCAGCGGCCGGCATGCTGCCACGATCGGACGAGCGCAGTCAACGAACTGGCGCCGTCGACCATCGCTGTATCCACCACCTGGCCTCGGCCAGTGCGTTCTCTTTCGTGCAGCGCGGCAAGTACTCCTACGAGCAGGAACATCGATCCGCCGCCGAAGTTCCCGACGTAGTTCAGCGGCGGTGACGGCGGCCCGGAAGCCGGTCCGAGCTGTTCGAGCGCGCCCGAAAGCGCAAGGTAGTTCAGGTCGTGCCCGGCTTCTCGGGCCATCGGTCCCTTCTGGCCCCAGCCACTCATCCGGCCGTAGATCAGCCCCGGATTGTCCTGCAGGCAGATCTCGGAGCCCAGGCCGAGCTTCTCCATCGTGCCGGGCCGAGAGCCCTCCATCAGGACGTCCGCTCGGCCGATCAGCCTGCGCACCTTGGCGAGATCTTCGGTCTTGGTCAGATCTGCAGTGAGTTCGGTCCGCCCTCGGAGCATCCCCGCATTCGCATCGTCGATTCCGTCATCTGCTCCCATCGAGATGGGGCGCACGATGCGCACGACATCGGCGCCAAGATCTGCCAACATCAGACCGGCGTGCAGTAGCGGCCCTATGGCCTCCATTTCAATGACCCGGATACCCGACAGCGGCCCGCCGTGCACTCCGCCGGTGGCTTCGTCCTGCATGATCACCCTCGCGCGGTCGGAGTCGGGACCGACTCGGAGCGTGCCGGCTCGGTACGAAAATCTGCCGGGTCGACTCGGTAGGTCATGGCCCAGTAGTCGTTGATCCGCCACGGAAGGACCGACACGACGCGACCGTCCGGGTTTCGGTACCAGTTCTCCATTGCCGGATGGGTCCAGACCATCTGTGCGTGCTGTCGGTCGACGGCCTCGTTGTATCGATCGTTGACCTCGGCCCGGCACTCCATCGCGCCGAGGTTTTCCGATTGCATCAACTTCAAGGCATCCATGATGTAGCGGACCTGACATTCCAGGATCGTGATGAAGCTCCCCCCATGTCCCAGGCCGGTGTTCGGTCCGGTCATGACGAAGAAATTGGGGAAGTCAGGAACTGTGATTCCCAGGTAGGCGCGCGCGTCGTGCTCGCCCCAGATTTCTCCGGTGGACCGGCCGGATCGACCGACGATGTCCATCGGGTAAAGAACGCGCACACTGTGGAAACCCGTCGCCATGACAATGACGTCCAGCTGGTGCTCGACGCCGTTCGTGTCGACGAGTCCAGAAGGTGTCAGGGCGTCGACTCCGTGGGGCACCAGTGTGACGTCGGGCTTACGAAGCATCGTGAACCAGCCATTGTCCAGCAGCATTCGCTTACCAAAGGGCGGATAGTCCGGAAGAGATGCCTCGATCAGATCTGTTCGATCACCCAGCTGATCGCGGAGATAGCGTTCGTAGAACTTGCGATGACCATGGTTGGTTGCATTGATCGAGGCGCTCGGCTCTGGCCAGTCGGGGTCGACCTGGAGGGACGAGTACACCTTGTCGTTGAAGATCCACGACAGACGCGCCCGGTACCACTCGCGATAGCCGGGGATGTTGTCCATCAGCCAGTGGACGCCGTCGTCGATGGTCGTGAAGTAGTCGTCGTTCGGTGCGATCCACTGTGGTGAGCGCTGGAAGATCGTCAGCGATCCGACACGATCCGCGATGGCCGGGCCGATCTGCATAGCACTGGCTCCGGTACCGACGATGCCCACTCGCTTTCCGCGGAGCGACTCGGGATCGTCGAGCTCGTTCGGCCACTCGGCGGAGTGGAAGAGGCGACCACGGAAGGTCTCGATTCCCGGTAGATGCGGGATCTTCGGACGATTGAGCAGACCGACCGCGCTGATCAGGATGGGAGCCTCGAGGGTCTCCGGCGCCTCACCTGGTCGCTGGACGGACACACGCCAACTCTGTTTCGACTCCTCGAACTCGGCGCGCGTCACCTCATGGCGGAAGCGGACATTGCGCCGGATGTCGTTGGCCTCCGCAAAGTCCTCGAGATATCCCTGAACCTCGTCGCGCTTGCCGAAATGGGTCGACCAGTTACGAGGGAACGACGAGATCGAGTAAAGGTGGCTCGGTGTATCAACTCCGGCGCCCGGATAGCGGTTCTCCCACCATGATCCGCCGACGTCGTCGTTCTTCTCCAGGATCACGTGAGGGATTCCAGCGCGGGTGAGCTCGACGGAGGCCAGCATCCCCGCGATGCCGGCTCCGATCACGATGGCGTGGAGTCGCTCGTCGCACTTGGCGGTGGCAGGCTTGATCTGCGGACCATTGACTATCTCCGCCATCATCGGCGCGAAGTCCGGCGGCACGGTCTCGCTGCAGGTGAAGTTGAGGATTCGCTCGACTTCCGAGCTGTCCAGCGTCCGCCGGGACGGCTCGTCCAGCGTCCACCAGCGTTCCACTGCGTCGATCAACGCGCTCCGGATTTCGGACTGAACGTCCTCCGGAAGTCCTCCCGTGGAATTGTCATCCATGCCCCGACTGCGCGTGGGTTGATAGCGGGGTGCCACCCACCGCTCATCGGCGGTCAGCTCCAGCAACACGGCGAGCATGGTCGGAACGTTGCCCCGTAACACCGCCGAACGCAGGTGGTCACGGTCCAGGTCAGTGACGATAGTCATGTCATGCAGGCTAACAGTCGTTAGCGACACAACCAAGTGTGATTTCGATATTCCCATTGTTGCTTGGAAACTCTGCTTGACCCGCGTGGATGCCGATGACAGTATGAGCCACATCATACTAACCGCGGTAAGCATTCAGGAAGTTGAGGAACCATGGATCTGTCGACAAGTGTCGAATCGGATGCCACTGATGTGCGACGGAGTTCAGGTCCGCTTGTCCGATCCCTCACAGCGACCCAGTCGTCACCGCTAGGGCGAGCGACGTTGGGCGACCAGCTACGCCGCCACTCGCAGAGTCGATACTCGAAGCCGGCGATCGTGTCGTATGCCCCAGGTGGTCGACGCACCGTGACCACCTACGGTGCGCTCAATCAGGATGCCAACCGGGCATCCCACATGTTCCTCGGACTCGGTGTTTCCCGCGGTGACCGGGTCGCCGTGATGGCCCGCAATCGCGTGGAGTCGATAGTCGCCTACTACGGTGCTCTCAAAATAGGGGCGGTGTACTCCGGCATCAATGTCCTTTTCGGACCGAACGAAGTGGCTCAACAGATCGGGCACCTCGAGCCCGCGGTTGTGGTCGTGGCCGCGGAATTCCTGCCGGTACTGGAAGAAGTGCTGGCGGGACTCGGTACCCGCCCCGAAATCATTGTTCTCGACAGCACGGACGAGTTCGGCGGCCACTGCTTCGATCAACTCCTCGAGTCCTCGTCGCCGACAGAGCCGGATTGCGATGTCGACGAGCACGATCTCGCAATGATCGTGTACACCAGTGGAACCGAGGCGGCTCCGAAGGGCGTCATGCTGCCGCATCGCAACTACCTGGTCTCCACCGCACCTGCGTACACATGGGGACTGCGATGCCTGGACGATGACGTCTGGCTCTACGTCATGCCATTCCACACTATTGCCGGAATCGGCTCCCTGACCTCGCTCCTGCTATTGGGAGCGACGCTCGTGCTCCCGGCCAGCCTCGCGCCTGCCGACGCTTTGCACATGATCAAAGCGGAGCAGATCACCGTCCTGGCTCAAACCCCGACGTTCTTCATCTCGCTCGCAGATCATCCTGACTTCGGTCCTGAGACTGTCGGGACCATCCAGCGCTGCCTGACCTACGGAGGTCAGGTCTCGCCGCGAACGGTGGACGCATGGCACCACGCGGCGCCCGCATCGGTGTGGGGCACCTACTGGGGTCAGTCCGAGTTGACGCAGTTGGGCTCCGTCGGCTGGTTCAAGCGACTCGAGGACATTCCCGATCAGGATCCGACCTGGATCGGCAAGCCTGTAGGCCATCTTGAGGTCAAGGTGGTCGATGCCGACGGAAATGAAGCAGAGCGAGGTGAACTCCTCTGTCGCACGCCGTCGGTGATGCTGGGTTACTACAAGGATCCCGAGAAGACCGCCGCTGTCCTCGACGGTGGTTGGGTCCACACCGGCGACATCGTACGTCGCGATTCGGAGGGCAACATGTTCTTCCTCGATCGCAGCAAGGACATGATCAAGACGGGCGGCTACAACGTGTCCTCGCAGGAGGTCGAGCGCGTACTACAAGCCCACCCCGAGGTGTCGCGCGCCGCCGTCGTGGGACTTCCGGACGAATACTGGTCCGAGGCGGTCACAGGCTTCGTCATCGTCATAGACGGCAGCGACCTCACCGGCCAGGAGTTGCGAGACCACTGCAAGACCGTGCTCGCAGGCTATAAGGTTCCTAAGGCGATCAAGATTGTGGATGAGCTGCCCACGGACCCTCAGGGGAAGCTGCTCAAGAGAGAACTACGCCGCCTGTATGCAAAGGACTGAAACGCTGAACATCGATCCTGCCAGCAGCGCGACACCCGGATCCGGTCGACCACGGCTTGAAGGGCTTCCAAGCAGACGTGACGACATACTGGCCGCGGCGGCCGAATACTTCGCTGATCAGGGCTACCACTCGGCAGGCATGCGTGGCATCGCAGATTCGGTGGGAATCAAGGGCGCGAGCCTCTACAACCACTTCACCTCGAAAGAGGAGATCCTCTACGCGATCGCGCTCAAGATGACTCGGGACCCGGTCGAGGAGCATCTACTTGTCCTCGACGAGACTGGAACTCCGGTCGAGCGACTCACCTCGCTGATCGATGTTCATCTGCGGTATTTGGCGATGAACAGGGTCGAGCATCTGGTAAGCCTACGAGAGATCTCGGCGCTTACCGACGAACACCGTATGAGGGTGCTCGAGTACCGCAAGTACTACCAGAGGCGTGTGCGCGATGTGATTGCTGCCGGGGTCCGCGCCGGAGAGTTCGAGATCGCCGACCCACAGCGTGCGGCTGTTGCGGTGCTCGACCTCATGAACGGCGTGAGCTGGTGGCTTCGAGACGACCACGATATCGAGGCGCTGGTGGCAACCTACGTGGATTACATCGTCGTCGGAATTCTCCGTCACCGTCCCGGAACGCAGAGTGGTAACGGCGGTACGCCCAGCTGACGGTTACGCCCGTTCAGCCCGAAAACAAGTGATCCCCCTCCACCCGACGTGGAGGGGGATCACTTGTTTTCGAGCTCGATCAGAGTGCCCGCCGCAACAAAGAAACCAAAGCATCCGGATTCGCGATGGGGTTCGGGTTGGTCCCGCACCAGATGTCCTTGAACGTGTACGTAGCCAGACTGGGGAGGTCGTTTTCGGTCAGCCCGACTTCTCCCAGCGATCTCGGCATGCCGAGCCGCCGGATGAGCGAGTCCGCCAACTCGTGTGCGGGCGTTTGCGGCGCACCCAAGGACGCACTGATCAGCGCCTGGCGATGCTCGTTGACTTCGCGGTTGTACTCGAGCGCGAAGGGCGCCATGACGCAGGAGGTGTACCCGTGTGGGACGTTGAACGAACCGCCGAGTGCATGCCCGACGGCATGGCTGACGCCCATGTCGAGGCCTGCGACGATCGCGACCATTGACGACCACGCACCGACCTGGCACATCAGCCGCGCATCCACGTCGTCGGTGTTCTCCTTCACTCGGACGAGTCCTTCGGAGAGCAGTCGTATGGCATTCATCGCCATCCCGTCGTAGTACCCGTTCGATTCGAGTGAGCCCAGGGTCTCGAAGGCGTGGTCCAGTGCGCGAACCCCGGTCGACAGCCACAGCCACTCCGGAGTGTGCAGCGTGAGTGCAGGATCGAGGATGACAGCCTTCGGGGTCATCGCCGGATGCAAGTAACCCTCTTTGACGTTGCTCGTCTCATCCGTCGACCCGGCCAACGCGTTGAACTCACCTCCCGCCAGGGTCGTGGGCGCCACCACTACCGGGATCTTCGGGGCGGAGAAGGTGGGGGCGGTCACCGATGTGTCGGGATTGACCTGCAGGTGGTAGGCGTCCATTTGCGATGCCTCGCGAACTCCGTGCTCCAGAGTGATTGCAAGGATCTTCGCCAGGTCCGTCGCCGATCCGCCGCCCACGCACAACAGCATGTCCGGAACGGCGTCGGCAGCAACTCGGGTGGCAGCAATGACGTCTTCGCGCGGTACATGAGGTCGAACCGCATCGAACAGTCCCACGAATCGATCACCCAATGCCTCGATCACCCGAGCGATCTCGTCGGTCTGCGAGTTGAGCGTCCCGCTACATACGACGAAGACTCGGTTCGCCCCGAGCAACTCTGCTTCCTGGGCCGCGGCCTCCGCGACCGGAGCGCCAATGCGGACTCTCTCCATGGACGGCAGAGAGACAAGTGATGACTGCACGGCAATACCATCTTTCTTTCTTGATCCTCAATCCACCACGACGTCGTCAAGAGCGCTCAGCTCTCGCTCGGTCTGTTCAGGAGTGGGATAGAGCGTGGATCCGGCGCTGGGAAATGTCTCGCACCCCGTCGCAGGCTAACGACGGTTACCCTATAGGAAATTTGTGGCGCACGCCACAATCGATTGTGTGCTTGGCTGGCGAAACCACGGGGCGAGGTGAGTTCATGGACGACATTGCAGGCTTGATCTGCATCTATCTAAAAATCATCGCGGCTTAGATGAAAGAGCGCCGTTGCATCTCCAGCGCCAGACAAGGATCGGTTACGGTGGATTCGATCCGCAAATTATCGAACTACCTAACCGTTGGTTGTCTGTTTCTGGAACCAATTGCGTGATGGCGCGAGGGTTGAGTACTGGGATGATGTAGCCATCACTGACACTCTGGTGACGGACGCCGAATCCAGTGCGGCACCCTTCCCGACACTCAGGTGCATGGTGTCGACGGCGCGGCATGCATCGACTTCGCCGTGGAGAAACGCCTCGAACTCGCCTTGGTCGGAACAGCGGCACTGAGGTGAACAATTATCGCGAGGCGTGCCGCGGGCCGATCCCGCTGCAAAGAGACTTTGCATATCGGGGACGAAGGTTCTTCTTCCGAGATTCACTCCGCCGAAGCTGACCATTGCAGTCGGTCCGGCAAAGTTAGTCGAGACCCTCGGCTTCTGCTGGGGCTTCGAGACTGGGCATACCCACGGTAAATCCGCTGCTGTCGTACGACGCGAACTGTTTTTCGACTGGATGGACCGTCAGCTCGAGGACATGATTTCGGGGTTCGATTACCTGCGTATCGAAAGGAGGTGCTGCGTTATCTGCGTGAGCAAGGGGCCCCGAAGAGCAGATCACGATGATGTTGCGTCACTTCGGTTCTAAGAGCGCGGTGTCACATCGGCAACCGCCTTTTCTGCTTGCCGCGCCACCCTCGCCGGAGGCCCTGGTCGTGTCACTCGCCCTCGATCAATGGATCTTCCAGTTCGAGAAGCGCGACCTCGTCCGGATGCAAGTTTTCGTTCGGATCCACGGACCGGGTCAACCGATCGTTCGGACCCAATTCGTCTGGCGCCTGGATGATTTGAAGACCTCGAGCCAAGATCTCGACTCGTCCACGGTTCTCGTTGCTCGTGAGATCTGCTGCGAAAGCAGCAGCTACGGCGTCGCGTGCCAGAGCCTCCGCCAGGTCCCAATCATGGATGTAATCCTCGACCGAAAGGTTCGCTTCTCGCCGGCTCAGCGCGGCCGAAGTGCATCCTTGAAAGTAGAGAGCGACCAACTCCTGAGCACCGTCCCATTCCGCCTCCAGGCCGAGGGCTACCGTGTTCTCCCGCAACGCGGATCGAAGGTCGAGCGCGTCAGCTGCTCTCATCGGGGGTGACGCGCGCACCTTGCTCACGTACTCCTCGAACCCGATCGCGGCGACAGTCCCGACGACATCGATTACTGCGGGCCAATTCGGCCCCAGATGGCTGCCGAGGTCGACGTCCGTGATGGTTGTCGACTCGATGTGTCGGACAAGCGAATCGAGCGAACGATCTGCGTCGTCGTAGAGTCCATCTCGTTGCGCCTGACGAAGCCACTCCGCTTCTGCGACTATCGCATCTCCGGGAATCGAACCGGCGTTCTCGAAAGCTTCATCAATGGATAGCTCAGTACCGACAGCGACTTGGGGCCCCCAAGCCGCTCCGTTGACTCGCAAGAGCTCCGCAGCAGTCTGTACCACGTTCGTCAAACGAACCGACGCGTCAGAAGAGCGACGCAACGCAGCCACATCGGGCCTCGACGGGATGGGTTCACACGCTGGATTGTGCCGTCCACGTTCCGCTTTCGTGATGGTCTCTTCGACGTTCGCAGAGGATGGGCGTGCAGCGAAGATCTTCGATACACCGATAGCACCAGCAGTAGCCACAGCGATGATCAATCCCGCTGCAACGAATTTCACCCTCCGGGTCGGTACCGCATGCATGCTCTTGATTCCCCTTCGGTGTGCCCCGGACGATGCGAGCGAAACATCGGATTCTATCGCGAACGCTATCGGGCTCGTGGGACTCCAGTATTCGGTCAAGCGCAAGATTGTTGCGGGGATCCTAGCGCCATAGGGACTAGGTGCCTTGAAAGGGTTGTGAGACGACTTCGACGATCGCACAGTCGGGACGGGCGCGCCGGGCTCTCGTCCTTGCTGTATGCAGTCGAAGCCAAGAAATGTCGGTGGACGTAATGGGGGAGCTGCTGCGGGCCGACGGTGATGTTTTGGTAGCCCCATGGCCACAACGTCGAGTAGATCGTGTTCGGTGCCGATCGAAATCCTTGCGGTCGTCACTCTGATGACCCCAAGCAATTCGGAGTACACCTCCTTTCCTCGTCCTGACGTCAATGATCGTCCGGATGCACCCGAAACGATCGAACGGCGATGACAAGCCGCGAGGCGATCGCGAAGAGCTCACCGTCACCGCACGACGCATCGAGGACGAGGTGTAGGCGGCATGCGGGTCGGCGAGCGTGACGGCAGGGGCATTCGCGAAGAACTGGCCGACGGTAGCGCCCAGTGGGTTCGGACAGCGTCAAGCGCTGACAGGGTCCAGGAGATCGGCAAGCCGACCCGCAATCAGTGCTTCGGCCTCTGTGACAATTCGTTCCACCAATTCACCCACTGTGGGGATGTCGTGAATCAATCCTTGCACAGTGCCAGCCGTCCAGATGCCAGCCTCCTGGTCGCCGCTGTCGAACACCGCTCGGCCCCGCGCACCGGCCACAAGATGTCGAACGTCTTCGAATTTGCCACCACTGGAGAGAATTTCGACAACTTCTTCGCTGATGCTGTTGCGTGCTACCCGTGCGGTATTGCGTAGTGACCTGAAAATCAGTTCCGTGTCGACCTCCGAGGCAGCGACTATCGCCTCTTTGATGTTGCGGTGAATCGGAGACTCCTCGGTGCACATGAACCGGGTACCCATGTTGATGCCGTCGGCGCCGAGCGCCAGGGCGGCCACCAATCCTCGCGCGTCGGCAAATCCACCGGACGCGATCATGGGAATGCTGATCCGCTCTGCTGCTGCAGCGATGAGGACGAGACCCGGTACGTCGTCTTCCCCTGGATGCCCGGCACATTCGAACCCGTCGATGCTGATGCCGTCGACACCGAGGGCCTGGGCTTTGACCGCGTGGCGGACGCTGGTGCACTTGTGGAGAACCTTGATGCCTGCGCCGTGAAAGTGCGGCAGATGGGGCGCGGGAGACGATCCGGCTGTCTCGACGACTTTCACTCCGCAGTCGATGATCACGTTGCGATACTCATCGTAGGGCGGGGGCGTGATCGTGGGGAGGATTGTGAGATTGACTCCGAACGGTTGGTCGGTGAGCTCGCGCGTTCGGGATATTTCTCGGGCAAGATCGTCAGGTGTCGGCTGTGTCAGGGCAGTGAGCATGCCGAGCGCGCCGGCGTTTGCAACTGCCGCTACGAGTTCTGCTCTCCCCACCCATTGCATGCCGCCCTGCACGATTGGGTGGCGAACTCCGAACGTCTCGGTAAATGCGGTGGTCAGCACTGGACATCTCCTCGATGGTGCATGGCTATCTGTTTGTCAGTTACGTTGGTGCAAAGTCAATTTCGACCCGAACGGCGCATTCAGCGCGTCGATGTTGTCCACTCGTTCAAGGCCGGAACCTGTGAAAGTTCAGTTCGTGCCATCGGAGGTTCGGCGCGATAGGGCATGGCAGGCGTCAAATACTGTTCGCCATGTTCGTTGGTGCCGGGGATGAAGGTACGGTTCGCGATCACATCGTCGGCGCAAATTACCTGGTCGTAGTCACGCACAACTGCGGCAACCACTCCGGCCGCAGTGAGATGCTCTACTGCCTCAGCGGCGCTGCGATGGCAAAGCTGCTTCTCGATCGTGGCGACGAGGTCTGCACGGTTTTCCACGCGCAGCGCGTTGGTGGTGAACCGCGGGTCGTCGGCCAACTCCGGCAGGTCGATTGCCTTGCACAGTTCAATCCAGGCTTGCGGTTGGTATCCGCTGATCACCAGCTCGCCGTCGACGGCACGAAAGACGTCTGCCGCCGGTGCGACGCTCGGTTGTCCGTTCCCTTTGCGACTCATGGGCTTTCCGGATACCTGCCACTCGATCCAGTTGGCGGTCTGCAAGTGGATTGCGACGTCCAGCAGGGAGACTCGGACGGACGATCCTTTGCCGGTGCGCTCACGTCGAAGTAGCGCTGCCAGTACCGCTTGAGCGACAACGTAGCTCGTTGCATGATCTATGACCGGTGCGCCCACACGTTGTGGCGGGCTATCCGCCTCACCCGTCACCGACATCAGTCCGCTCTCTGCTTGCGCAGCGATGTCGAGCCCCGCGCGGGTGGCGGACGGGCCTTCCGCCCCGTACCCGCTCACCGAGACGGCGATGATTTCCGGTCGCAGGCGTTGGAGTTCGGCAGAGGAGAATCCCAATCGATCGAGGGTTCCCGGGCGAAGATTGTGCAGCAAGATGTCGCTCGACGCGATCAGATCCCGAGCTCGCTGCAGATCGGCGGAGTCTTTGAGGTCGAGGCAGATTGAACGCTTTCCACGGTTGTACCCGTAGAAGATGCCGCGCGCGTAGTCGGCGTCGATTTGTCGGGCCGGTTCACCACCTGGAGGCTCGAGCTTGATGACCTCGGCGCCGAGATCGGACAACTGCTGCCCGGCGCTGGGTATTGCGATCAGTTGACCGATCTCCACTACTCGGACACCTGCCAACGGCAGGTCTACTTCGTCGGTCATCGAATGATCTCCACATGAGGCGAAGTGACATCCTCAGCGGGCTCCAGGCAGCGCGCCAACAAGATGCCTTCGGTGTGGTTGCAGGGGTTCAATCGATTTCTGTCACCTTCTACTCCCCCGATTCGGATTGTCACGGTTCCATCGTCATTGCGCTCGAAGTGCGCGTCGTTGAGATTGACGGTGTGGTCGCGGTACTCGAAGGACTCGAACCAGTGGTTGTACAGCATCACTCCGAAGTAGGTGCAGTCCGGGAGAGTGAATGTAATATCGACGGCAGTAGCGTCTTTCAGTGACCACCAGCCGGCAATGTATTGGTTGGAGCTGGTGCCGTAGAAGTCTCCCCACCCTCGTTGCTCCGAGGTCACGCGAATCTCGTTGGGAGACTGACTGAGTGTTTCGATGAGCTGAAGACTGCGTCGAAGGCTCACGTCCATGCCACGAGCAAGTTTCGTGAGGCGCTGGGCCAGCCACGCCGTGTCGAGATCGGGGCGTGCACCAGGCGGCGGACCGAGGCGCTCGATGTGGAGAACGGGATCGATCTCCGCGTTACGCGTCTTGTGATACACACGCACTACAACGTCGAAGCAGCGCTCATCCAGCCGAATGCCGCTGCGCCCCTCCAGCTCTTGTGCGACGAAGATCTCGAAGTTGCCGTCCGCGTCACACACCTTGTCGTCGATGACGATGTTGTCGGCGACCCTGTCGGTCCCAGACGCGCCCACACGATTGGCGAGGACGGCGACGTAGGGCACTGTGCCACGGTTACCGTGAATGCGATATGTCTCGTTGGGGTCGATCATCGCAGTCCAGTAGTCGACGTCGATGCCGTCTCCCCAGAACTTTCGCATCGGTGACATCAGGGTGAAGAGTTCAGGCCGGAGCACGTCTTGGCGCTCGATGTTCATCTCGGCGAGGTATCCGAACAGGCGAAGTGCGTGCCGTACACCTTCGGCGCTGTCCAGCGGCGATCCGGTAGCGGCAGCGGTCGAACCGAATGTCGCAAGGCTGTCGGTGACTGCAGACCAAGCCTCGGTGAGCTGCCGGCGATCGTGCTGGGACTCGGATTGTGTTGACTGGTCAGCGAGTTGTGTCATCGTTTCTTCTCTCTCGTGGTAGACGAACTGGATTGTGTATGGGAGGCGTTGGTCAGCAGAGGGGTCGAAAGGGACGTCTGCGTCGGACTTGCCCGAGGTCTGGTTGTTCACCCATCTGACGTTCTGGGTCCATCGGTCGGCTGAAATCTCGACCGGCCAGAGGGTCTTCTGCGAAGCCCACACCTGGTTGGCTTTGTCAGCAGGAACATTCATTCGCTCGGTGAGAAGTTGAGCTCCTGCTTGCTCGTTCGCGGGATCGGCTATCCACCCTGCTGCGGCCTCGAGCGCCGCACACACGGGGGCAGCAGCATCGGATTCAGCGAATGTGGCTGTCGTGACGAGCACCGTGCCCAGGCCGTATGAACTCACGCCGTCAGAGCCCACCGGGTCTACTTCTGTAATCGCCGTCATCGGTATTCCTTGAGCGTCGAATACGGCCTGGCTGGCAGCGGTGAGAACGGCGGCATCTATGTCGCCCTTTCGTGCGAGTGGTATCTGACTCGCGGTAGGTGCCGCTGCGATGAATTGCACCGTGGAGGCGTCGATGTGTCGTTCTGCGAGAAGCTGATTGACGAATTGCTCGGCCGCGCCGCCACGTGACGGTATGGCGATCCGCTTGCCGGGCAAATCCTCGATGGTGGTGATGCCGCTGTCTTTCGTCACGGCGATCGCAAGATCGATCGACCCGTACGGGGACAGTGGCCGCAGACTCTGCCCTTGCTCTATGGCCGGCACGACGGTTCCGGGTGCACCGACCGCGAGATCGGTTGTACCGCCGATGAGACCGCTGATGAGTTCGGGCCCGTTCTTTCCGTCGATGAGCTCGACGTGGAGGCCTTCCTTGTCGAACATTCCTTGTTGGACGGCGACGTAGACAGGTAGGGACAAAGCACTCGCAGGGTAGACCCCGATGGCGACGCTACCGTCGTTCGGACGCCCTCCCCCTCCACACGCGGAAAGCAGTAGGGACGCTGCAATGACTGTGCCGACAAAAGGTCGAAGTTTCATGGGATTCCTGTTCCTTGATGGCTGGGCGCATCAGAAATCAATCTGAGTTGGCTGGGCACATCAGTGGTCGAGCTGACCACGCAGCCGGTTGAAGATTTCGATGTATCGAGGTTCGGCGGTGAGGGTTTCGAGTTCGCGGGGGCGTTCGATGTCAATGCTGACGTCGTCGATCACCCGGCCGGCCCCGAGCAGCAGAACGCGGTCGGACAGACAGATGGCTTCGCCGAGGTCGTGGGTTACGAAGATGACCGTCCGGCCGACCTCGGACTGCCAAAGCTCGAGGAATTCTCGCTGTACTTCGACTCGGGTTTGCGCATCGAGGGCGGCAAAGGGTTCGTCCATCAACAAGATGTCCGGATCCAGTGCCCACGTTCGGGCCAACGCGACACGCTGGCGCATCCCTTGGGAGAGTTGCCAAGTCCACAGCCGTGACGCCTCGGACATTTGAACGGCCGCAAGCCAGCGCGCGGATTGAGTTCGTCTCTCCGCCTTGGGTACTCCCCTCAATTCGAGACCGTATTCGACGTTCTTCTGCGCTGTTCGCCACGGGAACAGCGCATCTCGGGCCATCATGAAGCCCATCCGGGAACGGGCGTCGAATGGCGCTGTGCCGAGGACCTCGGTCTTCCCTTCTGTTGCGTCTACCAATCCAGCGAGCGCGTTGAGCAGAGTGGTCTTTCCGCAACCGCTCCTGCCGACCAAGCTCACGAACTGTCCGCGAGGGATGGTGAGGTCGAGATTGTCGACCACAGTTTTCGTCGACCCGTCGGGTGAGGGGAAGGATATCGTCAGTCCGTCGAGTTGTACGGCGGGTGTAATCACGTTGGTATCCATGATGATTCCTGTCATCGTCGAGCCGGCGGCTGCCACCGAAGGAGGTAGCGCTCGGCGAAGTTCATGACCTGGTTGAGGACGACTGCGACGATTGCGAGAAGTATGAGGATCGCGTAGACCGCTTCCATCCGGAACTGGGCCGAGTAGATCGACACAAGCTGGCCCAGCCCGTCCCGTGACGAGATCAGTTCCGAACCGACAACGCCAAGTAGCGAATAGATCAGCCCCAACCGAAGACCGGCAAAAATGCCAGGTGTTGCGACGGGGAGGAGGATGTGCCAGAACACCTGTGTCTTACTGGCATTCAGGACAGTGGATAGTCGGAGCCATTCGTCGTCCACTGACTTCACACCGGCTCGTGCACTCGAGCAGACGATGAAGAAGACGAGTGTGAACGCGAGAGCGACCTTCGCCGTCATCGTGATCCCGAAGATGACGATAAGCAGAGGCGCCAGCGCAAGACGTGGCATGGCATTCGCCGCATCCAGGAACGGACTCATGATGCGTTCGAGGGTCGGAAGCAGTCCGAGAGAGAGTCCGACCGCCACCCCGACTGCGCTAGCGAGGATCCACGCGATCACGACGGCAGTCATCGTGGCACGCAAGTTCGACGAAATCTCGCCCGACTGCACCGCTGCGGTGAAGTAGGCCCAGGCCTCGCCTGGCGTTTTGGCCAGAACTGGCTCGATCCAACCTTGCGATGCGACGAGCTGCCACGCTCCGAGTAGGACCAGAAGCAGCGCGACCTGGGCCAGTCGTACCCCGATGGTGAGTCGCGTACCGGATCGACGCTGTCGAGCGGGCTTCGGCTCAGAGCGTGCCCGCCTCGCAGAACGGGGTGACGTAGCACCGGATGGCGAACTTGCGGTGATGGTTTCGGTCATTTCGGCGCCTCCTCCGTGGTGCTCGCAGGCGGCGATAGGTGCTCGACAAAAGCAGACGGGTGCCTCTGGTCGAAGCTCCCCGGGTTGTTGCTCACTGCGTTCATATGTGAAGCAGATCACGGGATTCTTCTTCCCGTCTACGCTACATTCGAGAGGTATGCCATAGGGTTTCCCTATGCCTGACGGGCGCAAAATCGGGCGCGCGCGAGGACTGCCACGAGAAGGGAACCCCGAATGGACCGGCGTCATCTGGAATACTTTCTCGCCCTTGCTGATCGGGGCAGCATTTCCGCTGCGGCTCGCGGACTGGGGGTCAGCCAGCCGACAATCTCGGAGGCTCTCGCCAGAATGGAGAAAGAGTGCGGCCTGACGCTCGTCCGCCGTGGCTCGCGGGGAGTCACCCTGACCGACGCTGGACGCGATCTCACAGGTCCGGCGGCCCAAGTACTTCGGGCATACCGGGATTTGGATCACGCTTTGCATCCATTGAACGTCGTGCAGCGGGGTCGGCTGACGGTCGTGTGTCCGCGAACACTGGCGCGTGATCCAGCGGCCACGGCCCTGGGTGCGTTCAAAAGCAAATTTCCGAACGTTGCGGTGACGATGCTCAGCAATGACACCGACGGAATCGGAACGGTGGTCGCCTCGGGTCAGGCTGATATCGGCCTCGGGGTGGACGAGGTGTTCGACGAGGGCGTTGAACGTATCCTTCTCGGCCGGCAACAAATCGTTGCGCTGGTGCCGGCCGCACGAAGTGAAGGCGAGGGGGCAGCGGCGTTGACGGATCTGTTGCGAATCGGATTGATCACCAGCCCGCGTGACGATGTCACTCGGCGACTGTTGGCGGAACGCCTGGGCGAAGGCACTGTGGACGAGGCGGTGGTTGCGGAGACTATCTCTGTGGCTTCGATGATCCCACTTGTACGCGCGGGAGTCGGCGTCGCTTTCCTTCCCGAATCTGTCGCCGATACAGTCGGAGAAGGTGTGGTGCTGTGTCGTACTCGGCCCCCTCTCACTCGTGATATCTGGATGTTCCACGGTTCGACGCCATCGCCTGCGGCACAAGCGTTTATCGAGACGACCAGCCGATTACGTGACGAAGGTGGAATGGGGAACGCCGGATGAGCAAGTTCGGAGAGTCCGCCACCCCGCGAATCGATCCGCGGCAGCTACAAGACTTCCTTGCCGTCGTCGAACACGGCAGTATCACGGCGGCAGCGGCAAATCAGTTCACGGGAACATCGAGCGTCTCTCAATCAATTGCGCGGCTCGAAAGACGCGTCGGAGGACGGCTTTTCAATCGAGGCCGGACCGGCGCGACGCTGACTGCGCGCGGACGGAATCTCATCGATCCAGCACGCGAAGCGCTGGCCGCGCTCGACCGATTAGTGGTCGAGCGCGAGTTCTTACTGTCAGCAGTCCCCCACCTCAGTGTTGCCACGACAGCGAGCCTTGCGGACGATCCCGCAGCGGTACTGCTCGGAGCGCTGCGCACGGAGGTGCCGAACCTGAGGATCACCATCTCGGATCCGCCTGGGTCGTCCGTGGCCGATGCGATTCACCCGGTCATGGCAGGCACCGCTGACGTGGCAATAATGGAGTCGCTGCCCACCGGTGTTCCCGGGACGCGCACGGTGCGCCTTCCGGACCACAAGTTGCGGCTCGTCTGCCCGCCCGGTACCCCGCCACCGGTGGACGGGGTATTCATCGGCGAAGATCTCATGCGCATCGGCTTGGTTGTCGCACCACGGTTCGAAACTTCCGATGTCTATCGCCATCTGCGGTCGATCGAACCGCGAATCGACCACGCATTCGTGATGAGGTCACAGCACCGCGATGCCTTCGCGGATTTCGCGTACGAAGGGATCGGTGCTGTCATCCTCGAACTCTCCAGTGCCGAGCGAGCATCCGAACGCGGGTGCACTGTGGGCGAGATATTCGAACTGCCCCCACGGAAGATCGCAGCCGTGGCAAGGGACGGCCAGAACACGCAGATCGTCGAACATTTCCTACGGCTGTGTGCCGAGCAATCCGCGCGGAAGCCGTAGGCCGAGGCGATCTCGACCTTGCGCTCTGGGTATTCGCGTCGCCCGGGCATCCACCGAGAACGATGATTTTGTCCACAGACACAACACTTCTGGGATAGTCCGTTTCCTGAAACAAAGCCGACGGGTTGCCTTCCCGTGAATATGTAATACACGTCACTCCGGATCAACTTCGAAAGGTTGACTTTCATGCGAAAGTCTCTGAAACATTTCGTGAATGCTGCAGCGGCGGTTGCGTTGTGCGCGACGCTAGGACTCACGGGCGCAACCGGAACAGCGGCTGCCGATGCGCCCGGCATCCCGAGCGTCGGGCACGATTGGGCGAGTGCAGGGCCGTACACGCCGAACGTCTCGATCGGGCTGGTGCACACTCTGTACTACCCGCGCCAGCTCGGCGCGCGCGGCGAGAAGCACCCTGTTGTGATCTGGGGGAACGGGACCGGTGTGCTCCCCGGTGCGTACACCTCTTTGCTGCGCCACTACGCCAGCCACGGATTCATCGTGGTCGCCGCCAATACCCCGGCAAGCAATTTCGCCATCACCATGCGGTCGGGAATCGACCTCATCGCGGACAAAGCGGCCAGCCCGTCGAGCGTCTTCTTCGGCAAAGTCGACCTGGAACATATTGGTGCGGTGGGGCACTCGCAGGGCGGGTCTGCGGCGATCAACGCGGCGATCGACGACCGCGTCGACACCGCCGTCGCGATCCAACCAGGCCCGCTCAATGATGTCGATCTCATCGACGAGCCCGTTCTCTATCTGGCCGGCCAGGCCGACGCAATCGTTTGGCCGGCGATCGTGCGGGCGATGTACGAGGACGCAGACCACGTGCCTGCCGAGTATCTGGAACTGCGCGGCGCCACGCACTTCGGTACGGCGATCAACGGCGGCGATATGCGCGGGCCGAGCACGGCGTGGCTGCGGTACTGGCTACTCGACGATCCGAACGCTCGCACCGAGTTCTTCGGAGCGAGCTGTGGATACTGCACTGACACCCAGCAGTTCTCCGACTTCGACCGCAACGATCTGGCCCGGCAGATCCCGGGCTGACGGTAAGTCGGGAGTCGAAGACGATCGACCTGTCTGTTCAGATCGGCGGAGTTGCGAAGCTCAAATGACGACGTAGCCGTACATTCGTTCGCCCTGAGCCACAGCTCTGGTCGCTAGTTCGACGAAGGCGGTCAGGAACGGCACTGAGTCCTCCGACGGTTCACTGGTCTCGTCGATCGCCCAGGCGGCCGCAGCGGCCGCGACGCCTTCTGCGTTCAATTCCGCTAGTGCATCACGCAATTCGTCGGTAACCGTGAGCACGAGGGTGTCGCCGTCGTCGCTCATCGCGACGAGTTTCCCGCAGCGTGGACCTTTTGCAACTTCGTCGTAGGGGCGAGCGGTGAGGGCTGCTTCCAGTCGGCCGAGCGCGACAACTGGATCGACGCCTTTCGCCTGCAGAACTGGAGTCCCACTCGCAGCCAACTGGATCCGCGGGCGAGAAGCTGCGTTCGCCTCCATCACCTCTGGTTCCAAGTCGACGAGTCCCTCGAGGGCAGAGGTGGCATGCTCATCCGTGCGCGCGGTGAAGTAGTCGGTGATCGCAGACATGGCGCGATCATCTCACACACGATGCATCTCAATGCCCCGGACTCCTTCCGCGACTTACTGATCGACGTCAGGAGGGACAGGTGTGTGCTTCCTCGATCGCTTTCGCGAAAGCGCGAAGTCGTGGGCTTTCGAGATCGGTACGCCACACGAGACCCAAAGCAGATTCGGGTAATCCGTTGATCGGTACGAATGTGATGTCCGAGCGCTGGCTGTATGCAGCGGTTGCAGCGCAGAGGATGAGGCCGACCTGACTGAATGCGACCTGCGACAGGCCTTCCTGAACGGTGCTCGCCCCACCCTGCGTGGTAATCGTGGCTCCGCCCGGCGTCGTGCTCGGGGAATTCACACGCTGCCAATAGTCGGGGGCGGGGCCGGTGATGGGTACGAGACAGATCTGCGCCAACTGCTCGGCGTCGATCACGCCCAGTTCGCTGAACGGGTGATGGACTGAGACGGCGAGGGTCTGGGGCTGTCGAGAAAAGACGAGCCCGGTTGTCAGTTCCGGCTCATCTACGGGGAGAAGGGCCACTGCCGCATCGATTCGCCCGGCGAGTACATCACTGAACGGATCACCCAGGGGTAACTCTTTGATGGTCACGCATGTTTGCGGATGTTGTATCTCGAAACGAGAGACAGCAGCCGCAATCGAATCGTAAATTGCTCCTTGGAAACCCACCCGAAACGGCGTCGGCGTGTTGCGTGCTCTCGATTGAGCGTCCTCGATTACTCCGACGAGCGCCCGATGGGCGGGAGCCAACGACGCAAGAAATTCGGCGCCGAACTCAGTCAGGTGAACGCGGCGACTGGTCCGCGCTACCAGGCTGGTGCCGATACGACGCTCCAACGCGCTGATCAGCTGACTCACTCGGCTCTGGGAGATGAACAGCCGCTCGCCGGTGCGACCGAAGTGCAGTTCTTCAGCGAGAACGAGGAAGCACTCGATCTCACGCATCGGGGGCTCCGACATATTCACTCCGACCCTGGACTCATTCGACCACTCCATCATGGCTCATCGATGAATTGAGCTAATGGTTGGATGAGCGATTCGCCGTTGATCCATCGGCGTGCAGGAGCTTCTCTGGTTACATGCCCCACTCCGCATCTGTACAGAACAGCCCTGCGTCCACGTCCTCAACCCACGCACACACCATTGAGAACCACTGGGCTGCGGTCGCGCTGATCGCAGCGTCCACCTTCATCGTTGTCGCGGCAGAGATGATGCCGGTCGGGCTACTCACCCCGATCGGTGCTGACCTGGTGGAAAGCGAAGGGACCATCGGGCTCTCACTGGCCATTACCGGATTGGTGGCAGCGGCCACTGCCCCGTTTGTGCCCATCGTGACCCGGCGCTTCGATCGTCGGTCGACGCTCATCGTCTTGATGCTGTTAGTCGCAGCGGCGAACGCCCTCACGGCCCTTGCTCCGAGCTTCGTTGTCCTCGCTGTGGCTCGCGTCCTTCTAGGCGTGAGCATGGGTGGAGTCTGGGCGCTCGCCGCAAGCCTGGCTCCCAGGTTGGTGGAGACCAGATCCGTCGGGTTGGCGACCACGATCATCTTCAGCGGAATCGCGGTCGCCTCAGTTCTCGGTGTCCCCGCGGGGACGTATATCGGAGCAGCGGCCGGGTGGAGCGTGGCATTCTGGACTCTCAGCTGCGCGGCGACGCTGATCGCGATCGCCATGATCGCTGTCCTACCCACGATGCCAGCTGATCGGGCCTTGTCGCTCGGGAGTCTCGTGGCGGCCTTTCGGAACCCAGGAGTCCGGGTCGGATTCGCGATTACCGCGCTCATCGTCACCGCTCATTTCGCGGCGTACACCTATGTGCGTCCGGGGCTGGAGTTCTTCGCAGGGTTGAGCCCTGCACAGATCGGCACGATGCTCTTGATCTACGGGGTTCTGGGCGTCGTCGGCAACTTCATCGCCGGGCCATCCGCTGCAAAGTCCCCGAAGGCTGTGGTCGTCATCCTCAGTGCGGGAGTAGCGGTCACACTCGCCCTGTTTCCGATCTCGGCTACCACCTTGATCGCAGCTGCTCTGCTCATGGCGGCTTGGGGCCTCTTCTACGGTGGTGTATCGGTGAGTACTCAAACATGGATCGCACAAGCCGCTCCCGTTCACCGCGAGGCCGCTTCTGCTCTGTGGGTTGCAGTCTTCAATGCAAGCATCGCGCTCGGTGCGTTCGCGGGCGGACGCATTCACGACCACTCCGGTTCCGAAACGGTCTTCTGGACAGCCGCGGGAATTGCCACTCTCGCAATGCTGCTCGCGACATTCCGCAGTCCCGTCGTGGCAGAGCGCGAACTGACAAACTAGTCGCCCACACAAACCTCTATAGAGGCAGGACCACAGATATGCACCAGACACCCGTTTCGGCATTCATGGATGTGGCCGAGATGCTCGAACGCTACCGGGACAAATCGCTTTCTCCGGTGGACGTGCTCGAGTCCACCATCGAACGTATCGAGGCGCTCAACCCAACCTTGAACGCATTGGGACACACTTTCTTCGATACCGCACGAGCACAAGCGAAGTCAGCGGAACGCCACTACGCCCGCGGCTCGGATGTCAGCCTTCCGCTCGCCGGCGTTCCCGTTGTGGTGAAAGAGGATGAACCGGTGCAAGGACAACCTTGGACTCAAGGGTCCAAGGTCTATGAGGATGTGATCGCCACTCACACTTCCACTTTCGTGCAGAGAATCATCGACGCCGGTGCCATCGTCCACGCGCGATCGACGGCGCCCGAATTCTCCTCGGCCGCGTTCACACAGTCCGAGTTGTGGGGCGTCACTCGCAATCCGTGGAACCCGAAATACTCCTCCGGTGGGTCTTCCGGTGGATCGGCAGTCGCACTTGCCACCGGTATGACGCACTTGGCTACCGGTTCCGATGTTGCAGGATCGATCCGAACTCCGTCGTCGTTCAACGGAATTGTCGGGTTCAAGCCACCGCATGGCCGTGTCCCCGTTGATCCGCCCTTCAATCTCGATCACTACTGCCACTGCGGTCCGATGGCTCGCACCGTAAGTGATTGCCTCACAATGCAGTCGGTCATCGCGGGACCGACCTCCACTGACATTGCCTCGCATGTACCGGCATCGCCGCTGTCCGGCCTCGCAACGCATTCGTTGACAGGAATGCGTATCGCCGTGATCCCCGCGTTGGGTGACTGGCCGGTTGATCCGGACGTTGCCGCCAACACCGCCAAGTTGGTGGACACCCTCACTGCGCTGGGCGCACGCGCGGCGATCATCGAAGTCGACCTGTCCCGCACTGCCGTCATGCGCGCGGCCGCCATTCACTACGACCACGTGTTCGGTGCTTCGATCTCTGCCGAAGCGTCCGCGCACCCCGACAAGGTCACGGAGTACGCGAAGGAATTCGCGCGATGGGCACGTCGCACTCGTGGTGATGCGACTTTCCTCGACGGGCTCGCGATCGAAGCCGAACTGTATTCATCGATCGGATCCCTGTTCGATACCTATGACGCGTTGATCACTCCGGCAGTGGCGACGGAGGGCTTTCTTGCCGGCGACGACTACGTCGAACGCGGAATCAATGTGGCTGGAACAGAATTGGAGTTCTACCTCGAGGCTGTACCGGCCATCACCTTCAACATCCTGAGTAGCTGCCCGGTGCTGACAATCCCCACAGGTTTCGCTCGGAACGGAATCCCCACGGGCACACAGATAGTTACGCGACCGTACGACGACCAGACGGCCTTTGCGATTGGGCTCGCCCTCGAGAAGGTCCTGCCGTATCCCGGCAATCACCCGGACTGCCATGCGGCCCCGCAGGTATTGTTCGGCGTTTGAAGCTAGCTCTGGTGGAGGGTTGACCAGAATGTAGTTAGGTGCCATATTAGTTGCATGGCAGTGGACGGAACCGATCACGACTCACCCACTTTGGATCAGGCGCGGCGGCAGTTGGAGCATTACGGCCTCGGGTCCGATCCGCAGGCGGTGCTGGTTGCGGTGCGGCTGATCTCGGCGGGCGCGCGACTCGGTCGAGCGACTGAGGTTCACTTCGCGAGGTATGGGCTGTCGACCGGCCGTTACCGACTGCTTGCGGATCTGGAAGACCACGACGGGGAGAAATCTCCCTCACGTCTGGCCGCTGATCTCGGCGTCTCGCGGGCCACGGTCACCGGCCTGGTCGATGGGCTCGAGCAGGAGGGTTTGGTCGCTCGACGTCCGTCCGCGGAGGACGGGCGTGGTGCGGTGGTCGTCCTGACTGCTCGTGGCGCTCAGCGGTTACGTGACATGGCGCCCGAGCACTTTGCTCGTCTCGAGGAAATGGTCGACGAGCTCACTGTCGACGAGCGAGCGGTCTTTCTGGATCTGCTCTCGCGGGTCGTTCGCGGTATCGGTGCGCTGACTGCGGAGTAGTCGGCTGGGATTCCAAGTATTCGCGTAGCGATTCGAATCGTCGTCAATTCTCGACAGAGACTTCTCTTTTCATACCCAAATAGTTAGTCACCTAATTATAATCGGAAAGTTGGTCTCCTTCATGTCCGGACTCACCCCACCGATCCGTCGCGAAAACGAAAGGGAGATAACCGATTCCAATCGACTCGACCCGGTTGCCGATCGTCGCGGCGCACGAACTTTCATCCTGTGGAGAGAGGTGCTGGTCGCCTACCTTGCCCCTGCGCTGATGGCGGGTGCGGGCGGAGTCGCATCCGGCCAATCAGGCCTCACGATGGCGGCATTTACGTCCATCGCGGGCACGTCGGCAGTGGTGGCGTTGCTGATCGGCTCCTGGCTGCAGCGTCGCGGGAGGTCACGGCCATGGACCACGGCCCTGCCTCGCATCATGGTGGCGGCAATTCTTGCCGTCGGAGCCGCTGTGATTGCTGGTCTCGTCGGGTGGTTCGCCTCCCGTTGGCTACCAGCTCACACGAGCGTGGTCGACACTGCTTGGCTTGCTCGCCTGCAACTCGATCTACCGATATCTGCCGCTGTCGCTGCCGTCATCGTCAGCTGGCGATGGCGCCGTCAGAATCCCTGACAGACAACACATGTCAACGATCCCCGGCTTCCCGGGGAAGACCGAAAGGAACACGATGATCGTCATCATGGGAGCGTCCGGAACCACAGGCGGCGCGTTGCTACACAGTCTCGCATCCTCGGGTGTGCCGAGCCGAGCGCTGTCCCGCGACCCGGACAGGCTGCGCGCCCACCTCGGCGACTTGGCCGACGGTTTGGTCGAAGTAGTGCCGGCCGATGCCGCAGACTCAACTTCGCTGCGCACGGCTTTCGAAGGGGCCGAACAACTTTTCCTCGCCATGGCCAACGGCCTCGAACAGGTCGAGCTCGAAACGCGTGTGATAGACATAGCCGCCGAGAGCGGCGTCGAACACATCGTCAAGATCTCCGACCCCGCCGCCGCGGCCGACTCCCCCATCGCTCTCTCCCGCGGCCACCACGCCGTCGGCGAACACCTGCGTGCATCCGGGATCCGCCACACTCTGCTCCGCCCTTATGCGTTCATGCAGAATCTGTTGCTCCTGGCTCCGGCGGTGGCTGCGCAAGGGGTGATTCTGGGCGCGATGCGGGACGCGCCGTGCAACTGGATCGACTGCCGAGATATCGGTGACGTCGCCGCGGCCGTGCTCACACGCGCCGACCTCGCCGGCGGTACCTATGTCCTGACGGGCAGCGAGGCAGTCGGCTACGGCGGCATCGCCGATTCTCTGACCCGCATGCTCGATCGCCCCGTCCAATATATCGACCTGCCACCGCACGAACTTCGGCAAAACCTCGTCGATCATGCCCACATGCCTCCGTGGCTGGCCGAGCACATTCTGGAGATCCAGCAACTTGCCGTCTCGCGCCCGGAGTCACCCACCGACACGGTGGCACGTGTCCTGGGGCGTGAGCCACGAAGCCTGGATGCGTTCCTGCGTGAGCATCTGGACCGTTTCCGCTGATACACGCTGCGAGAGCAGTGCCGCCAGAAGTCACGCGGTTGATCAACGAGCCCACCGAATCCTGATCGGACCTCGTACGGATTCCGGGTCGACGACTTCGCCGCCTTGGGTGATCTGCACTTCGCCGTGGGCCACCATGTGGCGGGCAGCCTCTCGGACGGGTTCCATCAGCGGACGCCAATTGTCGGGTGCTGCTGCGCGGGCCACGTCGGAGGGGCAGATGCTCGACTCGGCCGATCGGGCACTGAGTAGTTCGCGGATCTTCGCCGCCAGTTCTTTCTCTTCCACCGTGTGACCTCAGTTTCCGGTCGTGACCGTAGGCCTTCAACAGAGTATGAACCTTCGGTTCGGCGAGTTGTGGCGAAGGAATGGTGCACATCGATAATCATTGACGGCGTGGAGAATTCGAGTGCAACGCGCCGCGACGTAGTCCGAAAGTCGTATTCGGCCAGATCCCAGGAGTACACGGACCTCTTCGGCTCGATGGATTCGACGCACGTATCTGATCGGGCCCTGGTGACCAGCTGGGCTGCCACTTTGACCGGCCCCGTGCTCGACGCCGGGTGCGGGCCGGGGCAGTGGACAGACTTCCTGGCCCAGAGCGGGCTGGCTGTGAGCGGGATCGATCTAGTGCCCGAGTTCGTCGAACGAGCACGCAACCAATACCCGGATCTTTCCTTCGAGGTCGGGGGCTTCGAGGCGTTGGACGCGAAAACGAATTCACTGGGCGGCGTGCTGTCCTGGTACTCGCTCATTCACCATCACCCGCAAGATATCGAGGCACCGCTCGCTGAATTCGCGCGCGTGATCCGCCCAGGTGGTGGGTTGCTGGTGGGCTTCTTCGAAGGCACAACGGTAGAGCCTTTTGATCATGCCGCGACGACTGGTTATCGATGGCCGGTGACCGAACTTGCCGAGGTGCTGGTCACAGCGGGTTTCGACGTGATCGAGACCCATACCCGGACGGGGAGCGGCTACAGGCCGCACGGCGCAATCACTGCCAGCCGGCGCGGCGTCGAATAGCGGATCGAGACAGCGGATCGAGACAGGGCGAGCAATTCTCTTTCATTCATTTCGTGTGAGTGGTGTGCTGGATGAGTCACTTCCCGGCTTTTTCAGCACCGGATCATCCACAGTTGAAAGAAGGCGCCATGACCACGATCCATCTTCACAAGACGACCACTGCGACGCCCGAACAGGTCCTTGCCGGCCTGACCGACTTCGGCCCGGGCCGTGAGGAAATCTTCGGCCGCAGTGCGGACAGCTACCTGAAAGTGCACCAACAAGGACCCCACGATGCTGATGTCACCGAGGGCTCCAGTGGTATCTGGGAGCGTCTGCACTACGACTGGACCGACCCGCACCGCGTCGTGATGACAACCACCGACTCCAACCTGTGGGGCGGGGCGTCGAGCCATACCTACACGCTGACCCGGCAACCGACGGGTCTGACCGATGTCGATGCCGTCGTGGTCCGGGACGGCAAGAACCTCAAGGGAAAGCTCCTGGCGTCGGTACTCGGACTCGTCGGCACCCAAGTGCTGGGAAAGTCGTTCACGAAGTCCATCGATGCCATCGAAGCTCGCAACGGTGGCGCGAGCGGCGGCAACACACAGTGACAAGAACCTGACGGACTTGTCAGAGCGCTTCGAGGGCTTCCGTCATCTTCTTCACCGTCTCCGGTGCCACTTTGGCTTCGAATCCCGCCTTCAGGAGAGGCGACGCAATCTTGGCGGCACCGTTGAACTCGACGTTCGCGTGATATTCGATCTCGGTCGAGTTCGGACCCACCGAAGTCAAGGTGATGTCGTCGGTACTGGTGGCAGTCTTGTTCTTTCCTTCGAGAACAACGTGATTCAGCTCGTCGGTCACCAGCGTGTACGTCAGTTCCGTGGTGACGCCGAACAGCTTGGACACGTTGTGCCACTGGGTTCCGACGCCGACAGGACCGTCGGAGATCTGCGTGCAGCTCTCGGTGCCCGGATCCCACGTCGGCGCATTGGCGAAGTCGCGGAGAAACGCCGCAGCCTTTTCGATCGGTACCTCGGCGGTGAATTTGCGGGTGACGTCAACCATGCGGTGGGCCTTTCGGTTCATTTTTCGGCGGTAGTGCCGCGGTGAGAGTTCGTTCCGACGCCCGGGCTACCCAAACTCGACAAACGGTAACCGTCTTCAGAGGACTGCGCGGTCCAGTGGACGCGGAAGCGGATCGAGTGCGCCGGTCTCGCGCAGGCGCTCGTACGCCCGAACGACCCCATCGACGGCCCCGATCTGTAGCAACACGCCGCCCGGTAACGCGGCAACGCCTGCTGCGAGGTCACCCGGGATCGCGTCAGCGCGAGCGGACGAGAGGTAGCCGACTCGGCCGATCACGGGATCACCGACGCGATAGTCGGACTCGTCTTCGAGAGCGTCGAGGATGTCGTCGTCGGTGACATCTCCGAAGTCCGGTTCCCACACCGCGGCGAGCATCCGAAGTAGTTCTGTCTCAGGAACTTCGGCGGTGTCCGGCGCGCTGACGGCAATAATCATCGACTGAAGGACGATTTCAGGTTCGCCGCCCGCCAAGCCGGAGAGTTCGAGCCCCCATTCGGGCCCTCCACTGGCTACGAGCCTCAATCCGATTCCCAGACGATCCGACCAGTCTTCGGCGGCCTGCGCGTTCTCGAGGGCCTGTGCCAACTGGTCGACGGTCACGGCAGTAGCAGGTCCAGCGGAATGGATCTGTTGCCACGACCCGTCGACCACCTCGGGCAACAGGAATTCGACTTGCTCCAACGTCCGACGCCACCGGGAGGCCACGGCCTGCGCCGATTCCGGCCGTCGTCCCCAGAAAACTCGAATAGCGCGTCGTGTCATCGAGTCCTCCGGTAAGGATCGTCCATGGGTAGCCATCTCCCGTCCTCGTGGATTCCGAGATCAGTGACGCCGCGGGTGAGAGCGTCGACGGCCGCGAGAACGGCAGGGCGCGTTTCGTTCTCACGACACAGGAGTGACCACGTCCAGATTGCCGCCGGGTCGATCATCGGGCGTGCCGTGAGATCGCTCGGCAGCGTGATGGTCTGCCCTTTGGGCGAGTTGACGACCGGACGGCCGACGGCACGGACGTGATCGAAGAATGCCGGGCCGGTGATACCACCGTCGTTGATGCGCATGATCTGTGCGCCGGTATCGCGAGCGAATTCTTCGGCGAAGACGTTCCACGAATACCAGGAGGTGGTGTCGTCGTCGACGAGCACGACGACGTCGCGTGCCCGCACCGGTGTGGTGTCCTCTCCGGTGGAGACGGCGTAGAGCCGATCCGCACCGAGCAGTCTTGCGCTCAGAGCATGTTGGGCGACATCGGTTTTCCGCACCCAGGCGATCGCCAGGTCGAGGCTGCCGTCCGCTACCCGCGCGGCCTGCGCGTGCGAAGGCACCACCCAGGCGTCGACGTGCAGTTGCGCGACCCCTGAAGTGCGCGCGATCAGATCCGTGGGGAGCCAATTGACGTAGCCGATCCGGACGGGCTCCGCTCCGGACAGACGCTCCGCGCGGCGTCGCAGATTCTCGGCACTCTCGAGTAGCGCACGGACATCGGGGAGCAGCGCCGCGCCGGCTGGCGTCAGAGCGACGGAACGGCGGTCGCGGACGAACAGCTTGACGCCGAGATCGCGCTCGAGTGCCATGATCTGCTGCGACAATGACGGCCCGGCTATCAGTAGTCGTGCCGCGGCTCGGCCGAAGTGCAGTTCCTCGGCGACGACCTCGAAGTATCTCAGCTGACGCAGCTCCACGATCCTTCATGCTACGTGCGGTGGGAGGTTGTGCCTATCAGTCAGGAGGAAAGCGGTCGTGGCGGTCCGGTGCGGCCGGGGCACACGATAAGACCATGACCACAGTCCACAACGGTGTCGACCCGCGAGCGCACGCTGTCCAAGCTGCCGCTGCGCTGGCGGCGAGCATGGGAATCGGTCGATTCGTGTACACACCGATTCTGCCGTTGATGCACACGCAGGCCGGTCTGTCCGCCTCGCTCGGCGCCACCCTGGCGACAGCGAACTACGTTGGGTACCTCATCGGCGCGCTCGCGGGAATCCTCATTCCCGGCGCGGTGCGCTCGGCAGCGGTGATGCGCACGTCGTTGGTGGTCCTCATCGCGACTTTGGCGCTCATGCCCACTACCCACGACGGATCCATCTGGTTCGCCCTGCGGCTCGTCGCAGGCATTGCCAGTGCCCTCGTGTTCATGATCGCCGTCAGCGCTTTGCACGCGCACCTTCGGGGGCAGTCCCAATTCCTGGCCGGATGGGGATTCGGCGGAGTTGGGCTGGGTATCGCCCTGTCCGGGGTCCTCGTGTTCGTCGTCCGCTTCATCGGTACCTGGAGCACAGCCTGGCTCGCATCTGCGGCCCTTGCAGTGGTGTGTGCGGTCGCAGCCTGGGGATTGACGCCGGAACCGCGTCCGGTCATCACACCGGACGCGCCGGGAACTCCCACTCCCCAACGCGGGTTCACTGCCTTGTTCATCAGCTATTTCCTGGAAGGCATCGGCTACATCATCGCGGGCACGTTCCTTGTTGCCGCAATCGATCTCGCCGCTCCAGAATGGGTCGGCAGCGGCGCTTGGATAGTGGTCGGTCTGGCCGCATTTCCCTCGTGCGCCCTGTGGGCTTGGCTCAGCCTGCGTTGGTCGAGGCCGACTCTGCTTCTCGTTGCCCTGTTGATTCAGGCGGTGGGCATAGCGCTTCCTGCTGTGATCGGAGGCGTCGGCCCCGCACTGATTTCAGCTTTCCTGTTCGGTGTCACCTTCCTTGGTATCGGGTCAATTGTGTTGGCAATCGGCGCGCACCTGCAGTTCCCACGCGCCGTGGCGTTGCTGACCGCTGGATACAGCGTCGGTCAGATTCTCGGCCCACTCGTTGTCACTCCGTTGCTGCGAGACGGGTATCGCGACGCTCTGCTGTTGGGTGCGGCCGTCGTTCTGGGCGCGGCAGTGGCCGCCGCGGTTTTGCGGTTCCGATTCCCTTCCGATCTCGATGCGGACCCTCGGACAGCCACCTCGACTGAGGAGGTAGTTTTTGATGTCAGATGACGAAACGGCCGGAGCACTATCCGACGTAGGACTGGAGATGTTCGAATGAGCGCACTCACAACCGATCTCGACCTGAAGGTCCCTGTCATCGCAGCGCCCATGGCCGGCGGCGCTTCCACACCGGCACTTGTTGCTGCTGCCTCTCGCGCAGGCGGTCTCGGCTTCCTCGCCGCCGGGTACAAGACGCCTCAGGCTCTGTCCGAACAGATCGACGCCGTGCGCGCCGAGGGAGTGTCGTTCGGTGTCAACGTTTTTGCGCCCAACCCGGTGCCTGTCGATGTCGATGCCTACCGTGCCTATGCCAGGGCGATCCAGGTCGAGGCGGATCGCTATGGCATCACACTGGCTGACGGTGAGCCGGTCGAAGACGACGACTATTTCGCGGACAAGATCGACCTGCTTCTGGCCAGCCCGGTTCCGGTAGTGAGCTTCACCTTCGGCATTCCCAGCCCTGTCGTCGTCAATGCGCTGCGCGCTGCCGGTTCGCTGGTCGTGTTGACGGTTACCTCAGCGGCAGAAGCGCTCCTTGCCGTCGAAGCCGGTGCCGATCTGCTTGTCGTGCAATCGTCAGCTGCCGGTGGTCACTCCGGAACGCTCACTCCTCTGGAGGTTCCGGCAGAAACACCGATCACCGAACTGATCGCACAAATCCGTCATCGCACCTCTGTTCCGCTATTGGCGGCCGGTGGACTGGCGACCTCCGCCGACGTCGCTGCTGCCTTACGTGCCGGAGCGGACGCGGCAGTGGTCGGTACTGTGCTGCTGCGCACCGAGGAGAGTGGTGCCTCGGCTCCGCACAAGGCAGCTCTGGCCGACACGTCCCGCGGGAACACGGTCGTCACAAGAGCTTTCACGGGACGTCCTGCACGGGCGCTTCGGAACGAGTTCATCGATCGCTACGACGCACAAGCGCCCATCGGGTACCCGGCCATCCATCACCTGACCAACCCGATGCGCAAAGCCGCTGTTGCGCAGGCAGATCCCGAGCGAATGCACCTGTGGGCCGGTACTGGCTATCGCCACGCGACGGAGGAACCAGCCGGGGTAGTGCTTTCGCGATTGGCTAACCTGTGACGGCGCGGACACCGGACATCACATTGCCCGAGGTAGTGACATACGACGGGCTGCCCAGTGGTGCACACTCGCTTCGAGTCAAGCGCCCCGACGTGGCATTTCAACGCCTGCAGACATTTCTGGAAGCCTGCATCGAACCAGTGTCGTTGCCGTCGTGGACATTAGAGATCCGCCAGGGCGGGCCACCCGCGCCGACCGCGCAATTGACAGAGCTTGCCACTGGGATCCTCGGTGGGCCCCGCTACAAAGCGCAAACCCATACCGAATGGAACGTCCCACCTGGTTCTGTCAACGAAGCGCTCGATGCCCTCGTTGGTTCCGATGCGGTCACAACCCACGGACGTTCTTTGGCGGCACTGACCTACAGTGCGCCCGTACGCCTGATCGACCCGGACACCCATGCGCCGTATCCCGACATCACGCCCGACGCGTTCGGCCGCTTTGCCGTGGATGGATACGGCCGGATTCTCGGCGAGTCAGGCATACGCGCAACCCTCGGCAACGCGACATCCTCACTGTCCCTGTGGCTCAACCTGCCTGCAGACGAACGGTTGTCGTCCGGTGCTCGTCACCTACAAGACCATCTCCCGTTCCGGTTGTCCGCGAAACACTGGCGTCTCTGGCGGCCGAACCGGAGCGCAGACTCTTATCGTTCCAACAAGATTCCGTCGCCGGTTCACGACCACGTTTGAATCACGCAGCAAGCATTTTCATCTCGGGCAGAGTTCGCCGATCTCGGAGACAATGCGATCAGCGCTGCGAACCACCCATACCGCGCGTCCGCCACGCAATGTCGGCATCAAGAGTCGGTCCTTCTCGATGGGCCAGTGCACAAAGGGAAATCCGCCGGCCAGCTCGTCCTGGACTTCGCCGGCGATCAGGGCCGTCAACTCCTGTACAGGCTGTTCGATGTGCGGCCCGACGACCCTGACGCCGATCAGGGGACTGGTTCCTGCACTCTTGCCCTTTGGCCGTGGTCCAGCGTCGAGCGCGAGGTGGCAGTGACCGTCATCGAGCATCGACACCGTCCACACGCAGTTCTGCATGTACGTATCAGGGCCGTGCCAGCGGCATTGCAGATCCCTGCCGACAGCCTGGCACGCCTCGACGACGTTGGCGGGAGCGTCGTCTGGTGCATCCGGCCCCATGATCGGAAAGCTCCAGACTCCCACGTAGTCGAAGTCGGGCAGATACATGCTTTCACTATGGCACGTTGTCAGAATGCGTCTTCCTCGAGTTCCATGATCTCGTTGTCGAGGGAACCCAGGATTTCTTTGGTCGACGCCAGGACGGGCAGGATGTTCTTGGCGAAGTACGACGCGATCACCACCTTGCCCCGATAGAACGACCGGTCCTTTGCCGACGCGTCACGGTCCAAGGCTGCCAACGCGACTTCCGCTTGCACCAACAGGCGCCATCCGATGAGCAGGTCGCCTACCGCGTACAGAAAGCGCACCGAGCCGAGGCCTATCTTGTACAACTCGGAGGGTTGGTCCTGAGAAGCCATCAGATACCCGGTGAGCGTCCCGGCCATCTCCTGCACGTCGGTCAAGGCGGTCTCGAGTAGGACTCGCTCGGCCTTGAGTCGACCGTTCCCGGCCTCACTGTCGATGAACTCTCGTATGCGACCGGCTACGTGAGCGAGTGCAACGCCGCGGTCGCGTGCGATCTTTCGAAAGAAGAAGTCCTGCGCCTGGATTGCCGTGGTGCCCTCGTACAGGGTGTCGATCTTGGCATCGCGGATGTACTGCTCGATGGGGTAGTCCTGAAGATAACCGGAGCCGCCCAGGGTCTGCAGGCTCTCGGTGAGCAGTTCGTAGGCCTTCTCGGAGCCGACGCCCTTGACGATCGGCAGCAGCAGATCGTTGACCCGCGCCGCCAATTCGGCATCCGCACCCGAAACCAACTCGGCGACATCGGCATTCTGGTGTGCGGCGGTGTAGAGGTAGACCGCTCGGAGGCCTTCGGCGTAGGCCTTCTGCATCGCCAGGCTGCGTCGGACGTCGGGGTGGTGCGTAATGGCCACGCGGGGCGCGGTCTTGTTTGTCAGCTCGGTGAGGTCTGCGCCTTGAATTCGTTCTTTTGCGTACTCGAGGGCGTTGAGATAGCCGGTGGACAGTGTTCCGGTAGCCTTGGTGCCCACCATCATTCGAGCATTCTCGATGACCTGGAACATCTGGGCGATACCGTTGTGGACATCACCCACGAGCCAGCCGACGGCAGGAACGTCCGTCGCTCCGAAGGTGAGCTCGCAAGTTGGGGAAGACTTGAGGCCCATCTTGTGCTCGACGCCGGTGACGTACACACCGTTGCGCTCTCCCAGTTCAAGTGTGTCCGAGTTGAAATGGGACTTCGGAACGTAGAACAGGCTCAAACCTTTGGTTCCTGGACCGGCGCCCTCGGGCCGGGCAAGCACCAAGTGGAAGAGGTTCTCGGCCGTGTCTCCGACGTCGCCGCCGGAGATGAACCGCTTGACGCCCTCGATGTGCCACGTGCCGTCGTCCTGCGCGATTGCCTTTGTTCGGCCTGCGCCTACATCGGATCCCGCGTCTGGTTCGGTGAGCACCATCGTCCCGGCCCATCCGCGCTCGAATCCCTCTTTGGCCCAATGTTTTTGCTGTTCGTTCCCGATGGTGTAGAGCACGCTCGCCATCAGTGGACCCATGTTGAAAAAGCTTGCGGATCCGTTTGCCGCGACCAACATTTCGCCGATCGCCCAGACCAACGGTGCAGGAGCAGGAACACCACCCATGCCTTCTGGTAGGCCGAGTCGCGACCAACCGGCCTCGTTCACCGCCTCGACCGTCTTGCGTAGAGGTTCCGGGACCACAACTGCGTGATTGGGTGCGTCGAATTCGACAGGGTTCCGATCCGCGTCGGCGAAGGACGCGGCGACCGGGCCTTCTGCCAGTCTCGCTACTTCCGCAAGAATGTTGCGCACAGTGTCGGTGTCGAGGTCCCCGTAAGCGCCGGCATCCAACAGTTCGCCGATCCCGAGCACCTCGAACAGATTGAACTCGATATCACGCACGTTGCTTTTGTAGTGACCCATTGTTCTCCGACCTTGGTTCGTCAGCAATACGATTCGTCAGCAGATACGGCTCGTCAGCAGTACACAAGAAAGCCTGCCCCACAAGGAATTCAGTACGCAACCGTAGGTAGAGACGAGTGCCGTTGCTACAAAGTAGCGCCGAGTCGCTCTCAATGAAACATTCACTCGTACAATTGGTTTCCGCTGGTGGGGGCGCATATCAGTCGCGTAGCGTCCTCTACGATCAAAGCAGCTGCGCACCAATTGAAGTGCCCGTCCTCACCTTCGGCATCATACGCATTCGGTGTGATCAGTGAACATGCTGATCGGTCGACCAAGAGCGCCTCTCGTTGGTAGCCGAGACGTTCCTCGACCGGCGTGTAGAGCCCAGTTCTGTCTCGTGAGCCTTTGGTATCGGTCAGAGGGTGAGTAGCACTTTGGTGGCGCGCCGCTCGTCCATCGCCCGGTAGCCGGCGGCGGCGTCCTCCAACGGGAGAGTGAGGTCGAAGACGATGCCTGGGTCGATCTGGTCGGTCATGATGAGCTCGATCAGTTCGGGTAGGAATCGCCTGACCGGCGCGGGACCGCCGAGCAGGCTCACCGTCGCGAAGAACAGGTTCATGCCGTCGAGTTCGACGCCGTGGGATACCCCGACGTAGCCGACATGTCCGCCGGGGCGGGTAGCTCCGATAGCCTGCATCATCGATTCTTGGGTACCTACGGCTTCGACGGTCGAGTGGGCGCCGTAGCCGCCGGTGAGTTCCTTGATCTTCGCGATGCCCGCGTCGCCCCGCTCTTCGACGATGTCGGTGGCGCCGAATTGTGTGGCGAGTGCCTGCCGGTCGGCGTGACGTGACATGGCAATGATCCGCTCGGCGCCGAGTTGTCTGGCAGCGAGGATCGCCAAAAGTCCGACTGCGCCGTCGCCGACGACGGCGACCGTTTTGCCAGGTCCGGCTTCCGCAGCTACTGCGGCGAACCAACCGGTGCCGAGTACGTCGGAGGCTGCAAGGAGGCTGCGGGCCTGCCGCTCGGTCGGCTCTCCGTGGACAGGGACGAGGGTGCCGTCCGCGAGCGGGATGCGAGCGTATTCGGATTGGGTGCCGACCGAGCCCATCATGACCTGGTGGATACAGCGAGACTGAAAGCCGGCCTCGCAGATTTCGCAGGTGTTGTCCGACGCGACGAACGAGCCCACGACGAAGTCCCCAACTTCGATGTCGTTGACGTCGGGGCCGACCTGTTCGACGACGCCCACGTATTCGTGTCCCATCGGCGTCGGGCCATTCAGCTCTTCGATGCCGCGGTACGGCCAGAGGTCGGAACCGCAGACGCAGGTGGCTGTAACGCGAATGATCGCGTCGGTCGGTTCGACGATCACCGGCGCTTCGATCTCTTCGACCCGGACGTCGCCGGGGGCATGCATGACGACAGCGCGCATGACGTGGCTCCTCACCATCGGTTTTCTCGTGTCACTTCAACCTGATCACGATTTGGCGGCGTGCGGGAGTCCCGCGCGATAGTGGTACTGCGAGGGACTCCCTCGCTACCGGTCACTGACTTACGCTCGATGGCATGGACGATCGAGCGCAAGTACGCGAATTCCTGACCTCGCGGCGCGCCCGAGTCACGCCCGAACAAGTTGGACTTCCGGCCGGATCGAACCGCCGCGTGGACGGTCTACGTCGAAGTGAAGTGGCAACCCTCGCCGGCGTGAGCGTCGAGTACTACACGAGGCTCGAGCGCGGAGCGATCAGCGGCGCATCGCCGGGTGTACTCGACAGTATCGCGAAGGCCTTACGACTCGACGACGCCGAGCGCGCCCACCTTTTTGATCTCGCGCACGCGGCAAGCCCGGTAGCCAGACCCCCGCGTCGGCGAAATGCGAAGGGCTGGAAGCCCCATCAGAGCCTGCAGTGGGCGCTCGATGCAGTCACCGCGGGACCCGCTTTCGTGCGGAACGGTCGCATGGATCTTCTTGCTGTCAACCCACTCGCGCGTGCTTTCTACAAGGACCTCTACGACATGCCGGGGCAGCCCCCGAACATCGCGCGCTTCACGTTCCTCGACGATAGGGCTTTCGAGTTTTATCCGGACTGGAACGAGTTTGCCGAGGTGACCGTCTCGATTCTGCGAACCGAGGCCGGGCGAGATCCTCACAACAAGGAATTGCACGATCTGATCGGTGAACTCAGCACTCGGAGTGAGGAATTCGGGCGTCGGTGGGGCGCGCACGACGTCCGCCATCACGGCACCGGATTCAAGACATTTCACCACTCCGCCGTGGGGGAGCTGACGCTTGCCTTCGAAGGTTTGGAGATGGCCGCCGAGCCGGGGTTGACGCTCACGATCTACACCGCAGAGCCGGGATCGCCGTCCGCGGAACGGATGCAGTTACTCGCTTCGTTGGCAGCCAGCGAGAATGCGGACTCTTCGCCTCACGTGTCGGAGCGGTCGCTGACGGACGGCTGACGAACTGCGCGACGGTTGATCGGGTCGTCAGTTGACGACTTCGACGGTGGTGCGCTTCGTGCGTTCCTTGCGCAACAGGATTATCAGCGGCAGAAAGTAGAGAGCGGCAACACCGGTGCCTACCAACACCGGCCCAGTGGCGCCGAGACTCGAGGCGAACGCAAACCCGGCGATCCAGGAGCCGACCGCCGTGCCCAGATTGAACGACGAGGTGCTGAGAGCAGAGGCCATCGTCGGCGCCTGATCGGCATAACGCACAGCCATCCCGATCAGGATGGGATTGGTCGACATGCCGAATAGTCCCAGCATGACTACGAGAAACACCGTCACGATCACGTTGTGCGAGAAGAGGCAGAGCGCCCCGAGCACGAGAAACGTCATCGCTGCCGAGACGAACAAGACCCCGTACTGATGCTTCGCACCGAGTCGACCGCCGAGATTGGAGCCGACGAACGCGCCGAGTCCGTAGCCGACAAGCACTAGCGGCACTGCCGACGCAGCAAGTCCCGTGTTCTCGGTCAACAGCGGAGAGATGAAGCTGTACGCCGCCAGCGACGACCCGCACACGACGGCGCAACCGGGCAGAACGAGCCAGATGCGTCCGTCCCGTAGGCTCGCGATCTCCGCTCGCCAGGACGGCACCGCACCGGATTCGGTGTCGGCGGGTACCAATCGGTGCACGACGGCCGCGGCAACGAGTGCGAGGGCGGCGAGGGCCCAGAAAGGACCGCGCCAGCCGATGGTCTGACCGGCCAGAGCGCCGAGCGGAACACCGATGACGTTCGCGAGCATGCCTCCACCCAAGACGATGCCGAGCGCGCGCGAGGAAGACGCCGGGCCTGCCGCTTTTGCTCCGACCACTGCAGCGACTGCCCAGAAGGCGCCCGTCGCCACGGCTGTGAGGAAGCGGGCGCCGAGAATGAGTCCGAAGTTGGACGAGAGCGCGACGATGACGTGTCCGATCGCGAAAACAATCAGAGCCGAGCTCAAGGTCACGCGTCGGGGAACCCTGAGTGTCAAGATCGCCATCGCCGGCGTGCCGACGATCATTCCGATCGCGAAGACGGTGATCATCAGGCCGACGTTCGCGATCGACGTACCGAGGTCACCCGCGATTTCGGGAAGAATGCCGGCGACGACGAATTCGGTTGTACCCATCAAGAAAACTCCGACGGCCAGCACGTAGATCACGAGCGGCAGGCGGCCGGTTTCTTCGACGGTCGGGGCGGAAATCATGAGGTGGTCAGTTCTCTTTCTGTTGACGACGCGCATGTCGTGGCGCACCCGTCCAGGGCATCACGCCCGTCGCCTGCGAGGGAGTCCCGGTCGTTGGGGGTACTCGAAGGGACTCCCGGTGTGGCCGATTGCGCGCTACCGTCGGCGCAAAGACTGCCTGAACCCGGGAGACGCGCCCATGACACGACGACAGATCCGAGGACTGGGCGCCGCCGTGCTCGTCTCGGCCTTCCTGACGGCTTGCGGTAGCGAGGATCCTGAAGGGCCCCGTCCGCAGGCAAGCGCGACAACACGATCGGCGCCCGCCGCGGCCTTCGGTGAACCCGAGACCGTCGCCGACGGCGTGGACGCGCCCTGGTCGATCGCATTCCACGGCGACACACCACTTGTCAGTGAGCGCGACAGCGCGCGAATCCTCGAACTCGACGCCGGCGGAAACAGCCGCGAGGTGGGAGTCGTCGACGGCGTCAGCCCCAGAGGTGAGGGCGGTTTACTAGGGATCGCAGTACGTGAAAACCGCCTGTACGCGTACTTCACCGCGAACGGGGAGAACCGGATCGAACGCTTCGACATCATCGGTGCTCCGGGGGAATTCGCGCTCGGGCCGGCCGAGACGATTCTCGACGGGCTCGCTTCGGCCAACTACCACAACGGTGGTCGCATCGCGTTCGGCCCGGACGGGATGCTGTACGTGACCGTCGGTGATGCCGGTAGTCGAGACAGAGCTCAGGACCTCGACTCGATGTCCGGGAAAATCCTTCGAATGACTCCGGATGGCGATGTGCCGCTAGATAATCCATTTCCGAACTCGCTTGTCTACAGCTACGGTCACCGGAACTCTCAGGGCATTGCCTGGACCGAGGACGGCACGATGTACGCCAGCGAGTTCGGGCAGGACACCTGGGACGAGCTCAACAAGATCGAAGCAGGCGGAAACTACGGGTGGCCCGAGGTCGAAGGGATTGCGGGTGAAGACGGATTCATCGACCCGCTCCAACAATGGTCACCGGATGATGCCAGCCCCAGCGGAATCGCCATCCACGACGGCACGATCTACATCGCCAATCTTCGTGGTGAGCGACTCCGCACGGTGCCCTTGACCGATCCCGCGACCGCCGACGAGCAATTCGTCGACGAATACGGGCGCCTCCGTGATGTTGTAGTCGCACCGGACGGGTCGCTGTGGATACTGACGAACAACACCGACGGACGCGGCGACCCCAACCCCGGTGATGACCGCATCATTCGCGTGCCGTTGCGCTGATGTCGATTTCCGGCGAACGCAGTACTTCCAGCCCGAGGATCCTCGCCGAAGCCGGTGATTCACTAATATCTTTACGACAGGTGCGCCGGGTACGGATCGGAGAGACAGCATGGGGACTTGGGGTTCAGGACCTTTCGACAACGACGTAGCGGGCGACCTGCTCAGCGCAGTACAGGCGGGTGACTACGACATCGACGATTACGCTAGCCACCCCGATGGCGGTTATCTCGATGCCGATGATGCTCAAACAGCAATTGCCGTCGCCGAGATTCTTGCGGTTGCGCACGGCGTTGCGCCGAAGCCTGTGCAGCTGGATGGAATTGACGCCGCCGGGTACGTCAGCACCTTGAGCCCGGAGCAGAAGAGTTGGGTCCTCGCCGCACTCGAGCGTGCAGTTTCCGACAGTGACACTTCGGAGTTGTACGAGTTGTGGGAAGAGAACGGTCCGGAAGACCTCGCAGCTTGGCGGGCACCGATCCTGAGCAGATTGGCCAGCCTCAAAACGGTGGGGTAAGCGTCACTCGTCTGCAGTCCCTTGCTTACTCGGAGTTCGACGAGGACAGACTCCCCTTGACGTACCGGGTGGTGTCGTCAGCGAGGATCTCGGCGAGCCCGCTTTCGATACCGTCCAGTGCTTGCGCGGCGACGTCGGCAGGATCGATCTTCTGTTCGGCGGGTACGCCAGCGGCCATGTCGGTATCCATGTATGCGACATGCAGTGCCGATACGGAGATTTTGCGCGGCGCAAGTTCTTCTCGAACGGCGTCGGTCATCGCCCAGGCCGCTGCCTTCGACGACGCGTAAGACCCGAGCGCGGCTGGATGGAACCAGGACAGCACCGACAGAACGTTGAGTATTGTTCCGCCGTCGTTGTTTTCGATGACGGGAGCAAACGCCCGGGTCACGGCGAGCGGGCCGTAGAAGTTGACGTCCATCTCTCGTCGAATGTCATCGATGTCGCCCCCGATCAAGGGCGCCGAGGTAGAGATACCTGCGTTGTTGACCAGCAAGGTCACATCCGATGCGATTTGCGCGGCGGCGGTTATCGATTCGGCGTCCGTCACGTCCAACCTCAGGGGGATGACGCCGGGTAGATCGACAGTTTCCGGATTGCGCGCAGCCGCGTACACCTTTGCGCCGCGCTCGACGAGTCCCGCAGCCAGATGGCGTCCGAGCCCGCGATTGGCTCCTGTGACGACCGCAACCGTCTTGTTCAGGTCCATGATTCTCCCAGTATTGTGATTGCTCGTGACATTTAGATTATGAATCAAATCTAAGTGTCGGCTAGGATAGATGTCAAGTGAAATCCAAACTGGAAGGCGTTGTGATGGGCCGCGTATCGCAGCAACAAGCGGAAGAGAACCGTCGGCGCGTCGTGGAAACCGCAGCCCGACTGTTCCGAGAGAAGGGCACTCACCTCAGCGTCGCCGACCTGATGAAGGCGTCGGGGCTGACCCACGGTGGCTTCTACAAGCAGTTCGCGTCCAAGGACGCTCTCATCGACGAAGCGACCACCCACGCCTTCAAGGAACTGGCTCAGCTGCACTCTGCGGGACTCGAAGAGTATGCAGGGCAACGTGACTCCGCCCGAAAAGCTTTGATCGATACCTATCTCTCGGTGGCGCATCGCGACAACCCGGCAGACGGATGCCCCGCTGCTGCGCTCGCCGCCGACATGGCGCGCGAGCCTGCAGACAGCGAGGCCCGTCGGGTGTACACGGAGGGAGTGGGGGATTTTGCCGCAGCTCTTGCCGACGACGAAGCTGTCGGTCTCCTCCGGCTCTCCACCATGCTCGGTGCACTGGTTCTTTCGCGAGCTACCAAGGGTTCCCCGCTCTCCGAGGAAATTCTCGATTCCGCGCGCGTCGAACTGATCAGAGGGCTTCGAGAGCCGCTGTCATCTTCTTGACGGTCTCGGGTGCCCCTGGCCGCGAATCCCGCTTTCACGAGGTCCAGTGCTCGCGGTTCCGAGAGTCGGACTCTCGATATGTCGATTGAACGCTCTAGTTGATTCCGACGACTTCCTGGGCGATCGCTGCGAGTCTTGCCTGGGCAGCGGATACGACGCCGTGTCGGTTCTTGTGCGCTTCCTCGTACGCAACGATGTCCCGCACCTGTGCGGCGTCGGTCAGTTCCTTCACGGCGGAGACGGCTTGGGTGACGTTGAGTTCGTCGAAGTCTTCGATGGGAAGTTCAGTGGGGTCGAGTAGCCCACTCGACTTCCGTACCGAACGGAAGACGTCGGCGGCACCGTCAGCACCTTCTCGGCGAGTGACCTTCTCAGCCGTGGCGATGGCCGCATCCCTACTGGCCGAGAGTGTTTTCACAGTCACGTCACCGGCATATGCGCCCCAGCTGATCAGCTCACCCAGTACCGGCGGTGAGGTGCGAACAGCGTCGATGGCACGGTCGAGACTGCGGGTGGACCAGGAGACCGGAACGTTGACCAGCCGTATCGCCGCGCCGGTGGCAGCTTGCATCGGTGTGCGGCGCAAAGCTGCCGGTCCACCGAGTGCCTCTTCGGCCAAGACAGTCGTGAGCCAGTCCACGGTCGCGGAGTGTGCAGCGATGAGGCGGTCGGCCAACGCCGCGACGGTCTGATCGCCGCCGGCAGTGGCCAGGGCCTTGAGGTAGCGGGAGCGGTCGAGGAGTTGATGTTCGAGCGCAAGGTCGCCCAGTACAGCTTCGTCGAAGGGCTGAGCCTGTTCGACCATCGCTTTCACTCCGGCTGTCGCGCGTCCGAGGAACGGACCGACCAATTCCGGAACGCCACCCAGATCGCGAATCGTGGACTCGATGGAACTCGCCCTTTCACGGCCGTTCTCTGCGTTTTCCGTGAGTTCGCGTCGAACCGCTTCGGTTCTGGCCTGTGCGACGCGCGTTTCGGCGACCTGGATCTCGGTGTGCGTCAGTCCGAGGAGGATGCGTAACTGGGTGATCAAGGCGGACGTGGTTTCGGAGTTGCTCATATCGGGGTCGTCCCTTCGTCGGTGCGTGCTTTACGTGATGTTCAGCTTCTGCTCGACGAGTGCTCCGCGGGTCGCGGAGCCACCGCCGATACGCGGGCTACCCCGACCTACCGCGTAGTAACCACAACGAACAAGTGGGCTCGACGCACCGAGATCGTCGGCGCCAGGACGAGTGAGATCCCGGCCACCCCGAGGTTTCGATTTCTATTCGGCGGGAAGGAGGCATGTGCAGTGCATCCATCCAGAAGCCCGCGAGAAACTGCGTCACCCGAGGAGTATCGATATGCCGGACCAGTACGCAATGCAGGACCCGACCACGCGGTTCCCCGCTCCTGTGCGTGAGCGGCAGGCGGAGATCGCACACCCCGGTCTCACCGCAGACATGATTTCTCCTCCCGACCACGGTGAAAACACCTATCGAGGAAGCGGTCGACTCGAAGGAAGGCGTGCGATTGTCACCGGAGCGGATTCGGGCATCGGACGTGCGGTCGCGATTGCATTTGCCAGAGAAGGCGCGGACGTTGTCCTGAGTTATCTCGACGAGGAAGAACAGGACGCTCGGGAAACCGCTCGCTGGGTCGAGGAGGCAGGTCGCAAAGCCGTCTCGGTGCCGGGAGATCTCCGAAGCGAGGAACATTGTTCTGCTTTGGTCGAAACCGCGGTGCGTGAACTCGGCGGACTGGACATCTTGGTGAACAACGCCGCGTTTCAGATGGTGCAGATGGGCGGCATCGCCGATATCACCACCGAACAATTCGACCGTGTGATGAAAACCAACCTCTACGCACTATTTTGGCTCTCCAAAGCAGCGATCGCGCAGATGGAGCCCGGATCGACGATCGTGAATACCTCGTCCATCCAAGGTGCGTCCCCGTCGCCCGAGTTGCTCGATTACGCCACGACAAAGGCGGGCATCATCGACTTCACCAAGGGGCTGGCCGCCGATGTCGCACGGAAGGGAATCAGGGTCAATGCCGTTGCACCTGGACCGATTTGGACGCCACTGATTCCGGCGACGATGCCCAAGGAGAAGTTCGAGACGTTCGGGGACGACGTTCCGCTCGGGCGGGCAGGTCAGCCGGCCGAGCTTGCTCCCGCCTATGTATTTCTCGCCTCTGGCGAATCCAGTTACACCACTGGGGAAGTCATCGGCGTGACGGGTGGAAAACCGCTCACCTGACTACCCTGGCCGCAACCGGGTGGAGCTAGAGCCGCGACTTCTGCACCTTTCCCGTTGGAGTCAAAGGTAGCGCCTCGATGAACTCGACTGCATGGATGCGCTGGTAGGGAGCCACCTTCTCACTCACGTATTCCACGAGTTCGGATGCCGAAACCCTGGCCGCGCCCGGCGATCTTACGACGAAGGCCACCGGGATCTGCCCGACTTCGTCATTGGGCCTGCCGATCACCGCACTCTGCGCGACGCCGGGGTGGGAGCACAGCACCTCCTCGAGCTGAACCGGATATACGTTGTACCCCTTGTAGATGATCATGTCTTTGCTCCTGCCGACGACATACAGATTTCCATCGCTGTCGAATCTGCCCAAGTCGCCGGTCTTGAGCCAACCGTCACGAAATTGGAGCGCGGTCAGTTCGGGTGCGGCGAAGTACCCGGCGGTGACTTGCGGTCCACTCGCCCAGATCTCGCCGACTTCACCGGCTGTGACTTCCTCTTCGGTTTCCATGTCTCGCAATGATATTCGCGTGTCGAAGACCGGTAGGCCTACGCTGCCGATCGGTGATCGCGCATCTGGGTTGTTGAGTTGATTGGTGAGAATGGTTGTCGCCTCGCTGAGTCCGTAACCCTCGATGACCTTCGCGTTCGAGAATGTCTCGCCCATGCGACGCAACGTGGTCGTGTCGATGGGTGCAGCACCTGAGAACACCGAACGCACCGAACTCAAATCGTGAGTCGATTTGGTCGAGGCCTCGAGGAGTAGGTGGTAGAACGCCGGTGCGCCGATCAGTCTGTCGATCTTGTGGCGCTCGATGGTTGCGAGGTACTCGTGAGGATCGAACCTGCCGAGTACGAGGGTGGTGGTACCGGCAAGTACGTGATTGCACTGTCCGACGAGAGCCAGTCCGTGAAAATACGGTGCGACGACGGCAATGACGCCCTCGCCCATTCGCTCCGAATTCTCGTGTACAGCAGTGGGTACCGGAACCATCCGAATGCCACCGGCTTCGTCGCTTTCCGGAAGAGACGAGCTACGCCACGCTGTGGTCTGTATCGTGCTGGCCACCAGATTGCGGTGCAGAACCTGAACGCCCTTCGAGCGGCCTGTGGTGCCGCCGGTGAGCTGAAGATGTGCGACGCCTTGTGAACTCGCCAGTTTTCGGGTGAGGGCCGGCGACTCGAGAAGATGAGAGAGATCGACGTCACTGATTGCGCTGTCTTGCGACGGGCAGTTCGCCGGGGCCGCCGCGGTCGGGGGAGCGACGACGGTGAATTCGAGCCCCGAGTTCTGTGCCGCACGGAATGCCGCCACACTGGACGGGTGAACCACCGCGGCACGAGGCGAGAACTCTGCCAACAATTCTCGCAGTGTTTCCGTCGGCTGAGTGTGGTTGACCGGGCATGCCACGGCGCCGGCACACAGAATTCCGAAGTAGGCGACCGGGTACCACAGGGAATTGGGCATCAGGAGAACTACACGATCGCCAGGTCGAATGCCCCTGTCGGACAGTCCTTGCGCTATGCGGAGCGCGTGATCGTGGAGTTCGATGAAAGTGAGAGCCTGGTCGCCGTCCCGTAGGGCAATACGATCTCCGTAGGCGCGTGCCGAACCGGCGAGAACAGCGTCGAACGCAACGTCGGGATACTCGAGAGATACTGGCATGAAGGGCATTCCGTGCACATCTACTCCTGACGTAGTTAACCTGCCTGCATGGTCGCGGCGAGCTTCGGCCGCGTGTCGAAAGTGGGAGCGTGCTTTTCGCGAATGAGAACTTCCTGAGTGACCGTGGCAACCAAAACCCCGGTGCGGGTCCAGAATTCGCCACTGGACAGACCCCGTCCGTCCCCCGACGTAGGGCTGCGTTGAACGAACAGCAACCATTCGTCGGTTCGGCAAGGGCGGTGGAACCACACGGCGTGATCGAGTGAAGTGAGAAAGAGCTTCTGGGACGGACTTCCCCCGCCGATCAGATCGAGATGACCGAGGGCGGCGGTTCGCGCCAGCGTGAGGTCCGAGCAGAACGCAAGTGCGGCGGCGTGCATCCCGTGATCGCTCGATACTTCACCTGCGATGCGAATCCACATGCGGCGGTCCCTGCCACCACCGTGGTCGGCAGCGTCGTCGTCGGCCGAATCTCCGCTGATCGGGCGCACCTGCACTGCCTGGCGAATGGCCGAGGACGTGATGCCCGACCAGAATCGATCAACGGATTCGCTCTGTGCCGGAATTGATTCCGGTGTGGGAACGTGGGGCATCGCAATATGGCGATCGGGTCCGAGTTCCTCCTTCTTGAAGGATGCGGTCAGTGAGAGCAGCGCATTGCCGCCCTGGAAGGCGGTCACCTCTCGTAGTGCATAGGTGCCACCGTCTCGGAGGATTCGCACTCGGTACTGCACCTCGGCGCCCGGTCGACCCATGGACAGGAAGTACGCGTGAAGCGAGTTCACGTACCGTACAGGGTCGACGGTGCGGTGCGCAGCGAGCAGGGCCTGCGCGACGACATGGCCGCCGTAGGCGCGATCTGGGCCACCGGCACAGCAGGTTCCGCGAAATTCGGGTGCCCCGCCGTATGCAGTGCCTGCGTGAGTGAGCTGCAACAGTTCGTCCATCGGGGCTCCTACCGGCTCAGGGATTTCGCGATGATCGTTTTCATGACTTCGCTGGTGCCGCCGTAGATTCGCGACACCCTCGTGTCCGCGTACAACCGTGCGATCGGGTATTCGAGGATGTACCCGTAGCCGCCGTGCAGTTGTAGACACTTGTCGATCACGCGGCCTGCCATCTCGGTACAGAAGAGCTTGCAGATCGCAGCGTCGACGGCACTCAATTCGCCGGCGTCTTCGAGTGCGACGGCGTGATCGACCATTGTCTGACCTGCGGCGAGATCCGTAGCGCATTCGGCAAGAACGAATTTGGTGTTCTGGAAGTCTGCGACCGATTTTCCGAAGACTCGTCGGTCGCTGGTGTAGGAAACCGCGTGGGCGATGGCAGCGGCTGCGGTGGCGCACCCTCCGGCCGCCATGGCGAGGCGTTCGCGGGGCAGGTTCTGTCCGAGGTAGCTGAAGGCCGCTCCTTCCTCGCCGAGTACATCGGTGACCGGTACCCGGACGTTGGTGAACGAGACCTCGCAGGTATCGCTGAATTTCAAACCGATCTTGTCCAATCGGCGACCAACTTCGAAGCCGGTGGATTCGGTGTCGACGACAAACAGCGAGAGCCCGCCTCTGCGATTCTCACCTGGGTCGCCGGTGCGGGCGACCACGACCATGTGTGTCGCCTGAGAGGCGTTGGTGATAAAGGTCTTTGCGCCGTTGAGGATGTAGCTTTCTCCGTCGTCGGAGAGCTTCGCGGTGGTGCGAATGGCGGCCAGATCCGAACCCGTCCCCGGCTCGGTCATCGCCACGGCAAGCACGGCCTGCCCACTCGCACAGGCGGGCAGCCAGCGCTTCTTCTGATCCTCGTTTGCGAGAGTGAGCAAGTAGGGCAGAACGATTCCGGCGCTCGCGTGGTAGTTACCCAATGAGACACCGGCCAGCGCGGCTTCCTCTCCGATGATCATCAGATAGCGGTAGCTCGTCGCCCCCGCGCCGCCGTATTCCTCCGGGATGTCGAAGCCCATGACTCCCAATTCTCCGAGCTTGCGGTAGAACTCGCGTGGCGCGTAACCTTGTTCCTCCCACTTCGCGAATTCAGGGACGACCTCCCTGTGTAGAAAACCCCGGAACACCTCGCGAAAGGCATCGTGCTGATCGTCGAAGATTGTGCGCTTCATGGGAAGTCTCCTTGTTCCGCGGACGACGCGGGGTTGGCTAGGTGTAGAGGCTGCGCAGTGAACGTTTGTCGGTCTTACCGGTGGCCGTGGTCGTCAGTGCTTCGACGAAGGCAACCGTGCGCGGTGCTTTGTACCCTGCGATTTGGGTTTTGACGTGCTCGCGAATTTCTTCGGCGGTGGCATGCAGTTGTGGGTTGAGGACCACCACTGCATGCACGCGCTCGCCCCACTGAGCGTCGGGCAGGCCGATGACGGCGCAGCGCAACACAGCGGGGTGGTTGGCGACGGCGTCCTCCACCTCGGCCGAATAGACGTTCTCGCCGCCGGTGATGATCATGTCCTTGGCGCGATCGACGATGAAGATGTACCCCTCGTCGTCCATGTACGCGAGGTCTCCGGTGTGCAGCCAGCCCCCGCGTAGCGCTTCGGCGGTCTCCTCCGGACGATTCCAGTATCCGAGCATGATGTGCTCGCCGCGGGTGACGATCTCTCCGACAGTGCCCCGTGGCACCTCGTTGCCTTCCCGGTCGGCGATGATGATTTCGGCGTGCAGGCTTGCACGGCCCGCCGAGCGCAGGCGAGGACCACCGGCCCGGTGATCCGATCCGAGCAGGGAGACGATGACCGCGGTCTCCGTCATGCCGTACCCCTGGACGAAGTTCGCGTTGGGGAAGCGCGACATCGCGCGTTCCAGGATGGCCGCGGGCATCGGGGCGGCTCCGTACACAATCGATTTGACGCTGGTGACGTCCGTGTCCGAAAAGGCCGGATGGTTGTAGAGCATCTGCAACATGCTCGGGATCGCGGTCATCGTGGTGACCCGACGGCCCGCGATCAGGCCGAGCACGTCGCCGGCGTCGAAGCGGTTGGCGAACACGACTGTGCCGCCGACCACGGTCTGGGCCATCATGCCGAGCAATGCGGCAATGTGGAACAGAGGAGCCATCACCAGAGTTATGCCACCGATCTCGCAGGACCGGGCAAAGCCGGTACCGCCGAGCAGGGCGGTGGAGAGACTGCGATGAGAGTGCATGACGGCTTTGGGAGTGCCGGTGGTTCCGCCGGTGTAGATCAGCGCGGCCAAGGTGTCGCCGCCGGCACGCACGTCCTCGACCTCGGGGCCTTCGACGATCAGGTCTTCGAAACCAGCCATTCCGGCGGGAGCCGGCTCGTCGCCCATGTAGACGAGCGTGACAGTGGCGTCGAGTCCGGTCACCAGTAGCCGGCATTCCTCGTCGACGAGTACAAAAGCGCTGCCGACTCCGGTGACCGCGTCGGTGACTTCACGGACGGAACCGTGACGGTTTACGAGATTGACGACAGCGCCGATCCACCACGTCGCCATCAACGACTCGAAGTAACGGTCGGAGTTGAACGCCAGGATGCTGACCCGGTCGCCCGGACCCACGCCACGCTCTCGCAGGGCTCCGGCGAGTCTGGCGACTCGCTTCGCGATCTGTGGGGCGTTGCGCTCGCGATGCTCGCAGACGGTCAAGGGTCGGTGCGGCTGTTGTTGAACCGCCCTGTGCAGAAGGTGGGTCAGATGCATGGGCTGGCGTGCTCCTCGAGTCGGGTGGTGCTGACGGCGGATAGTCGAGATGCCGACGAATCGACACCCCGACCTCGAGTTAATCGATCAGGAATTCCGCGTCTCCGACGAGGGCCTTGACGCCGTTCTGACGAGCGCAGACAAGTTCGACACGAGCACGTCGACCGTCCTCGGCCTCGTAGGTGTCGACGACGACAGCAGAGCAGGTGAGTTCGTCACCGGGCCAGACCTTGTCGGCGAATCGAATCTTGAACCGACGCAGGTTCTCGACACCCAGCCAGTCGGTGACGTAGCTGGCCAGCATGCCTGCCTGAAGCATGCCGACGGAGAACACGGACGGGAAGCCGGTCTCACGGGCGAACGTGTCGTCGTGGTGCAACGGATGGAAATCACCCGAGGCACCCTGATACTTGACGAAGTCGGTGCGAGTCAGTGGAGGGAAAGTCTTGCTCTCGGCCTGTTGTCCGGCTACGACGGTTTCGGTCGTGGTCGTCATTTCCCCTCCTCCTTGCCGCCCGTTGTGGCGGTCTCGATGATCGTGCTGTTCTGCGTCGCGATCAGTTCTCCGGACTCGTCACGGAACTCGGTGATCATCTTCGCGAAGGTCATCACACCACCGCGCTTTCCGGGCTTTTCGAAGCGGTCACCGACAGTTGTCTCGGCGGTCAGCTTCTGGCCGGCTCGTGGAAGTGGGCCGTGGAAGATGTACTCCTCCTCACCGTGGAGGATGCGACGACGGTCGAATCCGAGCTTGGCGAAACCGGATTGGTCTGCGGGCTCCCAGATCATTCGGCCGCTGGTGAGCATGGTCGGCGGGATCACCGCATCCTCGCCGGCATGCTGTTCTGGGTTTGCCTTCACGGCCCGGACGAATTCCTGGACCTTGCTGTAGTCGAGCGGAAACGTGTAACTCACTTGGTTTCTCCTTCGATCTTCGGGATGCCGGCGCGCCGGGTCTCGACCGACTTGAGGAAGGCGTCGTCGCCGAGAAGCTTTGTCAGTTCTCCGATGTCGAGCTGCCGGTCCTCACGAATTTCGTCGGCGATCGAGTAGCCGCCGTAGAGACCCACATAGCCGCCGTAGACGGCAAAAACCTGTCCGTTGAACGCGCACTCGGCGCTCGACAGGTAGGCCACGAGTGACGAGCAGTTGGCGGGGTTGTAGCGATCGAAGACTGACTCGTCGACGGGCTCACCGACCAAATCCTTGATGCCGGGCGTGGCTTTGACAGGTTCGGTGCGCGCCACGGGAGCGATGGCATTGGCCTTGACGCCGAATCGCTCGAATTCGCGAGCGGCGTTGACTGCCTGGATGGCCAGACCGGCCTTGGCGGCGGAGTAATTCCACTGCCCGTAGTTGCCGTGCAGTCCGGATCCGGAACTGGTGTTGACCAGGTTGCGTGTCTCCTGCACGCCTGCCTTCGACTGGTCGCGCCAATATCTCACGGCGGCGCGGGTAGCAGAGAAGGTTCCCTTGAGGTGTACAGCGATGACCGAGTCGAACTCTTCCTCGGTCATGTTCCACAGCATCGCGTCACGGATGATACCGGCGTTGTTGACCACCGAGTGCAAGTTTCCGAAGGTGGATACTGCTGCGTCGGTTAGCTTCTCACCGACGGCCATTTCCGCGATCGAGCCCTCTACCGCGATGGCCGAGCCGCCGGCAGCGACGATTTCGTCTGCCACCTGCTGTGCTCCGCGCAGGTCGTTGACCACGATGCTGGCGCCTTCGGCTGCCATGAGTAATGCGTGTTCGCGACCGAGGCCTGCGCCGGCCCCGGTGACGATGGCAACGCGTCCGTCGAGTTGTCCCATGATGTTTCCTTTCGTTCTTCGCGCCGAGCTACGGCGCGGCGGTGTTGACGTGTTGGCGGAAGTGGTTGCTAAGCAACCTTTTCGTAGAGCGTGATGACGCCGGCGCCGCCGAGACCGAGATTGTGCTGCAGTGCAAGCTTTGCTCCGTCGACCTGTCGTGCGTCGGCGGTGCCGCGCAACTGCCACACCAGTTCCGCACACTGCGCCAAGCCGGTGGCGCCGAGCGGATGCCCCTTGGACAGCAGACCACCGCTGGGGTTCACTACAATCCGGCCGCCGTAGGTGTTGTCGCCGTCGAGGATGAACTTCTCGGAGCACCCTTCGTCGACCAATCCGAGGGCCTCGTAGGAGAGCACCTCGTTGACCGAGAAGCAGTCGTGCAATTCCACGACCTGGATGTCGCGTGGATCCACTCCGGCCTTTTCGTAAATCCGTTGCGAAGCAACTCGAGTGATGTCCGCACCGACCACTTTGAAGACGTCGTCGTCGGTGAAGACGCTGGGAAAGTCGGTGACCAACTCTTGAGCTGCGATCGCCACGCCCGGTGTGAGGCCGTGGGCACGCGCGAAATCTTCGCTGCATACGATGGCGGCGCCGGCTCCGCAGGTGGGCGGGCAGGCCTGCAAACGAGTCAGCCCGCCGTACAGTGCCTTTGATTCGAGCACTTCCTGCTCGGTGACCGGCTCACGGAAAACCGCGTACGGGTTGTTGGCAGCGTGCTTGCGGGATTTGACCGAGATCTTCGCGAACAGATCCGGCGAGACCCCGTACCGCTTGGAGTACTCCTGCGCAGCGGCACCGAAGTACTGCATCGCCATGGACGGGTTGGCGGGGTCGATGCCGTAGGTGCGGTCGAGGACTTCCGCGTGTCGCTCCATCGGAGCCGGGCGGTCTCCCCAGTGGTTGACCAAAGCGCCAGGCTGCATCTGCTCGAAGCCAACGGCGAGTGCGCATTCGACGACGCCCGACTCGACGGCTTGTCTGGCCAACCACAGCGCGGACGAGCCACTCGCGCAGTTGTTGTTGACGTTGACAACCGGAATTCCGGTCATACCCGCGCCGTAGATGGCGCGTTGGCCACTCGTCGAATCCCCGTACACGTAGCCGGCGTAGGCCTGCCCGATCTTGTCGAATCCGATTCCGGCGTCCGCGAGTGCGTTGACAATGGCCTTCGCGCCCATCTCGTAGTAGTGCTCGCTGCGCCCTGGCTTCGTGAACGGGATCATTCCGACCCCGGCGACTAGTACTTTGCGACTCATCGGTGCTCCCTTGTGATTACTGGTCTTCGTGGATTGGTGGTTGATTCGTTGTGTGTGAGGCGCATTCAGAGCAACTCGAGGATGGTGGCATTGGCCATGCCGCCGCCCTCACACATCGACTGCAAGCCGTAACGGATTCCCTCGTCACGCATGTGGTGCACCATCGTGGTCATCAACCGCGCGCCGGAGCCTCCCACGGGATGCCCGATGGCCATGGCGCCGCCGTTGGGGTTCATCAGCGAATAGTCGGCTCCGGTCTCGCGCAACCAGGCCAGCGACACGGCGGCGAATGCTTCGTTGATCTCGAACGTGCCGATGTCGGAGAGCGTCAACCCGGACTTCTTCAGCGCCAACGCCGTTGCCGGGATCGGGCCCTTGAGGATGCTCACCGGATCGGTACCGGTCACGACCGCAGTGTGAATGCGGGCGATCGGTGTCCAACCGTGTTCACGCGCAACGTCACTGGTCGTCACGAGGAGCGCGGCGGACCCGTCGGAAACCTGGGAAGCGTTTCCCGCCGTGATCTCGGTTCCCTCGAACGCTGCCGGCAGCTCGGCGAGGCGTTCCATGGTCCCGCCGCGACGGATACCTTCGTCCGCCTCGATGATCCGGGTGGCGCCTTCGGCGTCGGTGACCGCGACCGGAGCGATCTGGCCGGCGAAACGGCCGGCGTCGACAGCGGCAGCAGCTCGGGCATGCGAGTCGAGGCCGTGTCGATCCATGTCGGCGCGACTGATGCCGTACTCGTCGGCGATCATCTGAGCGCCGAGTCCTTGGTTGAATCGCTCGATGTCGTAGCGCCCCAGCACTAGTGGACCGTGCATCGGCCCGTAGTCGCCGGCACGCGCAGCCGCGCCGAGCGGGATGACGCTCATCATCTCGACTCCGCCCGCGACTGCGACGTCGTACTGGCCCGAGATCACGCCCGCTGCCGCCTGGTGTACGGCCTGCTGCGAAGAGCCGCATTGACGGTCGACTGTCACGCCAGGGACATGTTCGGGCCATCCTGCACCGAGTACTGCCGACCGGGCGATACAGCCGGCCTGCATGCCGAGGGTTCCGACGCAACCCCAGATCACGTCGTCGACGATTGCGGGGTCCAGCCCGGTTCGCTCTGCCAGCGTGCGCAGAACGTGCGCTGACAGATTGACTGCATGCGTGGTGGACAACCCGCCACCACGTTTGCCGATCGGTGTCCGTACCGCATCGACAATGACTGCATCACGCATGAAAGCTCCTGTGTCCGAGTCGGTTGGAGATCAGAGACCGATGTCCTTGGCGATGATGGTCTTCATGACTTCGCTGGTACCGCCGTAAATGCGCGAGACTCTCGTGTCGGCGTACAGGCGAGCGATCGGATATTCGAGGATGTACCCGTAGCCGCCGTGCAGTTGTAGGCACTTGTCGATCACGCGGCCTGCCATCTCGGTGCAGAACAGCTTGATGCGTGCAGCATCGGCGGCGGTGAGTTCTCCGGAGTCGTCGAGATCGAGTCCCTTGTCCGCCAGTGCCTGCGCGGCAGCGACTTCGGTAGCACATTCGGCAAGAACGAACTTGGTGTTCTGGAAGGATGCAACAGGTTTACCGAAGACTTGACGCTGGCGGACGTACTCCGACGCGAACTCGATCGCCGCGGCCGCACATGCGGTCTGGCCGACACCGATGGAAAGTCGTTCGCGGGGGAGGTTTTGGCCGAGGTAGGAGAATCCCTTGTCCTGCTCGCCGAGGAGATTCTCGACCGGAACTCGAACATCGGTGAACGAGAGTTCGTTGGTGTCGGAAGACTTCATACCGATCTTGTCGAGCTTGCGTCCGAAATTGAAGCCGACACTGTCGGTGGGAACTACCAGGAGGCTGAGTCCGAAGCGTCGGTCCTCCTCGGACGGCGCGGAGGTTCGAGCGGCTACGACGCAGAGTTCCGAGTTGCGGGCACCGGTGATGAAGGTCTTGGCACCGTTGAGGATGTAGTGGGTGCCGTCTTCGGACAGGCGCGCCGTGGTCTTGATGCCTGCCAGATCCGATCCGGTTCCCGGCTCGGTCATGGCGATGCAGAGCATGGTCTCGCCGCTCGCCACGCCTGGAAGCCACCGCTGCTTCTGCTCGTCGTCGGCAAGGCGCAGCAGGTACGGCAGCACGATGCCGATGCTCACTCCGTAGTGTCCGAAACTTACTGCTGCACGAGCTGTTTCCTCTTGGATGACAGCTTGGAATTTGAAGCTGGTGGGCCCGGCGCCACCGAACTCCTCGGGGATGTCGAAACTCGTCGCGCCGAGTTCTGCAAGCTGGTTGAACAACTCACGCGGTACCTGATTCGCGTTCTCCCACTCCGGGTAGTTCGGCGTCACCTGCTTGGCGATGAAGGTCCGGATGGTCTCGCGGAATGCCTCGTGCTCGGGGGCATAGACGGTACGTTTCATGATGCGCTCCTGAAGATTTGTGGTGAGATGACGTGTTTTGGGTCAGACGCGTCCGGCGTCGACGACGAGGCACTGGCTGTTGATGTAGTCCGATTCGGGAGTGCACAGCAGGTACACCGCCCCCGCGGCTTCCACCGGATTGCCGCCTCGGCCGAATGGGATCATCTTCGACGCGACGGCCAAGCGATCAGGGTTGACGCCGACGCGAATCTCGCGGCCGTCGATCGTCAACGTCGCGTTCGCGTCCGCGGACACCTCGGTCATTCTCGTGATGATCAGTCCGAAGGCCACTGCGTTGACGTTGACCCTGTACCGACCCCATTCCTTGGCAAGAGTCTTGGTCAGTCCGATCAGTCCGGCTTTGGCGGCGGCGTAGTTGGATTGGCCGGCGTTCCCGTAGTACCCCGACACCGACGACACGTTCACCACCTTGCGGTGGTATTCGGTCGGGTTGGCTTTGATGAAAGGTTGCGCCGCACGCAGGATGCGGAACGGCGCTTTGAGATTCACGTCCACGATGGTGTCCCACTGCTCGTCGGTCATCTTCTGAATCACCGAGTCCCAGGTATATCCGGCGTTGTTGACGATGATGTCCATACCACCGAAGGTCTCGACCGCAGTGCTGACGAATCGCTCCGCGAAACCGTCCTCGGACACTGAACCCACTACGCTGACTGCTTGCCCGCCGGCCGCCTTGATGTCGTGCTCGGTCTGTGCAGCAGCTTCGGGATCCAAGTCGTTGATTGTCACCGCTGCACCCTCGCGGGCGAATTTGAGTGCGATTTCTCGACCGATCCCACGTCCCGACCCGGATACGAGAGCGACCTTTCCCTCCAGGTTACCCACGGTCCCAGTTCCCGCGATCCCATTTCCCACGGTGTTCCCTTTCGAGTGAAGAGTGTTGTAGCGAAACGTAATTGGCGGTAGTCCAGGCCGGTGGTTGCTCCGGCGCTGCGATATCCCGAGGCGTCGTGGCTCCGGGAGTTTCATTCGCAATTACTGATGATTCACTTTTAGGCCTTAAAAGTATGTATGTCAAGCATCTTCGCTGTCACAGCTGGTCAAGCGCTATTCCAATGCGTTCACAGTTGCGTGCAACCTTGGCAGGATGGGGCGTAGGTGGCGAGTGACGGACACTCTGGGGTGCCGGAAGCTGTCGATTGTCACCGCACGTGTTGGGGCATCGTGCGGTTGGGTTTCGAGGGAACTGGCCTTTCGGCAAGGTCACCAGTGTCGTCGGTAGTTCGAAGTGACCCTTGACACAGTAGGGAAAATAGCTCAAAGTGAATCCCAAGTAATTCCCTGAAGCGACATTGCATGAGAAATGCCCGCGCACGGATGGCTGAACGGAAAATTTCGACCTGAGGGAGGCGGGCATCGAACTGTCTGTTTCTGCTTATCTGGCAGTGCTATTCGGTGGTTTTCTCTCAAGGAATGGCCAACTGACGTGTCTTCTCTGCGGAAGAAGAGCGTGATGGATCTCGATTCCAAACATCGATGTGAACTCGAAGTGTCACCAAACCAAGCGACAAGTCTGCCCCTGCACTGCGTTGGCAGTGCCCGTTGATCAAACCGTCTCCTCGAAGGATCCGACAGTGACAACACCCCGGACCACACCCAAGGCAACGCCTCGTCAAGTGGCAACACACCAACAAGCATCTTCGGGGACAGCAGTGCCCGCACCGCCCGAATCACGTCGCCGTGCTTGGGGTTTGACCTCGCTGCTGGTCTTCCTGACCGTCATCAACTGGGGCGACAAAGCGGTTTTGGGCATCATTGCCCAACCGTTGTCCAAGGAGTTGGGGTTGACAGCATCCCAGATCGGTCTCGTGGGTAGCTTGTTCTTCCTCACCTTCACGATCGGCGGTTTCTTTTCCGGAGCGATTGCCCGAATAACGACACTGAGATGGGCGCTGGCGGTGTTGGCCTTGCTCTGGTCGGCGGCAATGCTCCCGATGGTCATCACGGCGAGTTTTGCTGTGCTGGTGGTCAGTCGGATGCTGTTGGGTTTGGCTGAGGGGCCGAGCGGGCCCCTGACGCACACCGCCGCGTTCTCCTGGCATCCGCCGGCGAAACGTGGACTTCCAGGTGCGCTTCTCGCCGGGTCGGCCTCGCTGGCGAAGATTGCCGTGGCTCCCGCGCTTGCCTTCGTGACGGTCACGTGGGGGTGGCGTGCGGCCGTGGTTTGCATGGCGGTGCTCGGCGTGTTGTGGTGCGTGCTCTGGCTGCCCCTGTGGTCGCAGGGTCCCTATATCCGTAGTGGAAAGCGACGAGAAGAGGCGGGAGCCGGTGCAGCCGAGACCGACGAGCCGGCGGTGCCGTGGATACGCATCTTCCGAACGCGGACGTTCATCAGCTGCACAATGCTGGTGATGGCGATATACGCCATCGTCGCGGTTGTGCTGACCTGGCTTCCGTCGTACTTCGAAGTGGGCCTGGGATACAGCCGACTGCAGGCTGGTTCGATGTTCGCATTCCCCAGCATTGCGGGCCTGATCTTGATGTTGATCCTCTCCTCTTCCGGAGATCGTCTGACTTCTCGCGGCGCCACGTCCCGCCTGATTCGAATAATCGTTCCCTCGGTGGGTGTGCTCGTCAGCGGAATGATCATGGTGTTCCTGCCCTACGTGTCGGCCCCCGCGCTGGCGGTCGCGATCGTCTCGGTCGGATACGGGTTCCTCGCGTCCGGCTATCCGCTGATCATCGCCACGATCTCCGAAATATGTCCGCCCCGGCAGACAGCCGGAACGCTCGGAGTTTTCATGGCAATGATGGGAATCGGGGGTTTGATCGGCCCTTACGTGACCGGGCGGATCGTCGACGCTGCCGATACTCCGGCTGCGGGCTATGCCACTGCGTTCCAGGCCTTCGGATTGGTTGCGGTCCTGTTTGCGTTCGGAACCTTGATTTTCGCCAACCCCGAGCGTGACAAGGAGATCGTCTGGAAAGCTACGAGTCGAAAGTAGCTACCTGAGGTTCCCGAGTGTGCAGAATAGTAGGTAACTGGACTTTTCTGGTTATGAGTCGTCTTCATGCGAGTACACTCGCTTTGTGAATCTGACGCAATGACCGAATCGACGATAGGATGGCGGCGTGCCACGTGAAAGGGAACCGATGACTGCCGTCCGTCGACCCCGCGACCGTAAGCAACAGATATTGACAGCAGCAAGCGAGCTGTTCCGGGAGCACGGGTATCACAACATTTCTGTTTCGGATGTCACCGCTCGTGTGGACATCACGACGTCCGCGCTCTATCGCCATTATCGAAACAAGAACAGCCTGCTCTATCACGCGGTTCTGGCCGGGATCGAGTCTCTCAATGAATCTGTCGGCGGTGCAACGGATCTGTACACGTTGCTGACAACGCTGTCGGCAACGTCGGTCGAGCGCCGCGGGCTGCCGCTGTTGTGGCAGCGTGAAGCCAGGTATCTGGACGACGACCAACGAGAGATGCTGCGTAAGAAGTTGCGGTTCAGTACCTCTCGCATCTCGGAGCTGGTGCAAGCGCACAGGTCTGACCTTTCCGACTCCGACAGTCGGCTGCTGGCGTACTCGATCCTTGCAGTGTTCAGCAGTTCGTCAAGTCACCGAATCTCGATGCCTCCCCGCCAGATGGAGGCACTGCTGTTCGACCTTTCGGCGCGTGTTTCCCTGTCCCCCATCGGGTCTGCGGACCCCGACGTTCCCGCTGCGCGCACAGAGGTCATCTCCATACCCGTTTCGCGACGCGAACAACTACTGACTGCGGCGATTCAACTGTTCGACGAACGCGGGTATCGAACGGTGAGCAACGAGGACATCGGCGCGGCCTGCGGGACGACAGGCCAGAACGTGTACAACCATTTCGATACAAAGCTCGACATTCTGTCCACGGCAATCACCCGTGGTTTCGACCGACGTGACCTTGCCGTGAGGCAGGCCCTGTCGCAAGTAGGCGATTCGAGCCAGACGCTCGACATTCTCTTGGGTGTTCATATCGCGTTTGCCCTGGAAGACGGACACCTCATCGGTTTGATGGCGACGGAACTCGCCGAGCTTCCCGACAACACCCGAAAGGCATGTGTCCAAGCTCAGCGGGACTACCTGGAGCTGTGGGTTAGAGCGCTCAGTGAAGTTCGCCCCGGCTTGGATGCCACCGAGGCGAAGTTCACCGTGAGTGCAGCAATGACGTTGATCGGCAACGCTATCCGTATCGGAAGCGTTCGGCGCCGTGCGGACCTCGCAGACCGACTGACAGAAATATGCATCGCTTTGATGACGGAGACTTCGGATCCCGCTGCGTCATTGGTGGACGCCGGCGTTGGTGCCACTCCGTAGTCTCGGAGCGGCACATCGGCACCCACAGAACGAGTCAGTCGCGCCCGGCTTCGACCAGCTTCTCGGCGAGGGTCGCTGGTGTAGTGAAAATCGCTTCGTGGCTTCCTGCCATCTGAACGATCCTGCACAGGCCGAGTCTGCTCGAAAATCGTGGATGCCAAGCGAACTCGCCGTGGGGCATTGCGGTGTCTTCCGTGCAGTTCAGGTAGGAAGTCCTCATCGTCCCGGAGTTGACGAGTTCGTAGAACTTCGTGAGATCAAGTTTGTCTTCCAACATAGTGACCGGTGTCGGACATAGAGACTCGTAGGCGCTCATGGCTGTCTCGTGATCGGCGTCGTTCAAGAACGCTTCTCGCCACACGTTCCAAGGCAAGGAGAACATTCCATCCACCGCTCCTTCGCGCACCATCTCTCGATAGTGAGCAGGGGACTCGTCGTTGATGCTGTTGCCATTCGCTGGAACAAAGGCGTTCCAATACACAAGTCGTCGAATGCGGTCAGGAAATACCTCTGCGACCTTGGAAATGACCGTGCCGCCGAAGCTGTGTCCCACCAGAATGAAATCCGTGATGTCTCGCTCGGTGATGTACCGAACGATCGACTCGACACCGTCCGCGTGTCGGACACTCATCTGTGATACCCCGAACCCCGAGACCGTGGGCGTGTACACGCGATGGCCGACTGCAAGCAGGTGTTTCGCCACTGGTGCCCAGTGCTCCCCGGTATGCCAAGCTCCATGCACGAGAACGAAAGTGTATTGCTGCGCCACGACTATTCCTCCATTACGTTCGCTTGCCGAAAAGAAATTCATCCGTGAGATCGAATATGAGTACCGCTCTGCGGAATTGGAGATATCCGTCAATTTCGTTCGAGGTGCCCTAGCGGACTGCCACAGCTTCGATCTCGACCAGCATTGCCGGGTCGGACAGCCCGGTAGTCTCAGCCATCAAGCTGGCTGGTGAGCATTGGTAGGTTTCGAGGGCATCGAGAACAACATCGTAGTTCGAGGTTGCAGCAGCTATGTCTCTGACAAAGATGCGGATCTGTACTACGTCTCTGAAACTGAAGCCCGCAACTTCGAGGGTGCGGTCGATGTTGACAAAAGTCGTTGCAACTTGGGCTCTGAAGTCGCCGACGCCTCCGCGTGTGTCCACGCTGCCTCGTCCCTCATGCCCCGATACGAAGAGAAACTCCGAAGGTGCGCTGATTCTGACCGCGGCGTTGTATCCGAACCTACCCGTAATGAGTTGTGGAGCAATGTTTTCGCGCTGCATTTCGAGTGGCGTCCAATCTGAATCGTCGATAGTTTCGCCGCTGATCGAGTCAGCGGTCGTAGGACAATATCTGCTTGGCGACTGCTCGGGGAGCGGAGATCATCCCGTCGTGCCCGGTGTTGATCCGATCGAGTTGCCACTCGCGCGAGTTGTTCAGCACCCGCTGCTTCGACGCTTGGATGTCGGGGAAGGCGGGCTCGGTGAAGTCGATGTAGTGCCGTGGAAGTCCAGCTCCAGCCGGACCGGTGAGAGTGACTGTGTCACTCCAGGTCGACCATGGGTGCGCAGTGAGTTGCCTTTTCGCCCAATCGATGTCATTTCGATCGGTGAGACCGAACATCGTGGGATCTGTCGGGGCGGGTACAGCGTGCCCGCCGGTGGCAGCGACAAGCGTTCGGAGTACCTCCTGACTGCCGAGTGGCATTGTGGACAGCACTGTCTCACCGTTTTCGATGACGACAGCGTCGAGGTAGACCAATCGACGGATCTTCTCAGGCATCCGGTCAGCCACCGAGGTTATGTAAGCACCACCGATGCTGTGGCCGACCAGTACGAAGTCTGTGAGCTCCTCTGCTTCAATCGTCCGAATGATGTCGTTGACAGCGGCGTCGTAGCTCAACTCTGCATGGAGGAGATGGGATCGGTCACCTACGCCGGTGATCGTCGGAGTGATCACTCGGTTTTCGCCGCGTTGCAACATCGGCGCGAGTTTGCGCCAACACCAACCTCCATGGCTGCCACCGTGAACGAGAAGGTAGTCCGGTCGCGCGGGGGAAGCTGAAGAGACGCCGGTGACTGCGGTAGCAGTTGCAGGGGCAGCGGGTGTGACTGCGGCTGCGAGTGCCGCCGCCCCTGCGAACAGCGTGCGCCGATTCACTCGCGAGTGAATCCTCGACGGCTCGCCGGCTACACCTCGCTCGGAAGCATGCGACATTCTGCTGTGCGTTCGAGTTGCGCTGTTCGGGGCCGTCAGGGCCCCGAAGGGCATGGGAGAGGTCATCCACCTAGCCTGCCGATCTACACACCTGCTGAACATGTTGGTCAGACCACGAAACATGTCCTTGCGTTCGCTTGCCTTGCCTTGCCTGCCTGGGCGGGGGCCTATCGATGCGTGGGCTTGGACGCTGCAGAGTCGACATTCACTGCGATCTTGACTTGCGGCTCGCCAGTCTGTCGGATCCCCGTAACCGATCAACTAACGAAATCAGCATCTCCTGGGAATCAAACGACAAAGCGTTTGTCAGTCCGAGAAGATGCTTCACCGGTTCATCCGACAACTGGGCAATGAGCAAGGCATCCGAGTGTCGCGAGTCTTCAGTTCCTGAATCGCCTCGGCTGTCGAAGAAGTGGCTGGTTGTGACACCGAAGAACTGTGCGAGGCCATGCATCACAGTCGCTGACGGGGCGCGGCGAACCCCGGTGCGAAGTTGAGAAAGGTAGGGCGTCGATATGCGATACCCCTGCTGGCGAAGTGCGTCGCAGACTCGTGCATTGGTCAATCCAGGTTGGCGGGTTGCGAAAAGAGCGTTCAATCTGATGCAGAAAACGCTGTATCCATGCTCGCTCAGCAATTCTCTGCTCTCCGTGTGGCGTACCGGTTCGGTCCGATACCCCCGAGCGGGCCGGGACCTGCCGCTCGGGGGATGAGTGATCGGGTTGTCAGACTTGAATGTCGCTGAGCGCGTCGACGATCAAGTCGGTTACCGCTGACGGCTGCGACGCCAAGGATGCGTGCCCAGCTGGCAGCTCGACGAGTTTGCGGGGGTTCATCCGCCCAGCCATCATGCGCTCGTTGTCGGGATGGATCATTCGATCTTCACTGGAGACCTGGTACCAGCTCGGCTTGACCTTCCACGCCGGTGCAGTAACCGCGTCACCGAAAGTACTTGCCAATGGTGCTTTTTGGGTAACTGCCATGATCAGTGAGTCATTGACGTCGAGATCCTGACAGAAGCTTTCGCGATACTTTTCCTGAATGATCCACAGGTATCCGTCGGAGTCCGGTGTCAGATTTGCGGCAGCGGCGGGTGGGTTCTGTTGGGTGATACCGCCCGGGCTTTCGCCGGCATCGGGTGCAAACGCTGCGATGTACACCAGCCCGACGACGTTGGGGAGGTCCCCCATTTCGGTGATGACTGCACCGCCATAGGAGTGACCGACCAGCAGAACAGGGCCTTGAATCTGCTCGACCATCTTGCGCGTGCGTTCGGCATCGTCAGCGAGTGATGTCAGAGGCAGTTCGACGGCGCGGAGATTCGAATATCCCCTGGCGTGCAAATCGACGATGACTTTGCCCCAGTGGGCCGCGCCGCCCCAAAAACCGTGTACCAAAACAACAGTTACGTCAGTCATGCCGTTCCCTTCGGTTGGTGTTCCTTGTTTTCGGCAGTGGCCAGGCCATCGGCGTTCTCGGTCAGCCCGTCAGGCACTGCACGCTGAGTTGACCGGTGCCTTGTTGATTCGGTCCCACAGGAACTTTGCCGCTAGCGGCATTCCGGTCGCCGTTCCGAAATCATGGCTGAGAGTTGACCCCGGTAGTAATGGCGGCGTGATGTCGTCTTGTGTGTATTCGACTTCCGCTCCCAATGCGCACCATCTGTCTCTCAGTGCTGCAACGGAATCAGCGGGAACGATGTCGTCGTTGGTGGACGTGTGCAGGTATACCGGGGCAGAGGGGGTCGTGCGTCCGATCTGTTGATCGTCGACTACTGCCGCGAGTTCCGGCTCTTCGGAGAGGATCTGAGAGAAGGATTTTCCGTCGACGGTGTAATCGGTACTACGAGTACCCAACGATGTCAGCCCGGTATCCGGCACGCATTGCGTCGCACTGGTCGTAAGCCATTGTTTTCCCTCCTCGTTGAGCCGCTTGTCGAAGATCGGACCTAGCTCGGGGTATCTCGCCATCAGGCTGTTTAGGGTGTACCCGATCGCTCCGGTGAGTAGTGACCCGTCTGCCTTGCGGAGAACTTCGCGCAGATCGGGATCGGCTGCCCCCGCGTAGGTACCGAGCATGTTCAGCTCTGGTGCCCGCTCGCCGACGATTTCTGCAGCGGATGCGCTCGCCCCGCCGCCCTGGGAGTAGCCCCAGAACGCGATCGGCGTGGAGTCAGGCAGATTCCACAGTTGATTCGAGGCGCGCGCGGCATCGACGACGGCGTTGCCCTGCTCGACCCTGTTGACGTAGGTGTGAATCCCGGGAGTGCCAAGTCCGATGTAGTCGGGCATGACTACTCGAAACCCTGCGGTGAGCAGCAAGCCGGCGTCGGCGACGTTGTAGTTGACGGGCAAGCTCAACTGAGGGCTGATCTGAATATTGAAGGCCCACGCAAGGTTCTTCGAACCGGCGCATTGATCGCCCTGGCCGAACGTACCCGGAGCGACGACCACGGTAGGTCGTTCACCGGGCCCGCGCCAGGGAAACGCCGGCGTGATGGCTGCGCCCGTGGTGGCCACGGGAGTTCCGTCCACGAGAGTGGAGGTGTACATGATCTTCTCGCCATTGCCCGGCCAAGTGCCAGGGATGCCGGGTAGCTGACCGAGCAGAGGGGTAGGCTCGGACTTGATCATCGTGCCCTCCCCTGCCGGCAATGTCGTGGGTGGTTGATAGAAATCTTGCGATTCCGCTTGTGCAAGAGCGAGATTCATGGAAAATGCTCCGACAGCGAGGAAGCCCACTGTCGTGAGACGGAGCAGCGCAGCTTTGTGCATTTCTTCTCAGATCTTCCGTGTAAGACATTGTTGTCTAACTTTCCCTCAAGGTAGCGCACATGTGACGGGACTCGCAATGGTCGTCTCGCATCGGTGTTCGCCACAGTTGGAGTCTGTATGGGGCCCCGCACCGCGCGCCGCCGCTGAGGAAGATTCCGGCCTGCGGGAGAAGGGCCGGAAGGCAGAAGGGTTCCGAGGAAGACGCTGCAGCGTGTGGCGCGCCGCGGTCGAATCAGCTGGACGAGGTGTCGGTGCCGATCAGAGCGCTCAGAATCGTGGACATGACTTTGACAAGACCGTCGACGGGCGGGCGGGTGGGCGTAGTGCTCCACTGATGCACGAGAGCTATGAGTGCGCCGATGAATGCTGTCGACGCCATTTCGTATCCTCCGGGGGGAACGAAATCCTCACCCACGGCATTTTGAACTGTCGTTTTGAAGAACACGGCCCATTCTGTGCGGCGCTCTACTCGATGTGCTTCCACTCGCAGGCTGACCCCGACGATGTCTACGTACGAGATCTGAGCTCGCCGAGGATCGCTGCCGATCGACTCGACGAACGCTGTCATCGCCGTCTCTGCGAGATCGGCTAGTGTGTCGGGCTTTTCGTCAGCGATCGCAGTCAGCATCGCGTCCCGCGCATCGCTTTGGATCTGGTCGTACAGTGCGATCAACAGATCTTCGCGGCTGTCGAACTCGTCGTAGAACTGTCGTCGTGCAAGGCTCGCAGTGGTACAGATGTCCGCGACCGAACTCGAGGCGTAGCCCTTGTCCGAGAAGACTTCCAGCGCAGCCCAAATGAACTGCAGCCGCCTTTCGGCACGCCGAGCCGATACCGGTCGACCGCCGTAGTTTCGAGTCTCGTCGCTCACCTCCTGCACGCGTCCATGATAGTCGCCCGACTCGGCGGGCTACGCTGAGCCTCAGGCGTAGACGGCCTTCAAGTCGGAAGCGCAATTCGCGAGGACGACGTCGCTCTCGAGCGAATAACTTCGGCGTCAGTTCGGCGGCATCGTGAGACCATTCGGGCGCGTTGACGCTCCCCACAGCCTGGCTGCTCCCGGCGCATCGCTACTCACTCGAAACGGGTGATGTGCAGGTAGGGATTATTCGGTTCGAGCTCGAGAGGGGTACTGAGAAGGTGACACCCCGTAATGCGTCTTGAACGCGGTACTGAGATTGAACGCATCCGAATATCCGGTCTTCTTTGCCAAACGATCCAATGTGAGCGATGGATCGGCGATCAGCGAATCCGCGACCAAGGCCAGCCTCCACCGGCGTAGATGTTGCATCGGGGGTTCACCGACGGAACTTTTGAATTCAGAGACGAACATGGATCGCGACATGCCGGCAATGGCGCTCATCGCCGGCAGGGTCCATTTCTTCCCGGGATTCGAGTAGACCTCGCGCAATACGGCACTGATCGATTGACGGGGATCGTGCGACAGGTTCCCCACATTCCAACCGGCAGACCACTCCGCGAGCATCAGGCAGACAATCGATTCGAGGAGTCTGACCGCCGTGGATGGGAATCCTTTCCCATCGGCCCAGTTGTCGTGTTCCCGGGCAAGCGACTGCAGGACATGGGATACCGAGCTCACCTCTGAGGTTCTCGACGTCAAAAGATTCGGAAGATGATGCTCCAGAATCGAATACAGATTTCCTGCCGACTCGAAGGAGAATACGAGGACGGGTGGGTGGCTGGACCTTTCCGTTCGATCCGAATCGCGATGTGGTTCGGACAGGCGAAAGTCACGGTCAGCGGGCAGGCACAGGATGCCGACCTCACCAGCGTGGAGCGCTGTAACTTCTCCGCGTGAAGTGGTAGATGTTATCTCGAGTGATAGTTCAGTATTGCTGAAAATAAGGAACTTTCGGGAGAATCGCACCTCGAATGTCGACGACTCTGCAGACGCATCGAAGTCCTCGATGCCGGTGTTGGCGATGCCGGTGTTCGCGATATCGAAGCTCACGATACGAAATGCCGAGAGTGCGCTGTCTACGGGACTGAGCATCTCCTGATACTAGGCAAATGGAGAGTTGGAGGGGCGAAACGCAATCACATGGATCCTGAACCCTCGAGCATGGTGCGCTGACCGACGACGAAACTAGCGTTCAACCATGGCAAAAAGTAGAGAGATTTTGGTACTCGGAAGTACTGGCCAAACTGGTCGGATAGTGGCGGATTCACTGGAGAGCGAAGGACACGCGGTACGGCGAGCCTCCCGTTCGTCTCGGTCCACGCCCTTCGACTGGTTCAGGCAGGACACGTGGCGGCAAGCAGTCGAAGGCGTCTCGCGCGCGTACGTGGTGCTGCCCGAAAGAGTGGTGGATTTTGTTGCCTTCGTAGACCTTTTGGAGAATTGCGGCGTGGAGCACGCAGTTGTTCTGACCGCTCGAAACCCATCCGTCAGTGGTGACGGCATAGCTGTCGGGGCCGAATTCGCGTTTGCCCAGTCGGCGGTGAAGAGCACTTTCCTTCAACCGAGTTGGTTCGCGCAGAATTTCACGACGGGTATGTTCGCGGGACAACTTCAGGCCACCGGCACATTGAGGCTCCCGGCGGGAACCGGTTCGGAGCCGTTCATCGATTACCGAGACATCGCAGAAGTGGCCTCCTCCATCCTTTCGATGGACGACCCTTCGCCGAGCGGTCCTTTGCCGCTGACGGGTCCGAAGTCCTACTCGTTCGAGGAAGCCCTCCGGGTCCTCGCTGATGTAACTGGCACGGATGCGGGGAGATTCGAATCGATCTCCGTTCTCGAATGGAAATCCGACGCAACCCGTATGGGAATTCCTGAATCTTTCGTGCAGTCGCTGACAAACCTGTTCGTTGCGATATCCAAAGGTCGTGACGATTACATTTCCAACGGTGTGCACGAGGTGCTCGGGAGGGAGCCACGTACACTCTTCGACACTTTTCGCGATCACTCGAACGTGACGACCTGACTATCGGCGACCACCGGATCGTTAGGATGGAATGAGCGAGCGACGAAGGGTGTAATTGTGGCGAGGGCGGTTGTTGTCGGTGCGAGCCGAGGTCTCGGTCGTGCTTTGATCGAGGGACTGAGGAGCGACGGCCACGAAGTTCTCGGCATCTCTCGGCGGCGCCCTGACGGGTTCGACGTCTCCGAGTGGATCGAAGTAGACCTGACCGACCCTGTTACGGCGGCGAACTCGATCGATCAGGAGCTTGTCGGAGGTGTAGACACCCTGATTTGCAACGTCGGGATTTGGGAAGGGGACGCCTTCACCACTGACTATGCATTCGCAGAACAATCGGACATGGAAATGCTCGAAATGATCAACGCCAACATCACGGCCACAATTCTCCTGCTCAAGCGCCTGATCCCGAGAATGATCGGCCGTCCTCGACCTCGGATCATCTTGACCGGGTCCACCTCGGGACTCCCGCGAAGCGGTAGGCCGGAGGTTGCGTTCGGTGCATCGAAGTTCGCGATCAACGGCATTGCCGACGCGTTGAGAGAGGGCTACCGGAAGGACAGACTCGCAGTGACTGTCCTTCATCTCGGATATCTCAATACAGAAGACGGACTCGACGTGCCCCGAGACGTCGCTGCCGCCAGGGGAGAGGGATCTCTGGTCCCGGTACATGACGTTGTGGATACGGTGCGCTCGATCTCGAGTTTGTCGTCTTCGACGTCAGTGCGGGAAGTAGTCCTCAGTGCGATCGACGATCCGCGATTCTGATTTGCGGCTGTCGACTCAATCTGGTTGCTGAACAGACGTATTCAGAGAATCTAAACCCCGATCAAGAAGTAAGCTCCGGTCAGATACGTCAGGGTGAGGCCCGCCAAGGCCCACGCCATGTACGGCCGAATGTAGAGGCGCCGCAGGCGGTGCAATCGCAGGGAGGCTCGCAAGAACGCACCCACGGTCCCGAGCAGCAACATCAGGCTCGGGACGAAGACCGCCAGTCGGCGATCCTTCTGTGAGCACAGCAAGGTGTCGGTACCGAAGCATTCGCCCCGCCGGGAGCCCAACCACACGATCGCGATAACCAAAACCGCGGTAGCCAGAACGACTGACAAGCCGTACGTCAGGGTTCGCCTGTTGATCTTTCGCTCTCGACGCTGAATTACATCTGACGCGTCAGAACTGTCGGTCATCACACCGGCTCCTGTACATCGCACCTCACTTCGTGGATCGGCGGTGGGAGAGGGCGTACAGCACTACTCCGACGGCCAAGAGTAATGATGCGCGTAACCACGTCGCAGCGCTCTGCTGGGTGAGCAACGCAACGCACGTACCGAGAGCGAGGATCGGGAAGATGATCGGCGTTCGGAAGTGTTTGTGTTGCACTGCGTCACGGCGCAGAACCAGGACGGCGATGTTGGTGCTGATGAATACGAAAAGCAGCAGGAGTACCACCGTCTCCGCCAGGGCTGACAGCGATCCGGTGACGCAGAGAGCCATGGCAACTGCTGTGGTCGCGATAATCGCCACCCAGGGGGTCCGTCGCTGCGGCAGTACCCGAGCGAAGACGCTCGGGAGCAAGCCTTCCGATGCCATCCCGTATGTCAGCCTGCTCGCCATGATCATTGTCAGCAGTGCGCCGTTGGCGACGGCGACCAACGCGATCAGGCTGAACAGGCGAGGCGGAACGCCGACGTCGGCAGCTGACACAACTTCCAGCAGTGGCCCGGAGGATGCGGCAAGTTCGTCGGCGGGCAGGACCACCGAGACAGCCAGGCCGACAAGGACATAGGCGGCGCCGGCTGTCAGTAATGCTCCGAACAGTGCGCGTGGGTAGACCTTGCTCACGTTCTTCACTTCTTCGGCGACGTTCGCGGACGTTTCGAAGCCGACAAAAGAGTAGTACGCGAGGAGTGCCGCAGCCAGCACCGCGAGTGCAGGCGATCGGCTGTCGTCGAACTCCACGACGCGGCTCAGGGTTCCGTCGCCGCGCCCGAGAACTATGCAAGCGAGGACGACAACGAGGACGAGCCCGGTGACCTCCACGACTGTCATGACGACGTTGGCGCGCATCGACTCCTTGATGCCTCTGGCATTGAGAAGTCCCACCAGGAGCAGGAAGACGAGCGCCGCTGGAACGGTTGGGACGTCGATGAAGGCTTTGAGATAGTCGCCCGAGAATGCGAGGGCGAGTCCCGCCGCACTGGTTACGCCGGCCGCCAGCATCGAGAAGCCGACAAGGAACGAGATCAGTGGTTTCCGATACGCCCGTTGGGCGAATACTGCTGCACCGCCCGCCCGCGGATATTTGGTGACCAGTTCGGCATACGACGTTGCTGTCAGCAATGCCATGACGAGCGCTACGAGCAGTGGTACCCAGACGGCTCCACCAACTTCACCGGCGATGACGCCCACCAATGCGTAGATGCCGGCACCCAGAACGTCTCCGAGGATGAACACGAAAAGGAGTGGGCCGGTTATGGCCCGAGTGAGAACGCTCTTACCGCCGTCTTCATCTCCGCGTGCGGTTTCGTCCACGTTCTCAGCACCCGCGGCGCGTCGCATATGCAAGGTTCGTCCTGTCTTCATGGTGACGTGCCGCCACCTCAGGAGCAGACATGTACCCAGTGGTCGAAGTTTCAAACGTGGGTCGCTCGCCTTCTCGTGCTTTGCTTGTAGGTGAATCGCAGAAGTAGTGACTGGAGGACGACGTGGCTGAAACGACGGTTGCCGCGGTGATGGACGAGCTGGCTGCGCTCGAGGATCCGAAGGCGCGCGCGGTGAACAAGAAACACGGTGACGATCACGGTGTGAACCTCACAAAACTGCGCGCTGTTGCGAAGCGATTGAAGACTCAGCAGGAACTCGCACAACAGCTTTGGGCGACGGGCGATACCGCGGCGCGATTGTTGGCCCTTTTGATCTGCCGCCCGAAGGCGTTCGAGCGTGACGAGTTGGATGTCATGTTGCGAGAGGCCCGCACTCCCAAGGTGCAGGACTGGCTCGTCAATTACGTGGTGAAGAAGAACCCGCATGCCGAGGAGTTGCGGGTGGCCTGGACCGCTGACCCTGATCCTGTGGTCGCTAGCGCCGGGTGGGCTCTGACTACCGAGCGCGTAGCGAAGAAGCCTGAGGGACTTGATCTTTCAGGATCGCTCGACGTCATCGAGGCGGAGATGAAGGATGCTCCTGATCGCCTGCAATGGGCGATGAACCACTGCCTGGCTCAGATCGGGATCGAACATGCCGAGTTCCGGGCCCGCGCAATCGACATCGGTGAGCGTCTGCGAGTGCTCGAGGATTACCCGACTCCGCCGAACTGTACCTCGCCGTTTGCGCCGATCTGGATCTCGGAGATGGTGCGGCGTCAGTCTGTAAAGTAGCTCGATCGCTTGTCGCGGGGCCGGCGTGCGGTTCTTGACCCTATTGGAACTGAGGCAAGGGTAACCTTTGTGCTACGTTTGGCGTCGTCACCCGCTGGAGGTGTCTGAGCAGGTCAATCGGTCGAGAGGTGCTTCAGTGACAAGGATTCCGGGTCGAGCGTCATCGGAGCGGCGCAGCCGTGTCCGCGGGATGGTAGCTGTCCTGGCGGCATGCGGCCTCGTAACTGGAATGGCGGCCTGCAGCAGCAACGACGACGGTGGTGGCACCGAGACTTCGTCCGCGGCGAATGCCGCGTTTCCGGTGACGATCACGTCGGCTCTCGGCACGGCCGAGATCAAGGACGAGCCCAAGCGGGTTGCTACCTGGGGTTGGTCCAACCAGGATGCCCTTCTGGCGCTCGGGGTCGTCCCGGTCGCGATGCCCACGTTTTCCGGACCTCAGTACGGGGCCGACGCGCAGGGCATTCTGAAGTGGGACGCCGAGGCACTCGACAAGCTCGGTGGCGAGCAGCCCACCTTGTTGTCGGGTGACGGAACGGGCGAAGCACCTGTCGAGCAGTTCGCCAAGGCTGAACCAGATCTCATCTTCGCCCCGTACTCCGGGCTCACTCAGCAGGAATTCGACGCACTGTCGAAGATCGCGCCGGTGGTTTCCTTCCCGGACGAGCCGTGGACCGCGTCGTGGCAGGACCAGGTGACCATCGCCGGTCAGGCGCTGGGTAAACAGGCCGAGGCCGGCACGCTCATCGACAAGACCAACGCCGCGATCAGCGCGACGGCTGCGAAGAACCCTGCGTTGCAAGGTAAGACCGTCACCATCGCACTCCCGAACAGCCCGAGCACGTTCGCGGTGAGTAAGAACGCCGACGTGCGTGTCGAGTTCCTCGAGCAGCTGGGTCTGAAGAACGAGCCGACGGTCCAGCAGGCCGATCCCGCCAAGGATCCGGAGGCCGTGTACTTCGAGCTGAGCACTGAGCAGGCGCCGCTGATTGCGTCTGACGTGCTGTTCGTGGTGGCCTACGACAAGGACTCTCTGAACGCGTTTCTCGCCGAGCCACTGGTGGCAGCTCAGCCGGTGATCGTCGATGGGCGTACGGCATCCACCAAGGACTTCAGCGTCGACAAGAACTTCGCGTTCGGCGGACTGACGGTCCTGACCATCCCGTACATCCTCGACGACGTCGCCACAGTTCTGAACACCGCTGCCGGCAACGTCAAGGGCTGACCCGGCCCGCTAGCGGGAAGTTCGAAACTGCGTCCGGTATCGCTGTGGACTAGTACCGACCAGGTCTCGGAAGCGTTCGCGGAATGTCGTGACGGCATTGAATCCGACTTGTCCCGCAACACGTTCGATCGAGTGGTCGGTAGTCTCGAGCAGAAATTGCGCTTGGCGGAGCCGCGCGTGATGGAGCCACTGCAACGGCGTCGTACCGATTTGTTCCTGGAATCGGCGGTTGAGCGTGCGAGTGCTCATCGTTGCCTTGGCCGCGATTGTCGTGATGTCGAGTTGCTCCCCGAGGTTCTCTTCCATCCAGTTCAGTAGTGGTCGAAGGGTTGTCCCGCTGGGTACGGGAGGCTCGTGAACGATGAATTGTGCTTGCCCTCCGGCACGTTCGAGCGGCATCACGCTCAGACGTGCCGTGTCGGCGGCGACGGCAGACCCGTAGTCCTGACGCACCATGTACAGACACAGGTCGAGTGCGGCCGCGGCGCCGGCGGAAGTCAGGACGTGCCCGTTGTCTACGTAGAGAACGGCAGCGTCGACGTCGACAGCCGGGTGCCGGCGGGCCAACTCCGACGCAGCCGCCCAGTGCGTCGTCGCGCGAAGTCCGTCGAGCAGGCCTGTGTCGGCGAGGGTGAATGCGCCGACGCACAGTGAGGCGATGCGCGTGCCGCGATCCGCGGCAGTTCTGAGGGCTTCGATGATCTCGGGGTCGATCGGCACATCGAGATCGGCGGTGCCCGGGATGATGATCGTGCTGGCCTGGGCGAGACGTGACAGTCCGTGCGGTACGCGCATCGTGAACGTTCCGGTCTCCACCTCCTCGGTGAGCGCGCACACGGCGGTCCGGTAGGCCGGTGCGCCTGAGGGAAGCCTGCATCGTCCGAAGACTTCGAGGGGTGCTGCCAGGTCCATCGGCACCACTCCGGGCAACGCGAGAACTGCAACGTCATGCATGTCTGAAACGTAGCGTATGTGGCGCGAGATTCTGTGATCTCGTGTCGTGAAATATCCTCTCAACTGGTATTTCACAGAATATGTGAGGTTGGCTGAAAGCCGTCGAAGGTTGGCTTTCAGCCGTCGCCGCAGGGGTCAACTTCCTCCTACTGTCGTAGGAACAGCGAAGCGCACAGGAGCGCGTCGCACAAAATCGGAGGTTGCAGTGCACGCGCAGATCGTGTTGTTCGACGGATTCGATCCCATGGATGTCGTGGGTCCGTACGAGGTGCTCTACGCCGGGGGTCTCGCCAGCGGTGGGGCGTTGAGTGTCGAACTCGTCAGTGCGGAGGGGCCTGGGACCGTCCTGAGCGGAAGTGGTGAACTCGCTATGACCGCCACTGCAACCCTCGATGTCGAACACGCGGATCTGATCATCGTTCCCGGAGCATCGGGTCTCTTCGAACCCGATGCGGACCAGCCGGGCACCAGTTTGCCGGAAAGACTCGCGGCCACAACGGAAACCGAACTGCCTGTCATGATGCGGCGTGCACTCGACGATCCTGGTGTTCTTGTTGCGACCGTCTGTGGAGGATCTTTGGCGCTGGCGATGGCGGGGCTTCTCGAAGGGCGCCGCGCCGTGACACACCATCTTGCCGTGGACGCACTGGCGGCCGGCGGCGTTATTCCGATCCAGGCGCGAATCGTCGACGACGGTGACCTGATCACCGCCGGCGGTGTGACATCCGGTCTCGACCTTGGCCTGTACCTGTTGGAACGATGCCTCGGGCCCCGGATAAGTCTCGAGGTCGAAGCGCTCTTCGACTACGAGCGTCGTGGAACGGTGTGGTCGGCCAAGGGCGCCGAGCCTGTAATCACCTTCGCCCCGGACGCTGCGTGAATACGCTTGTGCGTACCGAAACGCGAGAAATCCCATGACCGGAATCCTGCTGTCCCTCCACGTGATTGCGGCCATTCTTGCCATCGGCCCCGTCGCTGTGGCGGCGAGTATGTTCCCGGTGGCGAGCCGCGCCGCGCTCGCCGATCCGGACAGCGCCAGTGTTGCGACGACGGGCATGCTGCATCGCATCGTTCGGGTGTATGCCACGATCGGCGTTGTCGTTCCGATGCTCGGTGTCGCCACCGCCGTCAATCTCGGAGTGCTCGGTGACCTGTGGATCCTCACCTCGATCGCACTCACCGTCGTTGCCGCCGTGATACTCACCGCGGTCGTGCTTCCCGCCCAACGGCTGACAATGGCGGCGATCGAAGGAACCGGGTCCGTTGTGGATGTCGCAACGCGGCTCACCCGTCGACTGGGCACAGCGACGGGGATCTTCAATCTGCTCTGGGTCGTTGTCGTCGTGTTGATGATCTTTCGGCCAGGATCGACAACCGGCGTGTGATCCGAGGCGATATTTCCCGTGTCGGAGACAGCGACGCTTGACCTTGACACAGTGACAAGGACTCCAATGGTCGACGAAGGAGGTGGTTGTCGTGAACACAACCAACCATGGTGGACAGAATGCTCACCTCGTCGACGCATTGGCCGCGGCTGATCCCTCGGTTCGGCTGCGCGCCGCGCTCGCTGTCGGCACGCGCCCGGACCCTGAGCTGACGGATGCCCTGATCGATCGGTGCGCCGTCGAGCCGGACTTCTTCGTCCGCGACATGCTGACCTGGGCATTGTGCCGCTTGCCGGCCGAAATTACGGTGCCGAGGCTGATCCGTGAGCTCGGGTCCGATGGTTCGCAAGCCCGCAGTCAGGCGCTCCACACCTTGTCCAAGATCGGCGATCCGATCGCGTGGCCCGAGGTCTCTGCGCTGGTGCACGACCAGGACGACGAGGTCGCGCGCAGTGCGTGGCGCGCCGCAGTGGCACTCGTGCCGGCAGGAGTCGAGGGTGCATTCGCAGCGGATCTGGCGACCGAACTCGGGCGGGGTGAACTGCAGATGCAGCTCAGTCTGAGCCGTGCTTTGACCGGGCTCGGCGAGGCTGTACTCCCGGTGCTCGACGCGGCCGGAATGAGCCCGAATCCGCGTGTCCGGGCGCATGCTGATGCCACAAAGCAACTCTGGCACGACCCCGACGGTGGGTTCGCACTCTCACACGAGTTGGCGAAGCGCGTCGCGGCAATCGGCCCGGACGCGTAGGAAGGGGAGACGGATGTTGATCGGCGAGGTCTCGCGGCGTTGTGGTGTCAGCACACGGATGCTGCGTCACTACGACACCTTGGGACTGGTGAAGCCGACGGGCCGCACGTCCGGCGGTTACCGGGAGTACTCCGCCGACGACATCCGTCGACTCTTCCACGTCGAGAGCTTGAGGACGTTGGGGCTCTCGTTGAACGAGGCCAAGCGTGCACTGGACGAACCCGACTTCGCGCCGGCCGATTTGGTGGGTGAACTCATGCAACACACTCGGCAACGGATCGCGGCGGAGGAGGAATTGCTGACCAAACTCGAAAGGGTCGATGCCAGCGCCCCTTCGGAGTGGGACGACGTCCTGCGCATGGTCTCACTGTTGCGTGCACTCGAATCCGAGTTCGCTGCCCATCGTCAGCAAGCGATCCTGTCGCAGGAGCTGAATGCGGCGTTGCCCGTCGACGCACTCGTCGAGGCCATCCTGTCGGAGAAGGATGCCAACGTGGCCGGAGCGTTGCAGTGGGCGTTGGCGAGGACCGAAGGTGCGGGCCTTGCAGGTCTCACGAAGGGCCTCGAATCGGAGGACGTCGAGGTTCGACGCCGCGCGACGTCGGCCATCTCCGGGATCCACACCGAGGAAGCAACTCGGGCGCTGAAGGGAGCTCTCGATGATTCGGACGCGATAGTCCGCGCTGATGCCGCTCTCACCCTCGGATCTCGCGGAGAGGCCGTCTCGATGCCCGCTCTCCTCGAGATGGTCGCCGACGGGCGACGCGACGTCGAGGCCGGAGAGGTGCTCGGTCTTCTCGCGGAGCACTCACCGACCAGCGGTGAGGTCGTCGATGCCGTGCAGGCAAGACTCGACGGCACTGACGACGCCCCGACGAGGTTGCGAATCACGCAGGCACTCGCTGAGATTCCCGGCGCGGCGGCCCGGGAAGCGCTCGCCCGGCTGACACGCGACAACGACAAGACGGTCGCGTCCACGGCAGCCGCGATCCTCGAGATGCGGGACCGTGGACCACGCCGGCGCGAACGACCGCGTATCGGGAACTGAAATCGGAGAACTAGGGCACCTCTGACAAATGCGGGCCCGGGTGGTCAGCGCCGCAACGATTTTGCCGCGGCGTTGCCCTTCAACGCTGCACAGAGCAGGACAAGGAGCACCGCTAGAAACACGACTGTTGAGGCGACAGCCGACACCACAGATCCGAAACCTGTCACGACACCGATGGCGACCTGCATGCACAGTCCCACTACGGCTGTCCACACCGTCCGGCGTAGAAGGGGCCACGCAATCCGATGGGCCAATTGCCACGCCTCGGGGCTCGAGATCGTCGCCTTCGTGCGTATGCCGACAACGGGATTCGGTTCATCACCGACGACTCGCGGAAGAATCCCGGCAACGAACGCGAGGACAAGCGTCGACGACGACAGCGAGGCCGTCAGACCCAGCAAATCAGACGATCCCACCCGTCCAGCCCCCTATCGGCAGATTTGACACAGCGGACATTCCAGTCTGGGGTGCCGCTGGGACACATCCGACTGTATGCGAACGAATGTATGTACTGCTGATCGGGTGACGCACTTTCAGGCTTTGCCGAATGAGCAGTGGACTCGATCTCGGACTGGTTGTCGGACAGACCCTAATGCGGATCACCCACGCAGAAAAGGTTTCCCGCCGGATCCGCCAACACGTCCCAAATTGATCCGCCCGACTCATGGCGCTCGATGTGGGCTGCTCCTGCCGCGACAAACGTCGCGACGACCTCGTCCCGCGGAGGATCCTGCGGTTCGTGGTCGAAGTCGAGGTGAACCGTATTCCTTTGGCTGCGAGCCTGATCGATCCGTTGGAAACCGAGAGTGAGTGGGAGGTCCGGGGCCGTCACCGTCAGGAAATCTTCGTCACCTTCGGTACTCGCCTCGCCGAATCGCTCCGACCACCAGGTGGCAAGTGATCGGGCATCCGTTGCATCGAACGTAACCATGGCCAATCGCACCATCACACACCAACCTCTTTACACGTGACTGCCTTTCGATCGATCTTAGGCAAAGCCCTGCAGCTGCTGCGCACCCGCTGCGGAGTGATCGGCGGATAGGGTTTCTTGCGTGGTGGATCAACGGCGAATGAGTTTGCGACGCAGGTACCTGAGCCTCGGTCTTGGCGAACTGGCGGCCGCGGCCGTATTTGCCGCTGTGGCTGTCGGCGTCGTGATGCCTCGGCTCGAAGGTCCGAAAGACTCCGCTGCGTTGTGGTCGGCGCTGGCCCCACTGCTTGTGATACTCGTACAAGCAGGTGTCTACTGGCTGCTTGCGCGAGGCTGGGTCGAGCAGGCACCGATGCCGGTCCGCCTCGCAGCGCTCTACCGCGTGTTTCGGGTCCTCGATGTTCTCTTGTTGGCGATAGCTCTTCTCGGCGTTGTCATCTGGCTACCAGATCACTCCGGCGCGGCTGTGGGAGTCGTGGCGGTGTGGGCTTTCGGCGTCGCCGAGTACGCCAATTATTTCGTGGCTCGTCTCGCCTATCCGCTGCGGCGGTGGCCTTTCGAGGTCGGCAAGTTGCGGAGGCCCCAACTTGTGCACGACCTGCATTCGGCGCGGTGATACCGGCGATGAAGCCGGCCCTTGCCGCAACAGCAAAATTTGATGCGGGATCGGAGTGAATTCGGAAGGATCGGTTCTGCCCACCCAGGAATGAAGCCTCTATGTCGTTCTTCACCGAGGAAGGAGAACCACCATGGCAGCGTCGCGTCGCAGCCGCCGTGATGCCCCACCGCCCCGGGCCGGAAACAGCGAGGTCGATACGCCACGCGCGTTTCTCGACTACTTGCGTGATTCGATCGCTGCCAAGGTCGAGGGTGCTCCGGAACCTCAGGTGTGCACCACAATTGTTCCGTCGGGGACAACCTTGCTCGGGCTGGTCAATCACTTGATCTTTGTCGAACGATCGATGTTTCTCGCAGAAAACGTGACGGATTGGAAAGCGACGTTTCAGCCGTCATCGGAAGACAGCGTGGACGGTGTCGTCAGTCGCTATCGCGAGACGGTCGAGCGTGCCAACGCAGTTCTCGACGGATGCACAGATCTTGCCGCGCCCATCCCGCGACCGGGGGCGAAACGACCCGCTCCCAGTGTCCGCTGGGCGCTCGTGCACATGATCGAAGAGACCGGACGCCATGCCGGCCACGCTGACATCCTCCGCGAACTGATCGACGGTTCGACCGGCCGGTGACGCTGTAACAAGGAATAGAGTTCCCGGTGAAGACGATAGGTCTCGCCGAAGTTGAATCTGTCTGAAGCGGAGGGTAATTGGTTTCACATCGAGAGTGACCAGCCTCTCTGGTCGCACGCGTCGACGTTGCCGCTGGGACTCAAGGCTATGGACGCCAATCCTGGAAACGAAGCACCGACCGACTACTCGCCGCAGCGGTAGAGTGTGACGACGACCACGTGGCATTCCTCGGCAGATGGGACGGTTGCTTCGATCAGCGAGGCCGGCTGCGACAGGAACTGGGTGACGACGAGGTAGCCGGGCGCGGCATGGATCTTTACTCCGTCGAACTCGGCGGTTTCGGCCACCGCCGACGCGGTAACGAACCGACCGATGATTTCGAGGATCTCCAGTTCGGTCAGGGCACGGGGCGCGACATTGTCGGAGACCCTCGCCCGCAATCGCTCTGGCCGCGACGGGCTTCGTCCAGCTGAGCCGATGAGATTGCCGAACAGGGTGATTGATCTGCGTCCACGGCGCGGTGTCGGCTCAGTGTCATAGCCCGTCGAGGTTCTTGATTCGTCTCAGCAACATCCACGCACTGCGCCTCGAACAGGTGTCGAGTTGCCGTCACCGCCGACGGGTTGAGCGTTTCGGATCAGATCACTATCGACAGTGTGCAGCGCGTCTACAACGTCTCTCAGGACGAGGGTCATTTGCCGAAGTGAGGCCGGAGGGATCCGGTCGATCGTGTCTTCGATCGTGTGATACCGCGAATGCGCTGTCGTTATGTCAAAGCTCGGGACGAAATCGGGGACTCGCGCCAGAGATGACTTGATCGGGAGCGGAATGGGCGGGACGACTCCATTCTGAACGCACTCCTGAAGTACGAGGTTCAGCAACACAGGATTGAAAGAGCCGAGTACGCCCCTGATCTCGTCCAGCCCGGTGGGGATATCGACCGAGGACTGGGTCACACGAATGGTGCCCGCGGCGGCGAGGTGGTCAAGCCATGCGAACGTGATCACGCGCGGCAGCATGTCCTCTAGATGGGTTTGCATAAAGTGCGTGAGGTCGAAGTCCCCGCAGTCGTGACCTCCTGCCGCGAGAAACACCAATGTTCTCGGACGCTCGCTCCTGGCTTTCGCTGCGTAATGACGCATCAGCGCCAACATGCCCGCAACACCGGTGCCGTTATCCATTGCGCCGCCGTAGGTGCTGTCGTAATGCGCGCCAATGAGAACAATTTCGTCACTGACCCCGGGAAGTACACCCACGACGTCTTCCATGACTGCGCGCAGCTCGTGAGTTCCAGGGCCCAACGATCCCCCGGTAACGGAGCGGGTTCCACCGAAGGGGGGATTCTCGGTCCGAATCTCGAGCGACATGGTCACCGGTCCGCCACCGAGAGCGGTGCGGATTGCGTTGAAGTCATCCGATCCCAGGACAAGCCCTGGGATCGACGCTTCCTTTCTCTGTCGAAAGGTGTTCTTGTCGATACCTTTTCCGTGCGTCAGCCGCGTCAGATTGTTCGGAGCATCGGCAGTTCTGATGTAGCCGACGGCGCCGTGGGCGACGGCTGACTCGTATGCATCGAGCATTCCATCGGTGTTCATCACATTGATCAGATATACGGATTCGACCATTGCGATCTTGCCTCTGACGTCGACACGGTCGAAGTCGCGCGCAGTTCCGGCACCGACGTGGACAACCTCGGCCTCGACCTGTCCTGCACTGGTGTACCAGATCGGGTACGAGTTCGTTTCCCACGGCAACGCCGGGGCAGGGGACGCCGCATTGGTTACCTTCGCGTGCCACACGCTCGGGTAGTACACATCGAAATCCCATTCCTCGGTGTGGGTCTGGAGCCCGGATTGCTCGAATGACTCGCGCACCCATCGCGCCGCGTCGCGAACTGCGGGAGATCCCGGACGACGCCAGCCAAAGGACGTCATCGTCTCTACGTCACTCATCAGGGCGTTCTCAGAGAACACGTCGCCGGGCGAGGTGCCTGGAGTTGATGCTTTGGGAATCAGATCGGCCGCAGCCGAATTATGCGTGGCCAATGGTAGTCCGATACCGGCGGCTGCCGCCCCAGCCATCTGCATCATGCGGCGGCGACTGAGTGCTTTGCTATGTGTTTCGTCGTTCATCTTGGGGTCCTTACTATCTCGGGTTGACGATCGCTACTGAGTCCGCGTGACGGTCAAGGCTGGTCCCCTGCATCTCCAGCGCTGGGAGTCCTGCGAGCTCGAGCTGTCACGATGACCCCGTGTCCTGTACGTAGACGCGGACTCGGGGTAGGCCACGACACGGGCGAACGAACCCGACGAACTGGACGACAGCACTGCGCCTGACGTGGCGAGGCACGTGTCGGCGAGTGTGGCGGCGGTCGCGAGAGTCGGTATCGCACGGTCAAGGATCATGGGGTCTCCGGCTTTCGAGCTATAAAAGTTACGTGCGATTCTTTTATACAGTGTCGGGGTGGCCTGTGTCACTATCGGATGGCAGTGGAGTCGACGCCGAACAGGCGGCGAGGTGGAAATCCGATATCAAAGTTCGTTCGACTTCACGAGGAGTAAACCTCGATCAAGGGTGCTGCATCGGACCCAACGCAGAATGCCCCCTTCGGGATCGTCGAGAATATCCGAGGCCACCAGCTAATGGCGCATACGTCACGCACGTGGCGGTGCAACACAAACGTAGGCAGCACTCAGGATGCGTCAATTCTATCCTGAATTTGTTGCGCCATAATGTGTTCCGAACTCCTGGCGGCTAGGTAACCCAGCGTGATCGACGTAACTGTGTGGCCGGACTCCATCGCCACACTCAGCATGAGTTCACAGATGCGCGTGACAAAATTCCGGCACTAAGCCTGACATCATCAACTCGATTAGGTTGATGTCGTCAACCTAGGAACCTTCCCCTCAAAGATCTGAACTGGCTGTTTCACCAATCGTTGCGCTGACGTGAACGAGCACGTCAGTACGCACGGTGTGCCTGGCATCCGGTCATCCCTCATCGTTTTCCCTCATCCTTCATTGGCTACTCTCACTGGATCGGTTCGTGTCTGCGGCAGGGGAAGGTGTGGTCTTGACTTCGAGAATCACGGAGGGTGTCTTCTTCAGTGCTCCGGCGGACCTGCCTCGAGGCAGGCACGAGTTGAGTAGGGACAAGGTCCTTTCCGCTCAGCGTGAGCGGCTCATGATCGCGACAACTGAGTTGATGGCGGAGTCCGGATATCAGGGCGTGGCAGTCCGTCGGATAGCCAAGCGCGCGAAGGTCTCACCCGCGGCCTTCTACGAATGTTTCCCCGACAAAGATGCGTGCGTGTTCGCTGCCTACGGTCGGTTCATCGAAGTATTGCTCAACCGCATTCGTGATGTCCTGCCGACCGCATCCTTCGCCTGGGATCATCGAACCATCGCAGTGGTGGTCGACGGTTACTTGAGTGCTTTGAATGCAGATCCTGTGGTGGCGAGGGCATTCCAGGTGGAGATGGACACTGTTGGGCGACGCGCACGTGTACAACGCCGAGCGGCGCTGGTGGGCATGGCGCAGGCATTGAAGTCAGAGCGCGAGCGCTCTCCCGGTAACCCGCGCGCACCCCTCAGTGCATATGTGGGCGCGGTATACGCAATCCGACAGCTCGCGTCCGATGCACTGGACGAACCTGAAGAAGGATCGGTTACCGATCTGTCAGCGGAGGCCGGCGTGTGGATCGCTGCAATGCTCTCCTCTGCGCAGGATGGAACGTGACCTGGGCGTTGGGCGCGGAGTAATCGATTAGGCGGTTGATCGCCTGAGCAAGCTCTGTCTGGTCGACAGATTGCGGCAGCTGCAAGTCGAGTGCCGCAATCGGGCGTCGTATCTGGTGACATAACGGCCCACTGCGAGCCGCGCCGCATTCACCGCATGTACCCAACGTCGCTGCATGTTGACCAAATCGGAGGAATTCAAAGCCTTCTGGCCCGGTGGCACGAGAACCGCGACAGTCGACGCGATCATCCGAATCGCCGGGTACGCCCCTGTCTGAACTAACTCACAGAAGGCGGAGCACTTGCCGGTAGCGTCCATCCTCAACCCTGGAAGTACTTGTCCACCACACACCGCGCACTTGGGTATGTGGACCGGAATGCCGACGAAGCCTACCGTCCGCGTCCCAACGAGCAGTGGGGCGCGATGAACGTTGAGCGGACCTCCCCGTGCTCGGAAACTGAATCCGTACCGAATTCCTCGCGGTAGACGGATCTTACTCGGATGACGAGTCTCTCTGAATTCGACTGCAGCGGAGAAGGTTCAGTTCCGGCAGTCGGAGGCGCGGTGGGAAGGGCCCGATCAACTGTTCGAGTACTCTGCCGGCGGGTTCAGGCTGATCGCGCGTATGACAGCGAGGCGAAATGTTCTCAGCGGAACTGAGAAGTCCCGCCCCCGTCCGGAGGCGGGAGCGGGACTCGGGTGTCAGCGAACTCGGCAGCGCGTCAGACTGCTTCCTTTGTCGCCTGCGCTGCGAGGGTGAGCGCGATGTCGACGATCATGTCCTCCTGACCGCCCACCAGACGGCGGCGTCCAGCTTCGAGCAGCAGTGTGCGAACGTCGATTCCGTAGCGCTCCGACGCAGCTTCGGCGTGGCGCAGGAAGCTCGAGTACACGCCGGCGTAGCCGAGAGTGAGGGTTTCGCGATCGACGCGGACCGGCCGGTCCTGCAGCGGTCGGACGATGTCGTCGGCGGCATCCTGCAGGGCGAACAGGTCGCAGCCGTGCTCCCACTCCTCGATGTTGGCGACGGCGATGAAGGCCTCGAGGGGGCAGTTGCCGGCACCGGCGCCGTGACCGGCAAGCGAAGCATCGACGCGGGTGACGCCGTTCTGCACTGCAACAACGGAATTGGCAACCGAGAGCGAGAGATTCTCATGGGCGTGGATACCGATTTCGGTGCCCTCGTCGAGGATGTCGCGGTATGCACGAACACGATCCGCGACGTCGTTCATCACCAGACGTCCACCCGAGTCGGTGACGTAGACGCAGTGCGCGCCATACGATTCCATCAACTTGGCCTGCTTGGCCAGTTCCTCGGCAGGCGCCATGTGGCTCATCATCAGGAAGCCCGAGACGTCCATGCCGATCTCGCGGGCGGTTTCGATGTGCTGCGCGGAGACGTCGGCCTCGGTGCAGTGCGTGGCAACGCGAACCGAGCGCACACCGAGGTCGTAGGCATTCTTGAGTTCACTGATCGTGCCGACACCCGGAAGTAGCAGCGTGGTGAGACGAGCGTGCTCGAGTACCTCGGCCGCTGCTTCGATCCATTCCCAGTCGGTGTTCGAGCCGGGGCCGTAGTTGAGCGAGCCGCCGGCGAGGCCGTCACCGTGTGCTACTTCGATCGCGTCGACGCCGGCAGCGTCTAGAGCTGTGACGATCCGCTTGACGTCGGTGGGCGAAATGCGGTGGCGGACAGCGTGCATGCCGTCACGAAGGGTGACGTCCTGGACGAAGATCTTGCGGTTGCTCACTTGGTTGCTTCCTTCTGCTGGGCGATGCGCTCCGCGATCTGCATTCCGGCGGACGTCATGATGTCGAGATTGCCGGCGTACGCAGGCAGGTAGTGTGCCGCGCCCTCGACCTCGAGGAACACCGACACCTGGTGGGTGGGGCGATTGCCGTCGACGAGCAACGTCTCGACGGGCTGGTCGGCCGGGATCTCGGTGATCTGGACTTCCTGCTTGAGTCGGTAGCCGGGGACATACGCGGAGACGTCGCCGACCATCTTCTCGATCGACTGACGGATCTCGTCGTGAACAGCCGGGTCCGGTGCGTCGACGAGGCAGAAGACCGTGTCGCGCATGATGAGCGGCGGCTCAGCGGGGTTGAGGATGATGATGGCCTTGCCGCGACGAGCGCCGCCGACTGCCACGATCGCCTCGGACGTGGTCTCGGTGAACTCGTCGATGTTGGCGCGCGTTCCGGGGCCGGCCGACTTGGAGGCGATGGACGCGACGATCTCCGCATACGCCACCGGGACGACCCGAGAAACAGCGGCAACCATCGGGATGGTGGCCTGGCCGCCACACGTCACCATGTTGACGTTGGGTGCGTCCAAGTGCTCGTCCGCGTTGACAGCCGGTACGACGTACGGTCCGATCGCGGCAGGCGTCAGGTCGATCATGCGCTTGCCGAGGGGAGCCAGCCGCGCGTTGTTGGCCACGTGAGCCTTTGCCGAGGTGGCGTCGAAGACGATCTCGATCTCGTCGAAGTTCGGCAGACCGACAAGGCCTTCGACGCCTTCTGCCGTGATTGGCACGTTCAGACGCGCGGCGCGAGCGAGGCCGTCCGACGCGGGGTCGATACCGACCATCGCGCCCATCTCCAGGTAGTCGGAGTTGCGCAGCACCTTGATCATCAGATCCGTGCCGATGTTGCCCGATCCGATGATCGCGACCTTGACCTTGCTCATGCGTTGTCCTCTTCGCTGGAGAAACTGGTGGTGACGGAACCGAGCCCGGAGACGGTCACGGTGACTACGTTGCCTGCGGTGACCGGTGCCATGGGGCCGAGAGCGCCGGACAGGATCACCTGCCCTGCGGTCAGCGGCTGCCCCAACTCACGTGCAGTGCGGGCGAGCCAGACGACGGCTTCGATCGGATCGCCCAGGCAGGCGGTTCCGACGCCGGTGGACACCTCGGTGCCGTCGACGGACATCGACATGACGACGCCGGCGGGTTCCACCTCGTCGAGGGTGCGTCGTTCGGTTCCCAGGACGTACACGCCCGAGGACGCATTGTCGGCGACGGTGTCACCGAACTTGATGTCCCACGACTCGATGCGGCTGTCGCAGATCTCGATCGCGGCGACGGCGTAGTCGATCGCACCGCGCACCTGCGCACTGTCCAGCGGTCCGTCCACGAGGTCGGCACCGAGCACGAAGGCAACTTCCGCTTCGACCTTGGGCTGGATCAAACGGCTCATGGGGATGGCGCCGCCGGCGGGGAACTCCATGTCGGCGTACAGCACGCCGAGGTCGGGCTGGTCGACACCGAGCTGCTGCTGGACTGCCACCGAGGTCAGGCCGATCTTGCGGCCTACGACCACGGCCCCCGCCTGCCGACGGATTTCGTCGACGCGGCGCTGGACGGCATAGGCGGCGACGAGGTCGTCGGCGCCGATCAGATCGCGCACGGGCGCGCAGGGAGTGCCGCTCGCGATGGCGGCTGCGAGGCGGTCCGCAGCAGCTGCGATGTCGGTCTCGCTAGCTGTACTGGTATTCGTGGGCTGGCTCATGGCCACTACTTTCGCCGCGGCACCGAGATTGCGCCAGGGAACTGTCTCACTCAGCGATACGCTGGGGAGGTGACTGGCAGCGCAAACCTCGACACCGTGCTCGGCAAGGCGGTGACGATCCTGCGCGCCTTCCGGGCCGACGACCACGTGTTGCCTCTCGCCACCCTGGTCCAGCGGACGGGCCTGCACAAGGCGACGGTGCACCGCCTGGCCAACGAACTGGTCGCGAACCGGCTACTCGACCGTATCGACGGTGGCTACCGGCTCAGCGGCGGCCTCTTCGAACTCGGCATGCTCGCCTCTCTCGAACGGAGCCTCCTGGAGATGGCGATGCCGTTCCTCCAGGACCTGTACGAGCGGACCCACGAGACAGTCCACCTGGGGGTCCGTGACGGCCACGACGTCGTATACGTCGCGAAGATCGGCGGACACCGGCAAGCCAACTCGCCGTCCCGGACCGGTGGCCGGATACCGCTGTATTGCACCGCAATCGGCAAGGCGCTCCTGGCATTCTCCGACAACGAGTTTCGCCGCGAGGTGCTGTCGGAGCCGATGACGCGCCGAACCCCGCACACAATTGTTGCGCCCGGCATTCTCAACACCCAACTGAACCGAGTGGTCGAGACCGGTATTGCGTTCGAGCGCGAGGAATCAGCGCCGGGTCTCGCGTGCGTTGCGGCGCCGGTATTCGGAACCAATGACAAACCCGTCGCGGCCATCAGTGTCACCGGTCCCACCAGTCGCTTCGTCCCCGAGAGTCAGGTGTCCTACGTGCGCGCTGCTGCCGAAGGCCTACACAGCACGATCGCTCGCCGCGAACGATTGCGGTGATCTGGCCGTCCCGACCCGGACGAGCCCGGTCAATGCGTGCGGCAATGGCCCCTCGTGTAAGACGCCGAGACGTTGGGTTGCGCGGGTGAGGGCGACATAGAGTTCAGACGTACCGCGTGGGCCGTCGGCGATGATTCGCTCCGGTTCCACGACGAGCACGGCATCGAACTCCAGGCCCTTCGTTTCCGAAACCGGCACAGCGCCGGGCACACTCGCAGGTCCGATGACGACGCTCGTACCCTCGCGTCCGGCCTCGTCCTGATTGAATTCGTCGATGGCGGAGGCTAGTTCGTCGGCGGATATTTGTCTGGACCACGGTTGGACCCCGCAGGCGCGGACGGACTCGGGTGGCTGGACGTCTGGCGCGAACTCGGCGAGCAAGGCGGCGGCGACGCTCATGATCTCGGCGGGGGTGCGATAGTTCACCGTCAGGGATCGGTAGATCCAGCGGCCGGGGACGTACGGCTCCATCATCGTCGCCCACGAGCGAGCACCTGCGGGTGAACGTCGTTGCGCGAGATCACCTACCACCGTGAAAGACCGGTCCGGGCAGCGGCGCATCAGGACTCGCCAGTCCATCTCGGACAGCTCTTGTGCCTCGTCGACCACGATATGCCTGTACGTCCAGTCTCGGTCAGCAGCAGCGCGTTCGGCGAGCTCCCGGGTATCGCGTTCGACGAAACGATCCGCCAGGTCCTCGGCGTACAGCATGTCCTGGGCGAGAAGGTGGTCCTCGTCGTCCATCAGATCCTCGCGGCTGATCATCATGTCCAGCACGCCCGCTGCATACGCGGCCTCGTCGCGGCGTTCACGTTCGGCACTCTGGTCGACGGGCTTGTCCCGGCCGAGCATGTCCACCAACTCGTCGAGGAGAGGAACGTCGGACACCGTCCAGGCATCACCCTCTCGGCGCAACAGTGTCTCGTCTGCGCCTGCCTTGTGCAGACGTTCCAACGAAGTAAACAGCTGTGTCAGTACCTCTTTCGGTGTGAGGATCGGCCAGAGTGCGTCGAGCGCGGCGGCAAATGCGTCATTCTCCGCCAACTCTGCGGTCAGGTCCGTCCGCACTTGCTCCCAGGCTTCACGGTCACTGCGTGTCAACCACCCCTTGCCGATCCGCGCTATCGCCCGCTCGGTCAGTGCCCAGGTGACGATTTCGGTGAACACAGTCCGAGCGTCGTTGTGGGGGAGTCCGCTCGAACGAGCTTCTTCTCGGGCCCACTCCGCAGTTTCGGCGTCGATTCGCACTGTGACGTCCGCCAATTCGATCAACAACGGGTTCTCGGGCAATCGCTGATGATCGGCAATCGCTGCGCCGAGAACGTCCAGGATCTTCAGCGAGCCTTTGAGCCCAGCGGCCTCAGGAGCGTCCTCGGCGGTGACGCGTAAGCCGGGAACGAGATCACCGGTGGTCATGAACACCACGTCGGACTCGCCCAGTGAGGGCAGTACGCGGCCGATGTGGTTCAGGAATGCCGGGTTCGGCCCGACCACGAGGACGCCGTGACGTTCCATTCGCTCTCGCTGGGTGTAGAGCAGGTAGGCGACGCGGTGCAAGGCGACGACGGTTTTCCCGGTACCGGGGCCACCTTCGATCACCAGCACCCCGGGGTGTTCGAGTCGGACGATGTCGTCCTGTTCGGCCTGGATGGTCGCCACGATGTCCCGCATTCCCTCACCGCGGGGTGCATTGACTGCTGCGAGCAAGGCGGAATCGCTGTGGGTGTCGTGTTCTGCGCCGTCAGGGCGCCCGAGTACCTCGTCGGTGAAATCGACCACGTGTCGACTGCGTGTGTGGAACTGACGGCGTCGACGCATGTTCTCCGGGTTGGCAGCGGTGGCAACGTAGAACGGGCGAGATGCCGGCGCCCGCCAATCGAGCAGCACCGGTTCGTAGTCGTTGTCCGCATCGAGAAGGCCGATTCGGCCGATGTACGAAGTCTCACCAGTCAGCGAGTCCAACCGGCCGAAGCACAGGCCGTTGTCGGCTACGTCCAGCCTCTTCACCTCTTTGGCAAGCGCGCGCACCTCTGCATCGCGTTCCATGAGTGCTTCGCCGTTTCCGCGCAGAGCGGTGCTGTACCTGCCCTTGACTCGGGCGCGCTCCGCATCGAGGCGTGCGTAGAGCCCCTCCACATAGTTCCGCTCGGAACGCAGTTCTTCTTCGTATCCCTGGATTGGCACGTGCCCTCACTTCCGCTGACTGTTCCGATCCCGTAGTAGGTCGTGCGGGATCGGAAGAGCCATTCTGCGGCACTACCCGGGCCTTGCCGCAAGGCCCCCGGTGAGATATACATTGATAGTGGAAGGGAGTGTCGATCCTCCCCCGCTTTTTCCCACAGATCCTCTCGCAACCCCCAGACTGGTGCACGGCTCCGCGCCTGGTCGATGTTTGGACCCCGAGTGCCACGGGTACAAATCCAGTGACCGGTGTTCCAAAATCGGTTCCCCTCATGAACTTACGTGGATCGAGGGATTGTGAAGGCGATACTGGCAACGGCCGCGAGCATCCTTCTGGTGGTTGCCTTGGCCGTCGCCGTCTTGCTTCTCCTTTCCGGATCACCGCGCGAAGGTACTTCGCACGAGCTCGCCGATACGGTTCACACGATCGGTGGGAAGCCGACAACCTGCACCGAGTTGTTCGGTGAAACATGCAGCTTTGCTTTGCAGTCGGACTACAACCAGTGGGGACAAAACCTCGAGGGTTTTGTCAATGCCGGGACCCTCGGACCTTTCGCCCGCAGTATCGGCTTCGTGGCGGAGGCGAAACTGAGCTTGCAGGCGTGCGAGGTCAGCGCAACCGCCGGGCGGACGATTCTCGATTTCTACACTCTCGCCGAGATCGACCACCCCACGGCCACCACCACCGACCTCTTCCCCTTCTGGAACGAGTCCCGCCAATTCCTGTGCCCGGTAAACAGTTTCTGAGAACGGGTGATCGCTACTTGAGGCCGGACTGAACAAACGCGTCGCGCACGTAGCGCTGAAGGAAGAGATAGATCAGGAAGATCGGCAGACACGCGAGTCCGGACGCCGCCATGATCGCACCCCAGTTGTTCCCCTCGGCGCCGAGGAAGCTACGGATACCGATCTGCAGCACGGAATTCGACTGACGCATGATCAGCGCGGGCCAAAGGTACTCGTTCCAGGCCGAGATGAACAGCATGATGCCGAGTGCAGCGAGAGCGGGCTTCATGTTGGGCAACACAACCTTCCACAGCGTTGCCCACGAGTTCTGTCCGTCGATCTGACTGGCGTCCAGTAACTCCCGTGGAAATGCCTCCATATGCTGACGCATCAGCAGAACTCCGAAAGCCGAGCACAAGTTCGGGATCACGATGCCTGCGACGGTGTTGAGCAAGCCCATCTGGGAAATGAGAAGGTAGTTGGGGATCATCGTGACCTGAAACGGAACCAGCCACGACCCGACGAAGAGCAGAAACAACGCTTGTTTGCCGAAGAAGTTCCACCGCGCGAACCCGTACGCGGCAAGGATTGCGACGAACAGCTGGCTGACCGACATGGCCAAAGCCATGGTGAAGGTGTTCACCATCATCGACGCCATCGGGATCGTGTTCCACACGTAGCGGAAGTTCTCGAGGCTGAAAGGCGAGGGGAGGGGACTCGCCGACAGAGAATCGTCGGGGCGACGAAAGGCCGTGGTGAACAGCCAGTAGATCGGGAAAATGCTGAACACGGTCACGGCCGCGAGGACAACATGCCCGAGCACTCGCCGCGTTCGAGAGCGGGACCGGACCGGTCCGTCATTGCTCTTGCTCCGTGTGTCGAGGTGTTCCACCGCCGGAGTTGCACCGGGACCATGCGTCTGGCTGGGTGCGTCGACCAGAACAAATGCCATGTCAGTTCCTAATTGTCGTAGAAGCTCAGTCGGTCCGACAGGCGGACGAAGATGACGGCGATGATTCCGAAGCCGATGAAGAAGAGAGTGCCTGCGGCTGCTGACAGTCCGGCGTCGAAGTTCTGGAAACCGAACTGGTACAACAGGTAGTAGATGTTCGTGGACGCACCGCTCGGTCCACCCTGGGTGAGAATGTCGATCACGGGGTACGCCCACTGCGCACCCAGCAGAATCGTCATGAGGGCGAGGAAGACCAGTGTCGGGGAGAGCAGTGGCAGCGTTATCTTTCGGGTGATCGTCGCCTCGGATGCGCCGTCGAGTGACGCTGCCGAAGCGTAGTCCGGGTTGATGCCGGCAAGCCCAGCCGAGATGACCAGGACACCGAACCCGAGCATTTGCCATCCGACGATCACGACGACGCCTAGCAGTGCGAATTTCGGATCACGAAAGATGTTGCCCATCTCTATTCCCCACGTTGCGGCCACCCGTGGGATTGCGCCGCCGTCGGGATTGAAGAGCCAACGCCAGACGGCACTGCCCGCGATCGGTGTCACCAGGAACGGGACAAAGATCAGAGCTTGATAGATCGTCTTGGACCGTCCGGATATCCGCTTGGACACCAACGCGATGACGATCGGCAGCAACAGCGAGAACACCATGAAGGCGAGTGTGTAGACCACGGTGTTTCGTAGTGCCTGATGCAACTCGGGCAACGACAGAACACGCGTGTAATTATCCAGTCCTACAGCCACTTTGGGAGTGGTGGGAACCATGTTCCACTTGTAGAAGGACAGATTGACAGTCTCGCCGAGTGGCTTGTAGATCCACGCGATCAACAGCACCACAGCCGGCAGCAGGTACAGGTAAGGCACCAAGGCGCGGGGCGCCCACCCGGAACGGGCCGGGCGCGCCGCTACGGCACGCTCCGACCCGCCGGTGCTTGGAACTTCGACAAACATGTTCGAAACTCAATTCGCCAGTGCAGCAGAGGGACTGGACGAATTGCTCGCAGGAACCAGCTTGGAGATCGCCTCCGCAAGATACTCCGCGCTCACTTCGTATACAGTTGCCGACTCCTCTACCGGAACTACCGTGTGCAGAACCCGATCTCGGAACACATGGACCATGTTGAATGCCTGTGCACCGTCGCGGCCGCGCATGCTGCCCTTGTTCGCAAGAAGATCCTGTGTGTAGCAGGTCGCTGAGGCAACCGAGACGGGAATTCCGGCGAAGGTACAGGTGGTCGAGTAGTGCAGGTGGCCAGCGAGGATACCGCGAACATCGGTTCCCTCGAGTACCGTGGCAAGTCTGTTCTGCTCCTTCAGTTCCACCAAAGTGAGCACATCCAGAACCGACGGGACTGGCGGATGGTGCAGCGCGAGAAGGGTTCCGTGTGGTGCGGGTACAGCCAGAACCTCTTCGAGCCAAGCGAGCTGTTCGTCGGTGATCAGGCCGTGATGGCTTCCGGGAACAGTGCTGTCCAACACGACGATGCGGAGGCCGTTCACGTCGACCACCGAGTCGACGGATTCCTGGGTCGGAGCGGTATCCAGCAGGCCGCTACGGAATGCCGGGCGTGCGTCGTGATTCCCCATGACCCAAATCACCTTTGCGCCTAGCTGTTCGGCGGCCGGTTCGACGATCCGGCGCAGTCGCACGTATGCCTCGGGTTCCCCCATGTCGGCCAGATCGCCGGTGAAGACGATAGCCTCAGGACGCTGGCCAGTCCGTTCCAGTCGCTCGAAGATGCGTGCCAGATTGGCATCGCTGTCCACGGAATCGTGGAGAAGATCTCCGTCGGTGACGAAGTGAGTATCGCTGAGGTGCAAGATGTAGTGATCGGGTTCGCCGTACTGGGACATGAAAAATTCTCCTTCAAGTGTGTGTCAGTTGACCAGTGCAAGATGTAGGCGGTCGAGTTCTGCGGAGCTCATTCCGTGGGCAAGAAGGTAATCGGAGGCACTTCCGTACGAATCGTCGATGGATTGCAGGCTTGCCCGCATGAGCGCAGCCGGGCTTGCCCCGACGAGCTGGGCGAGGTTCTCCCCGTCGCCGATGCCGTATTCGCGCATCTTGACGGCCATCGCCGATGCCCACTCGCCGGCCAACATGACCTCCGAGAGCGAATAGTCCGCGACGATGTCGCGGTAGTCAACGCCGACCGCTCCCAGAGCGAGTGCAACGACGAGGCCGGTACGGTCTTTGCCTGCCGTGCAGTGCACGAGTACTGCGCTGTCGTCGGACTCTGCTATTGCGCGTACAGCTCGAACCAGTCGGACACCGCATTGATCGATGACCTTCGCGTAGATTGCTGCAAGGTCCAAACTTGTTTCTCGAGAGTTAATTTCGCTCTCGAAGATGGGCAGGTGGAATTGCTGGAGGTCCAGTCCTCCGAGAGCATTCGGTGCTGTGTCCAACTCTTCCTGCTCGCGCAGGTCGATGACGAAGGCCAGCCCACGGGCGCGGAGAATCTCGCGGTCAGCTTGATCGAGTCGATGAAGAGCGTCCGCCCGAAAGAGCTTGTTCCACTTGGTGCTGAGGCCGTCGCGGGTAGCGTATCCGCCCACGTCGCGAAAGTTGTAGGTGCCGTTCAGGTCGAGCCGACGATTGGCCCGCTGAACCGGAAGAGCTGTAGTCATAGTTGTTCCCGATTCGGAAGTGATGTTCGCTGGAATTGGAATGGGCCGTGTCAACCGATCAAGTCCTGAGCCCGTTGCTGCGCGGCTTGCATGGTCGCTTTCGGGTCCTTGCCGTAGAACACGGATTCCTCGATGGCTTGCGCGAGAATGTCGTCGACCTGGACGTAGCTGTTACCGGGGTACGACTGCCACGGCTGAAGCGAGTCGAGCTGCTTGAGGTTGGGCGCCAGTAGCGGATTGCTGTCGGCCCATGGCTTGAGTGCAGCAGGATCCTGTGTCAGCGAAGAGCGGAGAGGCAGGTATCCGATCTTGGTGGAGATCTGTGTGTACGCGTGATCGCTGGTCATGAATTTGATCAGTTCCCAAGCAGCGCGGGCCTTTGCCGGGTCTTGCGAGAAGACGGAGAGGACCGAACCTGAATTGGTGGGAACCGCTGCGTGATCGTCGAAGGCAGGCATTGCGGTAGCGCGCAGATCCCAACCCGCCTTGGCCGCAGAACTGACAAACATGCCTTGCAGCGCAGACGTGTTGAGATCGATCGCGATGTCGCCCTTTGCGAAACCTTCGTACTGTGTGGCCGAATCCGCGTTCACCAAGACTCCGTCCTCGTAGAGTCCACGAAGCATGGTGACTGCCGACACTGAGGCAGGCTCACCGAATTCGATGGTCTTGCGATCTTCGGACAACACACCCCCTCCGGCCGATTTGAAGAGTGCCTGCATACACCAGCTGCCACCCTTGACCGAACAGCTCACTCCGAGCGACGGCTTTCCTGTCTTGGCGGTCACTGCCTTTGCGGCAGCGGCAACCTTGCTCCAGGTGGAGAGATCGGTATCGGCCGGGAGCCCGGCCTCGGTCAGTGCGGTGGAGTTGTAAAACAATGTCGGGGTGGAGAACACGTACGGAACGCCGTAGGTTTCCCCATTCCAGTCGCCGAGTGTTGCAGCTCTGGGGTGGAAGGGATGGTCGCCGCCGAAGTTCGCCTGCACTGCGTCCTTGCCGACGAGTTCGTCGAGATTTCTTGCTTTCAGCGCTGTGACGGCGAAATCAAGTGTGTCGAAGGTCAATTGAGCGACATCGGGTGGCGAACCGGCGAGCATCTGTGTTTGCACGCTGCTCGCGGTGCCGGAACCGGCCGCACCACCGCTCTGCGGCGGCTGAGCTTTGACGTGAATGTTCGGGTGGGCGGCCTCGAAGTCGGAGATGAGACCGGTGACGGTGTCTGTCCACAAACCTGCCTGTGCAAGGTTGTAGGACTCGAAGACGATGTCGACCTGCTGATTCGGGTCGAGTTCCGGAACCTGTACTGCGGAATCGGAGCCGCCGGTGGTGGCACCTCCCGTGGCACATCCGGCAAGGGCGAGGGATGCCGCCAATGCTGTGGCGATCTTCCATCGTGTTTTGCGCATGACAAATCTCCTGGTGGTGGAATGCAGTGTCAGAGGATGAGTTGAAGGTTCAGCTGAGAACGGATGAATCAAGATCCAATGTTGCTGGTATGTCCAGCCATTCGAGTCGCCGTCCGCTGGATCGGTCGAAGAGGTGAAGATGGCGCAGTTCGGCGGACAGCACCGCGGGCCGACCCTCGTGAAGTGCGATCGGTCGCGGAGCGCGCACGCAGATCGTGGTCGACCCGACCAGACAGTAGGCCACTTGCTCGCTTCCGAGGTTCTCGACCGAAGTGACGTCGACGGTGATACGCGCACTGGTTCCGGAATCCGTGCCTGGATGTATCGGTGTGAGGTGTTCGGGACGAATGCCGAGAACGACGTCGCGCGAATCGGTCTCCCCTGACCAGAGTGAGGCTTCGATTCCTTCTGTCGAAATCCTCACTTGCCCGTCAGTCGAGAATGCTTTCGCATCAACAAGATTCATGGCTGGACTGCCCAGAAATCCTGCGACGAACACCGATGCCGGACGATCGTAGACATCCTCCGGGGTGCCGAGTTGCTCGAGCCTGCCATGGTTGAGCAGTGCGATACGCGTCGCCATTGTCATTGCCTCGACCTGGTCGTGGGTGACGTAGACGAAGGTGGCGCCCAACCGTCGGTGGAGGTCGGTGAGCTCACGACGGGTCGCCGTTCTGAGCTTCGCGTCGAGATTCGACAGAGGTTCGTCCATCAAGAACGCCTTCGGATTTCGAACGATCGCGCGTCCCACCGCCACTCGCTGGCGCTGGCCACCAGACAATTCCTTCGGCTTGCGCTCCAGCAGATGTGCGATCTCGAGCTGCTGTGCTACCTCCTCGACACGCGCTACTGCGGAGGCTTTGTCGATCTTCTTCACCTTCAAGGGGAATCCGAGGTTCTTTGCCACGGAGAGGTGCGGGTAGAGCGCATAGTTCTGGAACACCATGGCGACGTCGCGTCGACGCGCGGGAGCGGTGGTGATGTCTTCGTCGTCGAGCAATATCCGGCCGCTGGTCGGTTCCAGCAGGCCGGCGAGCATCCTCAGCAGTGTCGTCTTACCGCAGCCACTGGGCCCGAGGAGGACCAGGAAATCGCCGTCACGAACATCGATGTCGATGTTGTCGACTGCGGTGACATCTGCGAACTTCCGACTCAGATTCTCTATTCGAATCCTGCCCATTGGCTTCTCCCGATGAAATGACGTTACCCAATCGCATCGAATTGGGAATTTTCGTTACATCGGAAGTTAGCCAGTCGAAGGTGAACGGCGATCGAACGCCGTCGTAAATGTCCGTAATTCTCAGGGCAACTATTCGGGCCGGAACGTAGGGAGGATCCGAATTTCAGCTAGTGGAACCGTGATTGAGGATTCCGATCACATGCTCGAGGGTCTGGGCGGCAGCTTCCGCCGACCCGCCGCGTCGTTCACTGACGGCGATCTGGAGGCCGATCAGAAAGGTCAGCTGGATGACGGTTGCCGAAGCGCCGTGCGCGCCCCACGGCCCGGTTCCGCCACCGAGAACCAGGCCCATGTCGGCCAGTTCCACCAGTGGGGAACGTGCGTATCCGGTCACGCCGATGACGGTGGCGCCGGCCTCTTTCGCGGCATTGGCCGGTTGGAGGGTCAACGAGTTGAGTCCACTGTCACTGATCGCCAGACAGACGTCTCGAGAGGTGAGGTGGCGGGCTGTCAGCTGCTGCATCACTGCATCGGTGGGTGCTTCCGCGGTCCGTCCGTTCAGGATGAACCGCACAGCCACCGCGGATGCCGACGGCCCGGATACCCCGTTTCCCACAACGAGTACGCGGTCGGCGTCGGCGATGGCTTCGACGGCCTGGTCGAAAGCATCGCGATCCAGTGGTGTGAGTGCTCCGCCGAGATCGGCCGCCACTTCGCCGAATACCGCTTGCATCAGCCCGATGCTGTCCTTGGTGTGCGATGCATCCTGCACGCGTGATTCCGTAGCGCCGAGATCTCTGAGCAGCAGCATCCGCAGATGCTGAAAGCCTTTGAATCCGAGATTCTGACACGCTCGAATAACCGTTGCTGTCGACGTGGACGCGTGCTCGGCCACATCTGCCGCCGACCACCAGGCGAACTCCTTGGGCCGGGCTATGCAGATGTCCGCGACGCGTCGCTCGCTCGGAGCCAGGTTGGGCGCAAGCGCGCGAATCGTGGACAGCGTTCCGCCCACGGGGGGATCGGTCTGTAACTGGCTCATGAGCACTGAATAACACACGAGAGTGAACGGCACTCCTCTCGGTGGCCGCTTCTTGTACGCGTTGCGCCGTGTCGGTGCACGGATGTTTATGCGAATTTCGACGGGGTAGGGCCTTCTGTGTGGGAGTCCTACCTGGGTGGGATCCCTGAGCAACAATCCGAAACGTATTGGAGGGTCAACGTGCCAGATGACAAGAGCGGTCCCAGCGAGGGAATCAAAGGCGTCGTAGAGGACGTCAAGGGTAAGGCCAAGGAAGCCGTGGGTGCGGTTTCCGGAAACGACAGTTTGACCCGAGAGGGCCGCGCCCAGCAGGACAAGGCCGAAAGCCAGCGAGAAGTCGCGAAGAAAGAGGCAGAAGCCGAGAAGGCTCGCGCAGAAGCGGCCGCGGACGAAGCGCGACAGAAGTCCGAGCAATAGCCCTGACGCACTCGTCACCCTCGGCCTGGGATTGATCCCAGCCCGGGGGTGAGTCGTGGCTCCGCGTTCAGTTTGAAATCTCTACTTACATAAGGCGTAACAAGATTCTTGCGCCCAGCATGACGATCAAGAGGAGCTGTTCGATGCCTTCATCTCAGTCCGTTCCAGGTGCACCGGCCCCGAAAGCGCCCGACCTGAAAGAGCCGGTCAAGCCTCGACAGCCGTTGCCGCCCAAAGATGACCAGCGGCAGCCGGAGGTGCGTACCGTCGCGGGTGCCGAGGAGAAGGTGAAGGGAAACGGTCGCGGCCAGCGGGGGGAGTACCTCACCACCGCAACCGGTACACGTCTCTACGAGACCGACCACTCACTCACTGCCGGCGAGCGCGGCCCGACTCTTCTTCAAGACCACCACCTGCGTGAGAAGATCACACACTTCGATCACGAGCGAATTCCGGAGCGCGTCGTCCACGCCCGCGGGGCGGCTGCACACGGAACGTTCCTGGCGAATGGCGCGGCCGAAAACATCTGTAAAGCATCGGTGTTCGCTTCCGGTGCTCGAACCCCGGTGTTCGTGCGGTTCTCGACGGTGCTGGGTTCACGAGGTTCGGCGGACACCGTACGCGACACACGCGGTTTCGCCACCAAGTTCTACACCGACGAAGGTGTCTTCGACCTGGTGGGCAACAACATCCCGGTGTTCTTCATTCAGGACGGCATCAAATTCCCGGACATCATCCATGCCGCGAAGCCCCACCCGGACCGCGAGATTCCGCAGGCGCAGAGCGCGCACGATACTTTCTGGGATTTCGTGTCGCTGCACACCGAGGCCACGGCGCACACATTGTGGAACATGTCCGATCGCGGCATCCCGCGCTCCTATCGCATGATGGAGGGCTTCGGTATTCACACGTTCAGGCTCGTGAATGCCGAGGGCGAGACGAATCTGGTGAAATTCCACTGGAAGCCGGCCGCCGGAGTGCATTCACTCGTGTGGGAGGAAGCGCAGATCGCCGGCGGTGTGGATCCGGATTTCCATCGACGCGATCTTGCCGACGCCATCGAGGCGGGTGCGTATCCGTCCTGGGATCTGGGCGTGCAGGTGTTCCCTGATACCGAAGACGAAATGTTCGAAGGCATAGATCTATTGGATCCCACCAAGATCGTGCCCGAAGAACTCGCGCCGGTTCAGGTCATCGGAACGATGACACTCGACGCCAATCCGACGAACTTCTTCGCCGAGACCGAGCAGGTTGCATTCCATCCGGGCCACTTGGTTCCGGGTGTCGACATCACCAACGATCGTCTCCTGCAGGCACGTTTGTTCTCGTACCTCGACACCCAGATCACGCGACTCGGTGGCCCCAATTTCGATCAGATCCCGATCAACCGTCCTCACGCGCCTGTCAACGACATGCTTCGCGACGGCTTTCATCAGGACGGTGTGCATACCGGAGTCGCGCCGTACCATCCCAATTCGTTGGACGGTGGGTGCCCGTTCTTGGCCTCGGCGGACAGCGCGGCCTATATCGAGGTGCCCGAGCAAGTTTCAGGGCGAAAGGTGAGGCAGGCGCCGGCGTCGTTCGACGATCACTTCTCGCAAGCTCGACTCTTCTATCGAAGTCTCTCCCCTGTCGAACAGGAGCACGTCGCGCAGGCGTATACCTTCGAATTGGGCAAGTGCTACGAGGAGAACATCAAGACCCGGAATCTGGGCATCTTGGCGAACATCGATGCGGGTCTCGTGTCGATCGTCGCAGGGGGGCTTGGCCTTCCGGTACCCGAACCGACCGAGCCGTTGAGTGATCCGGAGCTCAGCCCTGCACTGTCCCAGGTCGGTGCGGAATGGCCGGTAGACGGAAGGATCATCGCACTACTGGTCGATGAGAACTCCGATCTCGAAACGGTTGTCGCCGTTCGAGACAAGATCTTCGACGCCGGCATGGTGCCGCTGATCCTCGGCCCGCACGGCGGAACCATCGGGGACGGTGACGACGCGGTGACGGTGCAGCGAACGTACCTCACAGCTCGTTCGATCGAATTCGATGCAATCCTGCTGAGCGGCGACGTTTCTCGGATCGGCGAGGGCAAGTTGGATCCACGGGTGGAGACTCTGCTGAACGAAATGTATCGTCACAGCAAGGCAATTGGTGGTTGGGGAGAGAGCATGAGTGCGCTGGCTGCGGCCGGTATCGACGAGTCTGCATTGGGAGTCGTCGTCGATGCAGACGCGGAAGGAGCGCTCGCCTCGCTGGCTCAGCTTCTGAAGACGCACCGCGTGTGGGGGCGTTTCGAGGTGCCGCCTACATCCTGAGTGCCGACGTACGTTCGAACCTGCGGTGTGGCCGAATTGCCAGTTCGGCCACACCGTCGGAGTGAAGACGAGTGAAGGGACGAAACAGTGGCTCGCAAGGACTCACAACCTCAACTCAAGGATCAAGAACTCTACGAAGAGCTACGCGAGAAGGGCGATTCCAAGGAGAAGGCGGCCCGAATCTCCAATGCGGCCGCCAATCGAGGGCGGTCGAATGTCGCCAAGTCCGGCGGACAATCCTCGCCGTACGAGGAGTGGACAGTCGACGAGCTGAAGAAACGTGCCAAGGAACTCGATCTGCACGGCTATTCGAAGCTGAACAAGGGTGAGCTGATCGAGCAACTCCGCACTCACTGAGCTGTGTTCTGCTCGAGTCGTATTCTGCTTGTGCAGAATACGACTCGAGCGGTCGGTTCAGTGCCCTTCTTGATCGAAGAGTTCCTGACCTTCCAGTCGTTTGACCCGTCGGTGTTCCATCAAGATGGCCAGTGTTCCGACGATGAAGGACACCACGCACACGACGCCGGCAATGACTGCCCAACCACGAAATCCGTAACCTGCTGCCACCAAGGTCAATCCGAGTGTTGCCAGGCCCAGCCCGATCAGCAGGTATCCGGGATAGTTGCGACCGTCGCTGATTGCCTCCCCTACGTGCGATCGATTTGTGTGTTCGTCATCTACCGGTGAACTTTCGCTCGCGTTTGTCACGGCACACTCCATCCTGAGCTCATGAAGACTTGCGATTCTTCGCTCGTCGTCGGTTCACAGGGCAACTACCCGATCGGCCACTGGATGAAACGGTTGGAGTAGTGCCGAAAGGGGTAGAAGGTCGTACGCTCGAAGTATCGGATGTGGATGAAAACCGGTGCGAGGAAGCCCTATGAACGCGAAGCCGACTCCCGACATATTCTCGGTAGGTACACCGACTCTCGGTGTCGAAGAGGAGTTCTTGCTCTGTGATCCGCAGACTGGACATCCCACTCTGCGCAACTCCGAGGTTGCTGCCGCCGGGCGGGAACTCGGTATCTCGCTGCAACTCGAACTCACGCGCTGTCAGGTGGAGACGTCCACGTCGATCGGAAACCATATTCGTGATCTTCGTGATCAACTCTGTGAGTCGCGTGCCGTCACCGCCGACGCCGCTGCCCGTGTGGGTTGTCAACTCATCGCAGTCGGGACGCCGTTCTACGATCCGCCGGTAGACGAGATCACTCAAACGTCGCGATACCAGCGAATGGCCGGTCAATTCGGAGCGATCACCGAAGGTGTGATGTGTGGTTGCCACATTCATGTCGGTGTGGAAGATCGAGAACGATCGGTCCAGATCATCAACCATCTGCGCCCATGGTTACCGACCTTGTTGGCACTGACGGCGAACTCTCCGATCAGCGCCGGTCGCGATACCGGTTATGCGAGTTGGCGTTACGTTCTGTTCGGCCGATGGCCCAGTTCGGGTCCGCCGCCCTACTTCGAGTCCGTGGCGCACTACGAAGATGCTGTTGCAGCAATGCTGGAGACAGGGGTCATTCTCGATCCACACATGGTCTATTGGGATGTGCGCATGTCGGATCACCTTCCCACCGTGGAGATTCGGATCAGCGACGTGCCCGCCACCGTGGAGGAGACGATGACTCTGGCCACACTGGTGCAGGCACTCGTCGGTACGGCATCCGCCGCGATCACGAAAGGTGAAGCAGCGCCTGCTGTCGATCACGAGCTACTCCGCGCGGCTTGCTGGCGGGCGGCGCGTGACGGACTCGACGGGAGGTCGCTGGACGTGGAATCCGTGCGCTTGCTGACTGCACACCAGGCGGTTCGGCAATTGGTGGATCACGTCGAACCTGCGTTGACTGCATTCGGAGAATTCGAGCAGGTCACGGCCTCCTTGGACAAGGTGTTCAGCAACGGAAACGGGGCGATCGTGCAGCGTCGTCAACTCACGCGTCGGTCACGTGTAGCTGATGTGATCGACGAGTGCGCTCGACGCACTTTCGAAGGGTGCAGTTCGCAAGGGGGCAGTGAACTGTAAGGCACGGTTGGAATGGGCATTCGAGAACTTTCAATGTCTTGTCGAAGTCACCGATCGGACTGCAGGAGGAGGAACATATGAATGGCGATCCACGACCCGAGCTTCCGTCGGGCAAGGATCTCGACGATATGTGCAGGCAATTGGCTGCGGCAGTAGAGGAACACGGTCTGTCGGTGGCGACGGCGGAATCGTTGACTGCCGGGAACATCGCCGCACATCTGGGAAAGGCGCCGGACGCCGGATCGTGGTTTTGTGGTGGGATCGTCGCGTACACCCGCGAGGTGAAACATTCCGTACTTCATGTTCCGGACGGGCCAGTGGTCTGCGAAGAGGCAGCCAGGGTCATGGCGCACAGCACCGCCACACTGATGGGTGCGTCGCTAACGCTGGCCGTCACCGGTGAAGCCGGTCCTGATACCCAGGAGAACGTTCGACCCGGAACTGTGTGGTTCGGAGTCGTCGACCATGGGACCGCCGAAACGGAGAAGCAGGTTTTCTCGGGCGACCCCGAAGCTGTCCTCGGTGCAACTGTCGAGCACGCGATCCAACAACTTCTGCGTCACGCATCCGGTCGCCACACACCGAGTTCGAGAGTTGTGAACTAGTCGAGTTTTCAACTCTTCGAACGGTTCTTCTTGTGACGACCTGTGTGTTTCGCAGGCGCCTGCGCGGTTGGAACCAGATGACCGTCGGCCGTGTATTTTTCGACTACGAGGTTCTTGCTGACTCCTCGGTTCGCATCCACTGCGCAAGTGATTGCTTCCTTGTCGGAATTGAAAGGTTCCTCGGTCGAAGAGCCGTCGGGCATCGTGATTTTGTACCGATCCATACATCGACTATTGCGGGTTGATCCGTCTCCGACAACCCGAGTTCACGGAAATATCGGTCTGGGAGTCAGGCGGATCAGCGGGTCCAATACTCTTCGGGACGTTGACCCGGACGGAATCCGTAGTGCGCGAGCATCGCGGTCGCTTCCGGAAAATTGGCTGCCAGAGCTTCGGGCACATGTGCATCGCTGCCGAATGTCACCGCTTTACCTCCCTCTTCGCCCCACCATTGGGGTATCCAGGGCAACAGCCGACGGGTGTTCATCTCGAGGATCCGGTCGCTGTCGGCGATGGCGCGCATCGCATTTCGGAATCCCTCTTCGAATCGACGGGGATCGAAAGGTCCGGCACTTTCGATCGGCCATGCACGAACCGCGTAGTCGATATGGGCGAACACCTCGAAGGTCCGAGAGCCAGCCACCATACGCGGGATCTCATCGAGGTATGCCCACATGACTTCGTCGGCGCTCCACTTTCGAAACAGAGTGTTCGGTTCACTCCGATCGTCGCCGACTTCGAGCGTGTGCAAGGAACCCAATACCCGGTCGATGACACCGAGATCAAGGAGGTGCGACGCCTGCGCTTCGTGCAGGTGCGGTTGTCCGAACTCGACGCCGGTGAGTATCCGCAATTCAGGAAAACGGTGTCGGCATCGTTCGATGCTGTCGAGATAGCCGTCGACGTCGAGGATCGGTGCGCGGACATAGCCGTCGGTGCTCAGCAGGTGATGTTGATGGGGCATCAGATCTGCGGCGGTTGTGCGCCACCGAGCATCGAAGTCGAGATGCTCGGTGAACACCAACGCCGGCAATCCGATTGCTTCGGCACGCGCGCAAGTCTGTTGCATTCGTCCGGATGCGTGCGACAGCGGTCCACCGGTGTCCCACGACCACTCGCTGTGAACATGACTGTCCGCGGGTAGTTGCATGTTCAGTTCGTACCAGCTCGGGAGATATCAGTTCAAACCTTTTTGGTCTGGCCGAGGAATCGAACTCCTCGCGGCAACGTGGGCAGGGAGTTGAGGCATACCCAGAAGGGCTTGTTGCTACCTTCGTGCGCCGTCGCACAGCACGCTCGTCGACATGTCTTGCTAGTTGACTCGAGAGGTTGTTCGCGAGTTTGTTGCAAGGGGAACAGTTATCGCAGTAAAAACCCTAGGGTTCGTCGGGACGGATCGCGCGTCGCATTTGGACTTCAGAGAGTGCAAACCGAGAAGGACGGAATCCTGTCGGTGGGGTCATCTAAGATGCAATCCAAATACCGATGCTCACGTCGGGAGACGGAATAGATTTGGGTGGCAGTCGGAATTAGGAATGCGTCGTTTGTTGGCGGTTGGTTAGTCATAGTGATTGTCCGTCAGTGCAGAACACCGGTTCCCGCATTGCGTCAGCCATTCGAACCGAATCCAAGCGAACTGCAATTCGGAGTTCCGGATGCCTTTCCGATAGAGCGAACAGCCTGCGAAAGGGCCAGGAATGGTTGATGCTGGAGTGGCGCTGCAACACGCAGTGGAACGAGCCGTCGCTAGTGGCAATCGTGAATTGGAAGAACTCGACGCCTTGATCAGCTCTCTGGTCAAACAGTTTGCACTGCCTGCCGGAGCACATTCCGCGGCCACATCGGGAGCAGGTCTCAGCCCTGAGCTTGCCGAAATCGCAGACGGGTTCGAGCGCAGCCTTCGCACTCACTTGGCTGACCAGCGCCGCATGTTATCGACGTTCAACATTGCATTTTTCGGCAGAACCGGAGCTGGAAAGAGCACGTTGCTCTCAGCGTTCGGTGGGCTCGATGGTGGCTATGTCTCGCCTGGTGAAAGCGATTGGACCACCGACGTCACAGAGATCGCATGGAATAGCTGCCGGTTATGGGATACGCCCGGGATAAATGGATGGGGGCGCACTCAGTCGAGGGTTGATCTCGAGGAAACCGCAAGGCGAGCCGTCGAGATTGCAGACGTGGTTCTCTTGTGCTTCGACAGCCAGAGCCAGCAAGATTCGGAGTTCACGAAAGTCTCTCAGTGGGTGCGTGCGTACGGAAAGCCAGCCGTGGCGGTATTGAACGTTCGCAACCTCCGCTGGCGACACCCCGCCAAGGTAGCGAGCCAATCTGCGCGCCAATCGCTGTCTCGCGCAGTTCGAGAGCATGTCGATTCGATCGCAACAGAGTTGGCCAAGATTGATCTTCCATTCGCCCCGATCGTTGCAGTTCAAAGCCGCCGGGCATTGTTCGGTCGCGCGAGTACTCCGTTCAAAGGCCCTGCGGGACGGAATTTTCTGTCGGATCGTGAGCAATTTGGCGTGGAATACCTCACCCACTGGTCGAACTTCGGGGTGCTGGAAGAACTACTCGCTGCGTCGATAGTCGAGGGTGGTGCCGAGCTACGGCAAACCTCGCTGCGTGAGGGCTGCCGTGGTGTGCTTGACCTGACGGCCGACAGGCTCGAGCGAATGATTGCGGGCATAGAACCAAGAGTTGCTGCCGCGGAGCGCCAGATCGACCAACTCCTGGACGTCTTGGGGTATATAGACGGCGATGAGCGAGCAAAGTATCTCGGCCGTGATGATGGTCTGGATCTCCTGTCCGCTTTGGAAGACACGCGTGGACAGACGTTCACAGCAACTCCCGAAGGCACGCTCGATCGACATATGAGCCACCTGATCAAATCGCACCTGTCGGGACTTCGTGAAGCTTCTATCGTGAAATCAGACGAACTGGCAGCCACTGTTTTCGAGAGTGGCAACTCAATCGACGACGAATTGTTCAGTAATACAGTTTTCGCGATGAACGATATCCAAGCGGCAGTTGTGACGGTTTGGAACTCGAAGGCAGCATTCCTGATGAGGGAACTGAAGCTGGCGAGCGTCGACGAGGCGCCCGACATCACCGAATCGTCGACCGATTCGGCGACCTTGGATGGGCATGCAGGTCGTATGAAGTCGAACCTGGCCAGGTCCATGAAGATCGCCGGGATGGCCGCCGGTGGTGCGGCGGGTGCCATCTTCGTTCCAGCCGTCGCGAACGTCTGGAATCCTGTTGGTTGGGCGGGCGCGGCCGTTGCAGTCGGGTTGGGTGGCGCATCCCAAGCCGGTCGCTACATCGGCGAACGGGTCGCCGCAAGCACTGAAAAGCAGGGCGCTTTGGCAAGATTCGATTTCGGGCGGCAATCCAGATCTGCAGTTCATCGGACTTACGACCGGATCGAGCAGGAACTGCGCGAGCATGGACGAGATGTGTCTTGGCAAGCGGCAGAGCCCGTTCTGTCAGAACTGATGGGCGAAGCACTTGCGTTGCGAAAGGATCGGAAGGACGCAGCTCATCTGGCAGCTCGCCTCCGTCAGGCATCGGAGTCGCTTCCGCTGGCGACAGATGCAAAATCGGTTTTGGAACGTGCTCAAGCACGCGTCCTGGCCGACCATTCGGCGCTGCGGCCGGGCGAGGGTGGGGCGTCCGGAGCAGATGCGAGGGGCTCCGTATCCGGACGTAAAATCTGGTTGGGTGAAGATTGGTTCGAGTCCGGATCCCTGGACAAGAATGCGGTTGAGACGGAACGACTTCCGGTCTTCGTAGAACGGGACAACGTGGATCTGTCGAACCTGAAGCAGGCACTTTTGAAAGCATGGGACCTACCCGCTGATTCGTCTGTCGCCGAACTGATCCGAGAGATCGAGGACGCGACCGTCCTTGATGCGCAGATGTCAGGTGCTTCGCACAGCCAGGTAGCAATCAAGCCAGCCATCGTCGTGCTGGGTGACTACAGTTCGGGGAAGTCCAGTCTGATCAAACGTTTGTTGGTGGAGATGAGCGGTCAGGTTCCTGCGAACCTCCGTGTGCGGGGTGGTGCGGCGACAAGCGCGGTTGAGCGTTACGACCTCGGACATATCCAGTTGCTCGATACGCCAGGGTTTCAGAGTGGCAATCGCGAACACGACGCCTTGGCGTTGAAATCTGCCGGCGAGGCTGCGCTTGTACTCGTCGTTTTGCACGTCAACTTGCTCATCGGCGACATGACCCTTCTCCGAGGGATTGTCGAAGGGACACACGAGACTGTTGCCAAAGGTACTCGAACGATCTACCTGATCAATCGATCTGATGAGTTGGGCGTCGATCCCACCGCCGCACCGGAGGACTTCCTTCTGTTGAAGGATCGCAAGAAGGCGGAACTCATTGCGGCGTTGGGTTCATGTGGGATCGAGGTGAACGCGAACCAGGTTCACGTTCTCTCCGGTGATCCGTTCGGAGAGATCGGCGCACGTACGGACGTCAGCCGTGAAGATTACGCGCAGCACCGCGATTGGGACGGTGTCGAACCCCTCGTGCGGATGCTCGACTCGTACTCGAGAAAATCGGGGAGTGCCGGTGTGAGCGGAGCACAGCTCGATACAGCAGTGAATATGCTGCTGCAGGGGCGCAATCGAATTGAGCAGAAGGTTGCGGAGTTGCGGGGTGAGGAGACGGCCCGAACCTCGCTGGAACAGTCAATTCGAAACTGCCAGCAGGATTCCGAGTTACTGGAGAAGTCGCTTCGGCAAGATGCGCAGCGAGTCGTCGAGCCCTATGCGAATAGGTACACGGCTTACGCGGTTGGACAGGATCGTGGGGGTGTCGAGGACATTCCCGCCGCCTTGAACGGGTTGTGGGCGAATAGCGACCTCGACTCGGATATCGATCAGTTCATGATCAAAGCTCATCAAGAAATCGAGACTTGGTTCCGTACGCACGCGTCGACAATCGGGCGTGAAATGGATGCGCTGGCCTTTACGACGGTGAGGCACCGTGCCGAGGATCCCGAATCAGAATTTGTTGGTGTGGATGCGGGGAACATAGCTGCGGGTGCGGCCAAGGGAGGCTCTGCATTCGTGAGAGCGATTGCGAATCGCGACACGGTCTACGCCATCGGCAAGGGCATCGGGGTGAAGTTCAAGCCTTGGGGAGCTGTGAAAGCCGCCGGCAGGGTCGCAAAGGTTGCCCCGATCCTGGCCGCAGCCGGAGTGGCTGCCGATGCACACGCGATGGTCAAGGGTGAACTCTCAACGAATGCTCGTGAGGAGCAAAGGCGTGAGGCGGCGGGGGTCATCGAGGAGGCCGCAGCGGATCTCGTGCATCAATTACTGAACGGCATAGATGAGAACGGGCCGACACCGGTCCTTCGTGTCTCCGCAGCCTCTTTGTCCGAATATGCGAAGTTGCTCGAGAGTCAGCGACTAGTCGCAGCCGATGAAGAACGCGCGCTGATGGATACGCTCTCGAAGGTCGAACGGTTACTGTCTCAGGTTGAAAATCTGCGCGAATGCGAACGGAGCGGTGAATGAACGACATCGATGTGCTGAAGGTCAACGAATGGCTGGCCAGCCTGCCCGGTGGTTCCCTCGCAGAGAACTATGCCGAACAATGGCAGCAATTCGACTCGATCGATGCGCCTGTGTTTACGATCTTCGGATCGTACGACACTGGCAAGAGCTCGCTTATCCGACGTCTGTTGGTGGATAGTGAAGTGAGGGTGCCGGATTGGCTGACGATCAGTGCCCGGCACGAGACATTCGACGTCAATGGTGTCGAGCTGACAGGCGTCGTTCTGCGGGACACGCCGGGTCTGGCAATTGGGGCGAAAGATGCTCGGGGCGTGATGAACACGCAACGTGCAACCGAGGCAATTGGTTTAACCGATATAGCAATCATCACCGTCACAACGCAATTGGCAACCGGTGAACATCAGGTGCTTCGTGAGATCGTCGGGAGCGGATGGACGTCCGATAGCCTTTGGTTCTCCATCTCCAGGTTCGATGAAGCGGGGATCGATCCGGATGATGATCTCGAGGGGTACAGGCAACTGGCGGCTCGAAAGGCAGTGGAACTATCCGAATCATTGGAGTTGTCGGCCGAGTACCCCATTTTCGTTGTCGCCCAAGATTTTGCTCAGATGGCAGGATCGGCGAGGGAAGTCGATGCCGAGGTTTGGGACGACTCACGTCAGTGGGACGGTATGGATGCTCTCTCCGCGGCGATCAAGAGAGTCGCGGCATCTGACTTTGTTGCGCTGAGAGCGTCGACTGAGCGACGGTACTGGCGCCAAACAGTCGCCAGAATTGTCGCTGAGTTGAGAACTCAGCTGGATGCTTGTGCCCCGCTTGCTGCTCAGGCCGACGCCACAGCAGGTCGTCGTCGTCAATCGCTTGTCGCACTCGAAAGTGTCGACTCCGCGGCCAGAGACGACCTACGCGGTGCGTTGGGGGAAGCTACCCGAAGGGTCGTAGAAAGTGGAGTACTGGACCAATCGGAAGTGGTTGCGATCCTGCGGCCCACTCTTGTCGATTGGTTCGGTAAGCACCAACGTGAATTGGATCGATTGCGTCAGGATGTAGGGAAATCGGCGGAGCGCCAGCGAAATCAGCCGTCTTGGGGAAAGCTTGAAGGGCTTGTGGCGAAGATCGCCGATAACAATGAACCCGCTGCTGCGGTCCAACTCACCGCATTTGCCCCCCACGTCAGCATGGTCGGAGCGTTGTTGATCAAGCGATTGCGCGACTTCGAGCGTGGCCCGAAGGGAGCATCTTCCGGAAAAGGCGCAAATCGGGGCTCGGCCAGTCGAAGCTCTGAGCAGAATGCGTGGTCGTTGAGCGACGGCGCCGACATTGCCGCCTTCCTGTTACCGATAGTTGTTCAAATCGCCGCTTGGGTTGACGAAGTTCGCATGAATCGGGCAGTGGCTTCACAGGAGCAGAAGTCGCGGGACGAGCAGCGGGGTAAGTTGACTGCCGCGGTGAGCGCAATCGCGCTCGATTCGTGGAGTGAAGCTATTTCCGAAGTTCGGAACGAAATCGACGATGCCGGTGTGCATGCAGAACTATCTGAAGGACTTCATGATTCGATCGCGAAATTGCAGATCGCAATATCCGAGGGCGAGGGTTTGTTGTAGGCGAGTCCACCTCGAGACGAGCAGCTGGCGGGCACGGCAATCGTGGCGTGTAGACGCTCGGCCAGCGCTTTTGTCCGGTGAAATCGTCGTCGGCACGCTCTTTCGGGGCTTACCAAGAAGGGACTGCCGCACCACGTGCGAAAATGGTTGCCGCGAAACGTGTTCGACCATCGTTGCGGCAATCTCTTCGGTGGATTCTAGGTCGAGTTACATGTTGGGTAGGACCACTACAAAGAACCAACCGCTCAGGGCAAGACCGATGACGCCGGTGCAGAGGCCGACTATTGCATCCCATGGCAGCTGGCGGGCATTCGAGAGCAGATGCCCACCAGACTTCTTCGGGTGACGTCGGAGCGCGAAGATTCCCGTTGTAATCGCGCCGACTCCCAGCAGGATGCCGAAGCCGAAAGCCCAGAACAGGAGTACCGACAGCGCGCCGAGCATCTCCGACCGCTCACTCCAGCGTGCGATGCGCTGTGTCTCGGTGGGCGGAGGCCACTTGTGTGAAGGCGACAGAGCTGCTCCGAAACGACGGGTGTGGTGACGAATTGACTGGTCGCTGAGAAACATTGTCCACCACGCCTGGAGTTGAGTCGATGTGCCGCTGGTATGTACTCGTCTACCCCGTCTTCGTGGATATATGCCGCTGATTTCGAGGCTAGGTGCTTGCCGCTTCTTCCCAGGAGTTTCCGTTCCACACGATGGAGATGGGGTATTCGTTGTTGACCCCGTTTTCCCAGTAGTCGATGACGCCGTGGCGCTCCGATTCGAGTTCGATCCAGCCGATGCTGAATCCCCCTCGAAGTACGCGTTGAGCCCGGCGGTCGATCTTGTCCAGTGAACTGCAGAGTCCTCGCACGCGGGAGTCGATCCAGCCCGCAGAGGGATCAAGAACGGTGATCTCGACGATGCTCGCGTCGCTCAGCGGAATCTCGATGAGAAGCTCGCCGGAATCTCGTACCTCTCGGGTCGAAAGATTCTCGTAGGCGTGCAACAGCTCTCGCGGTTCGAACAACGAAGGGTTGCCGTCGGACCGTCGAGACCAACCGAAACGCTGCACGGACACATTGTCTCCCACGAATTGCAGGAATGTCATTCGATGTGAATGAGGCCGTCCAGGGCGTCCAGTACCCGGTCCAGTCCGAACTCCCACGCCGCCTCGGGGCTGTACGGGGAGTTCTTGGCCTCGCCGGCCGCCCCTCCGACTCGCTGCGCCAGCGGGAAGTCGTCGCCGAGATAAGCAGCCAGACGCTGGTTCCAGGACGACCACACCTCGGCCATGTCGGCTGCTCGAGGGTCAGGGCGCCGCGCTTGCGCCGAGGATCGTGCGAAGTCGGCGACAAATGTCAGGGCGGAGTCCCGGTCGATGTCGGTCAGTCCCGTGCCGTCGAAGGCGTGAAGTTCGTGGTCGTACTTCGCGATAGTTCCCGGACCCAACGCGGAGCGCTGATCGGAGATGTCCAGGAGCCACCAATGCTCCGTATAGAGGACAAGTTCTTCCTCGGCGACCCGACGCACACGTTGGCGCCAGGTCATGTTCCCGTACGGCAGGAGTGGGCTGTGTCCGTGTACGGCGTCGACCATGAGCACCAGCAGATCGTCGCGGGATCCGACGTGGGTGTACACCGCCATGCCCGAGATTCCGAGTTCGGCGGCCAATCGGCGGACCGTCACGGCGTCGAGGCCGTCGGTATTCGCGACGGAGATCGCGACGTCGACCGCCTGTGAGGTGGTGACCTTCGCTCGCGGGCCGCGGGTGCCACCCTTCGGCGCGAGGGGGTGATCGCGCCAGAGCAGGTCGATCAGTTCGCGCGCCATCAGTCGTCTCCAGAAATCGGGAATACCTCAACGGTGGTATACCTTATACGGTGCATACTGTATGCACTGCATAAGGTTTATCGATCATGGGAGGCCCACGATGAAAATCACCAGCACTGCTCTGTCCTTGAACGTCGACGACACCGACGCATCGGCAGACTTCGCGAAAACCCATTTCGGTTTCACCGAGGCCATGGCCGATGACGGCTTCGTTTCCCTGAATCATCCGGATGCCGGGGTCAACGTGGTCTTCCTGCGCACCGGGCTCGGGACGTTCAAGCCCGACTTCGTCGCAGGTCCGGCCGGTCAAGGCATGCTCATTGCATTCGTGGTCGACGATGTCGACGCCGAGTTCGCCCGCATCGCTGCTGAAGGTGCCTCCGTCGTCACCGAACCGGAGACGGAACCGTGGGGTGAGCGTTACTGCCAGTTCGTCGACGCCAACGGAATCGTGTGGCAACTCGTTCAGTGGGTGTGAAGAACCCGAGCGCTCGGCTCCGCGGCGCGCGGCACAGAACGTAACCAGAGGGCGCGTTCGACGGACTGGGCTTGGAAGCGCTGCGGTGAGATCCCGTGCGCAGTGCGAAACGCTCGGCTGAATGCGGGCAGGTGCGCGTAACCCAGGTTCCTCGACACCGTGCCGGGTGCAACCCCGAGTTGGAGTTGGGTGCGTGCCTGGGTCATCCGTGAAAGCGATCGCCACTGCGGATACGTGGTGCCGGTTTCGATACGGAACTCCCGGCGCAGCCTGGCCGCGTCGGTACCGAACTCTTGCGCCCACTCGTCCAGAGTGCGAGGGTCGGCCGGGCGGGCGGCGATCGTCGCTGCCAGTCGTGTGGCAATCGAATCGGCGGGCGAGGTGTTCGAAACCGGTTGTGCAAGAGGGCCGGTGGCGATGATGTCGAATGCCGTGGCGCTGTCGTGGCCGCGCGGGCGCAAGGGCGTGTATGCGGCGACGAAAGTGTGCAGCAATGCCAACTCGTCAGCGGGGGAGAACTGCACGGTCTCGAGGGCGTCGGCAGATACGGTCGACCCGTTCGAGGAACGGAAGCCGAGCGGCAGAAGCAGTGAACCAGTCGGAACCGTGACGGTATTGAGGACGCCTGCAGGAAGAATCATGGCCTCTCCGGTGCGCAGTTCCCAGCTGCGGTCCGCGACGTCCACCCGGGCTTGGCCTCGGTAGACCCACACGGCGACGTGGGCGCCGTTGACGCGCGGCCACGTCGCATTGGCCGGTATCGGCGGCGCTGTTTCCCCGGGCTGCCTGGTCTCTGCGAGCATGCGGACCAATGCTTGATCGTTGTCGGTGTCCACGCTGCGATCGGTTGGACCGGAGAGGGCCCGGCGGCGATAGTCGCTCGGGCTCTCTCCCATCTGGGACCGGAACGCACGCGTGAATCCGCTGCCCGTTTCGAAGCCGACTTCGTTTGCAATCCAACCGATCTCGCGGTCCTGCTTCAGGTACTCCAACGACGCGGCGATCCGAGCTCGAAGCCGCCAGCGCGTGAAGGTGAGGCCGGTTTCTTCCACGAAGTATCGCTGGAGCGTTCGAATGCTGATCCCGGCACGCTTCGCGAATTGTGCCTCGGTGTCGTCGGTGCCAGGTGTTCGCAACAGGGCGTGCGCGATCTCGAACGCTTCCCGTGATTGCGGCAATTGCGGCAGCGAGGTGGCCCCGTCGTCGGCCCGGGTAATCATTTCGAACAAGGACGACGGGTGTGCAGCGTCGCCGCGCAGATAGCCCAGGTTGTGAACGAACTCGTGGATCAGTCTGTCTTCCCATCCGGGCGGAACGCGCAGACGCGTCACGGTAGCCGGCCCGGCGCTGACGCCGTTCGAGGGCGGAAGCAGGATGGGAAACGCGACGGAATCCGAGTCCGTCTCCATCGAATATCGCACGCCCGCCGGGATCCACAACAACTCGCCTGCCGGCACCTCGTAGACGGTCGATCCGGTCCTGACGCGTCCACTGCCTGCGAGAACCCAGAACAACAGGGGTGAGCGGCCGATGCTTGGCTCGGTGCGGCAGGCGTGGATCGGCCCCAAGTCGATTGCGTCCGACCTTCCCGATAGTGGTAACACGTTGGCGCTCCTGGACAACCCTTGCGACTTAAGTATGGCTAACTTTACCTCTGCCGACTGCGTTCGCAGCGGCGCACTCTCGTATCTTCAGAAAGCCACATACTCATGCGCAGATCTCTACGCCCGACGGCGGCAGTACTCGCCGCGGTCGTCGCCCTCGCTCTTGCCGGCTGCTCGAATTCGTCAGGTAGTGACACCGGAACCGAGGGCACCCAGGAAACCTCCGGGGCCACCGAGGGCTGGCCGCGCACCGTCGATCACGGCGGCCGCAGTACCGAGATCACTGCAAAGCCGACTCGGATCGTGTCCACCTCGCCGTCGTTGACCGGCACGCTGCTTGCGATCGGAGCGCCGGTGGTCGCGAGTGCGGCGACAACGCCGTCGGGAATGACCGATGACCAGGGGTTTTTCTCCCAGTGGTCGGGCGTGGCGGCTGATCGTGGCGTCGCGGTGCTCTACCGAAATCTCGAGCTGGACCTCGACGCGATCGAGACCTTCGAGCCCGATCTGATCATCGGCTCCGCCAACGGCGGCGACTCGACACTCGATGCCTACTCACAGCTGAGCGACATCGCACCCACTGTTCTTCTCGACTACGGCGCCAGCTCCTGGGAGGAGCTCGCTGATCAGCTCGGGACTGTCACCGGACTCGAGAGCGAGGCCGCCAAAACCGTCGACGAATACGACAGCTGGGTCACCACCCAAGCCGCGAAGATCAAACTTCCCGAGCAGCCGGTGACGGCACTGGTCTACATGGGTGCCGACGGTGTCTGGACGTTCCGAGCCGACAGCCCGCAGGGCAATCTGCTGGGCTCGCTCGGCTTCACCTATGCCGAGCCCGCCGAGCAGTTTGTCGCTCCGGACAAGCGGGGTGCCTCCGGCGTCGCGATCGTCAGCTCCGAAAACATGTCTGCCGCACTAGACGGGGCGCAGACGCTGTTTGCCGTCTCGATGGGGCCCAAGGACGTGGAGAAGCAACTCGCGGCCGACCCGCTCCTTGCGAATCAACCTGCGGTCAAGGGTGATCGGGTATACGCGATGGGAACGGCAGCCTTCCGTCTCGACTACTTCAGTGCAAAGCAGACGGTCGAGTCGCTGGTGTCCACGTTCGGTGGATGACCGCGTGGGTGTTTCTGTGCAGTCCCGGACCGAAGCGCCACTGCGGTCCGGGACGGCAGCGCGTGCGGGGTTGTTGGTCCTCGTCTCCATCGTTGTAATCGTGCTGGCATCCGTCGGCGGACTCGTCATCGGCTCACGCAACATTCCCGTCTCCACTGTCCTCGATGCAGTTCTTTCCTACGACGCCGGTAACAACGAGCACCTGATTGTGATCGAATCACGTTTGCCTCGAACAATTCTCGGGCTTGTGGTCGGGGCCGCGCTCGGACTGGCCGGCGCGCTGATGCAGTCGATCACCCGCAACCCTCTAGCCGATCCGGGACTACTCGGTGTGAACGCCGGAGCATCAGCAGCAGTCGTCATTGCGATTGCCTGTCTGGGGGTGACTTCGGTCGGCGGCTATCTGTGGTTCGCGCTTGCCGGCGCGGCCGTTGCCTCGGTAGGTGTGTACATGTTGGGGTCGGCGCATCGCAGCGCCGCGACCCCAGCGCGCATGGCGCTTGCCGGTGCCGCTGTTGCGACGGCGATCACGGCTCTCACCAGCATGGTTCTCATAAGCAACGAGGCCGCATTCAATCAGTTCCGATTTTGGGCAGTGGGTTCGTTGCAAGGCCGCGGCGGAGACGTGATCGTCACTGTTCTGCCCTTCGTCATCGTCGGTATCGTGTTGTCGTTGTTGCTGATTCGTCCACTCAACGCAATCGCGCTCGGCGAGGATGTCGCCAAAGGGCTCGGTGCCAGCACCGGACCCGCACGGGTCGGATCCGCTGTCGCAGTCATCCTGCTGGCAGGGGCCGCAACTGCGGCGGCTGGACCGCTCGGATTCGTGGGCCTGGCTGCGCCGCACATCGTGCGCGGCGTCGTCGGGCCGGATCTGCGATTTCTTCTGCCGTGCGTGCTCGTTGTCGCCCCGGCATTTCTGCTCTTGGCCGACGTTCTCGGTCGCGTTGCCACAGCGCCGGGAGATCTGCAGACGGGGATCGCCGTGGCGGTGCTCGGTGGCCCCTTGTTTGTTGCGCTTGTTCGCTCGCGGCGGGTGGCGTCGCTGTGAATGCGATTGCAGCGCAGCCGGTTCCACCGCTGTTCCGCGGTTGGGTGGTTCGAATCGGGTCGTACTCGTGGCGGATAGTTCCGCGAGTGCTGTTCGTAGCCGTGGCAATCAGTGCGGCATTGGCGGCGCTCTCGTTTGCCACGCTGATGTATGGAACCCTGGATCTGTCCTTGGGTGAAGTATTGCGTGCCCTGCACGGCGAAGGCGCCCCAGCGGCGGTTCGGTCCGTCCAGAATCGCAGGCTGCCGCGGCTGATCACGGCGATCGGCGTGGGCGGAAGCCTCGGTGTGGCCGGCGCGGTTTTCCAGACGCTTTCGCGCAATGTTCTCGGCTCGCCGGACATCATCGGTTTCACCACCGGCGCTGCGACTGCAGCCGTGGTTCAGATCGTCTTCTTCGGAGGCGGGGTACTGCAGACCGCGGGCGCCGCTGTTCTCGGCGGCATGCTGACGGCGCTTCTGGTGTACGCGCTGGCACGCAAAGACGGCGTCAGCGGCGGTCTTCGACTTGTCTTGGTCGGTATCGGCGTGGGCGCGATGCTGAGCGCCGTGATGTCGTTCCTGGTGGTGCGTGCGGATATCGACGACGCCACCGTTGTGCAGCAGTGGACGGCCGGCTCGCTGACCGGGCGCGGTTGGCCACACGCGGTCAGTGTTGCGATCGCCGTCGGTGTTCTCGTTCCTGCTCTCGTCGTGGTGTCCCGGCGCGTCACCATGATGGAGATGGGCGACGACGCTGCGTCCTCGCTCGGGATCTCCGTGGAGCGATACCGATTTGCCGGCATTCTGCTTGCGGTCGCGCTCACCGGCGCGGCGACCGCGGCCACCGGCCCCATCGCATTTGTGGCGCTCGCCGCTCCCCAGATCGCACGACGGTTGGCACGGCGCAGCGGTGTTCTTGTCGCGACTTCCTTCCTGCTCGGCGCAGTTCTGCTGGCGGGCGCCGACTTGATCGCGCAAGCGGTCGAGGTCGGTCTCCGCACTCCGGTCGGTCTCGTCACCAGTCTGCTCGGTGGTGCCTATCTGATCTGGCTGCTCGCTCGTCAGGCCTGAAAAAACTCGCTACGAAAGAGATTCATGACTACTGCCACCCCAACATCGCGGCTGCGCGCCGAGAAGATCGAACTACGGTACGCCGATCGAACCATCGTGGACGAGTTGAGTCTCGAGATCCCCGATGGAGGGTTCACCGTCGTCGTCGGACCGAACGGGTGTGGCAAGTCGACTTTGTTGCGTGCGCTCGGCAGAATGCTCGCACCTCGATCGGGTCGTGTTGTGCTCGACGGTAACGATATTCGGTCCTATCGAACCAAAGAAGTCGCCCGGCGAATCGCCCTGTTGCCACAGTCCCCGCTCTCTCCTGGAGCGATCAGTGTCGCAGACCTCGTATCCCGCGGCCGATATCCGTATCAGAGCATGCTGCGCCAGTGGTCACCCGAAGACGAGCATGTTGTCTCCGAGGCCCTGAATGAAGTCGGAATGCGATATGCAGCAGACCAATTGGTGGACGAGCTGAGTGGGGGACAACGTCAGCGGGTATGGATCGCCATGACGCTTGCGCAGCGCACCCCGGTGTTGTTGCTCGACGAACCGACCACCTTTCTCGACATCGCACACCAGATCGAGGTTCTCGACCTCTGTTCCCAACTCCACCAGTCCGGTCGAACATTGGTCGCGGTCCTGCACGACCTGAACCTCGCGGCCAGATATGCCACGCACGTAGTTGCCATGCGGTCCGGAAAAATTGTCATGCAGGGCAGTGCCTCGGACGTCTTCACCCCTGAGTTACTGCGCGAAGTCTTCGACCTCGAGGCGCTGGTTCTCGAAGACCCGGAAACCGGACGGCCACTTGTTGTTCCGCGTGATCGAAGACCTGTCAGTCAGCTACCCGTCCACAACTGAACCACCGATCAGGAGATATCAATGACTACCGCATCTCGACCTGAAGAAACTGAAACGTCTGCGTCGGCAAAGGCGCCACGCGGAGAAGACCACGACCGCGGTCTCAACGACGTGGTTGCCGTCGTCGAACGCGTCGAACGGCCGACCGAGAGCATCTTGCGCATCGCCGTCCAGTTGACTTCGTCGGCGGACGACCCGAATTGGTTGCGGCCCAACGTCGCATTTCGCATCCAGCTCGGTCCGCAGTACGGCGACGTCTCTCGCGTCTACACGGTGCGCACCTGCAACGCGCCGAGCAGTTCGATGACCTTCGACGTAGTGCTGCACGGCCACACCAGCCCGATGATGAGGTGGGCCGCCGACCTGCGTGTGGGTGACACGTTCTCACTCACCGGTCCTCGCCCGCACTTCCTCGTTCCCGAGATCGCCGGGCGCCGCGTCGCACTGTTCGCCGACGACACCGCGATACCTGCCCTCTATTCGATTCTGCTTCAGTGGCCCGAGGGACTGACCGGCGTCGGCTGGGTCGCCACCGGTGACGCCGAGGCTTTCGCGGAACTACCCGTGATCCCCGGCCTCGAGCTGCACCATGTCGAAGACGGCCTCGCCGGGTACGCCGTCGAACTCGATAACCCAGGAGACTACGCGGTGTGGGGTGCCGGGGAACGGGACGAGATGCGAGCCATTCGAGCGCATTTCCGCAAGACAGTCGGCCTGGCGAAGGACGATGTAGTTGTCTTCGGGTACTGGAAGCGAGGGGTCAGCACTACCGAGATAGATCAGAACCGACTTCGGAACTACACGAGCATCCTCGAAAACGGCGGCACGCTCGCAGACATCGACGATCTGGCAATCGGTATCTGATGCGACTGTTGGATTCGTCAGCCCACCGCGTGTTCTTCCGGCGCCAGGGAATTGCCCGGTGCGATGTTCGAGCAGTTGTTCGGCAACTGATTTCCGTTGAAACGGTCGTTGAGCCAGGTGATGGCGCCGGGGAGCCACAGCGCGCCACCCGGAACGTGACTGATGGTGTCGTACTGGTCGTACTGGATGGACAAACCTGCGTCGCAATAGCGAGTGGCGAGTGAGCGGACGTCCCCGGCAACCATGACTCCGTCGCCAGGGCCGACGCCCGGTCCACCTGGCTGGGTGCCCTCGAGGGCTCCGTTTGCGGCTTGAGCGATGAACATCGGGATGGTGGGTATCGGCGCGTTGCCCATGTTGATCTTGTTGGCCACGTCGACGTACTCGGGCACCGAGTTGGGGTTCGCATACTCTGGTTTGGCAAGGTCCTGCCAGGTCACCCCCGGGTACTGCAGGATGACGTTCCCGATCGAGGCATCCTCGATCCGAGGTAGGAGTTCGCGTCCGCGATCGCCGAGATACGGGTCGAAATCTATGTCGTAGGCACGGGCAAGTCCGACGACCGCCATCCCGACAACGCCTGCCCAACCGATGCTTCCGTTTGCGTACCGGAGGTTGTTTGCCGGGTTGACCAACAGACCACCCTGGGCGGCGCCGATCAGGTCCTCGTTGATGTCCGGGGCGTAGTCCGGCGCGAGGATGGACGCCCAGTTGGTGGCGATTGCTCCGCCCGAGTATCCCATCAGACCGATCTCGGCTGAGTCGGAAATACCTGTCTCGGATGTGTTGCGAGCGGCACGGAGGGAGTCGAGAGTCATCATTCCGTATTCGGGTCCTGCCGCGAAGTCCGCGTTCGGGCCCTCGGTGTCGGGAATGACGACGGTGTAGCCCAGCGCCAGTAGAGGACCGAACATGACGGCTTCGCCGGAAGCGAGAGTCCCGCCGAAGGCGACATTGCGCCCGCTGACGGTAAGGCTGCCGATCGGGGTGTCCCCCGCGATTGCTCGTGACGGTCCGTCTTCCGGGTTCAGCGAATCGTAGGCAGACTGGAACGAGACAACTTTGTCCGGCTGGGCATTGGGTGGTCGAAGAATCGATGTGACATTCGCAGACGGCCGGCCGAGAGCGTCGGTCGACCGGTACAACACCTGTACGGCTTGCAACGGGGTAGGAATGTTGACGACGTGATAGGGCAAGGTTCTCGTTTTGAGCACGGCCCCAGGCTGATACGACGACAGCGGTGCCGAACCGTCGTACTGATAGAAGGAATCCGCCGACGGTTGCGCGGCGACAGTAGGTGCTGTGATGCCTGTGAGTGCAATGGCTGTCAGCGCCACCGCTCCCTGAAAGAGAATCTTTGATGCCACGATCGACCCTTCGGTTTCGTATGTCTCTCGGTACTTGACGGGCTGGTGTGATGACGACCACACGTTATCTTACTTTTGAGTAATAAACGAGAGGCTTGCGCCGGTTGTTTGAATCATGCATGGACGCAATGTGATTGAGATCTTTGAAGTGGCCTTGCTAATTCTGCTCAGGATGCCATGTGTACGATACGACTAGTAGCTGTCGCGACGAGCTGCTGCCTTGGGCTGTTCCGGGTTGTCCGATTCCGGGAAATGTTCTGTGCTGCACGGTATTGAAGGACGAAGGAGTGGACATGGGTAAGCGCGCTCCCGATGACGGCGTGTTTCGAGACTCGGCCGGCGCCCAGGCTGGACTGCTCACTCCTCCGAGCGGTGCACGTAGCGAGGCGGCCCACGAGAAGGCCCTTCGGTCAGCGGAAGCGCTTCTGAAATCCGGGGGAATGAAGGCGGCGACCATCGATGCGATCTCCGAGCAATCGGGCGTCAGCAAAGTCACGCTGTATCGGCACTGGCCGTCGCGGCAGGCGATCGCCGCTGAAGCGTTCGGTGTGCTCATGGCCCGGCACTTGACGTTTCCGGAGACCGACAGTGCGCAAGACGATTTGAACGATTACCTCGAGGACATCGGAAGGTTCTACCGAGGTCCACTCGGGTCGATCTTTGCCGAACTTGTCGGCGCGTGTGCCAACGACCCGACGACGGCTGCATACTTCCGTACCTTCTTCCTCGACGAACGTCGTCGCGGCTTCGCCGAACTGATTCGACGATGCGTTGAGTCCGGATACTTCCGCGACGACATCGAGATCGAGGAAGCGATCGATCTCTTCTTCGGTCCCTTGATCTACCGGATGTTGGTGGGGCACGCGAGTATCGACGACAACACGGTGCGCTCGATCATCGATCATGCAGTTCGTGGACTCCGGAACGGTGTCTAAAGGGGATATTCGCTGAAATCCTTTGTGCTGAAGAGGGTTCTGCCCTCTCCAGCGTTGCGCGATGTGTGTCAACTCGGCACTGTCAGCTGAGCATTTTCAGCACGTTCTGGTACTCACCGTTGATCTCGGCATGACGAAGTGGCTTGGCCGCTTCGACCACAATCTCTGTGGCGTTGTCGTCAGCTTTCAGTAGAGCAATGGTTTCTTCGATGTAATCATCAAGGGGTAGAGCCGATTCCGAGTTCTCCTGGTTCATCAGTGTGGTGCGGACGCCCGGTGGGATGAGTTCGATGCACTGGATCGAAGTATCGGCGAGTTGAACGCGCATGCTCTCGGTGAAGAGATGAACGGCAGCTTTCGTGGCGTTGTACGTGGGCGTGATGGGAAGTGGGACGAAGCCGACGGCGGATGACACAGTGGCGATGGTGGCGGTCGGCTTCGTCAACAGATGCGGAATGAACTGGCCGACCAGTCGAATAGTGCCGAGTAGGTTCGTCGTGATCGTTCGTTCGGCGACGTCGAGGAAGTCCGGGTTCTTCAGGTCCTCCGGGTACATGATTCCCGACATCGTCACAAGGACGTTCAGATCGGGAAAGTCCTCCGTTACGGATTCATACGCCGTTCGAATGGATTTCGGGTCGTCCACATCGATGACGACAGTGCCGATGCCCGAGTACTTGTCCGAGATCTCTTGCAGCAGAGCGGATCGCCGCCCACCGATGATTACATTGTTCCCCTCGTTCTGCAGGCCCACTGCAAGTGCGAGTCCGATACCGGAGGTTCCGCCGGCAATGAAGATGGTATTTCCCGAGATATTCAATGTGTGTTTCCTTGGTTTGTCGTGGGCGTCGACGTGGCGACAGTGATGGATTTGAGTTGGGTGTATTCGTTGAGCGTCTCGAGGCAGAACTCTCGCCCGAGACCGCTTTCCTTGAATCCGCCGAAGGGGACGCCGCCTCCCAGATTGAAGTACTGATTGATCCAGACGCAGCCCGCATCGAGATGGTCCGCGGTTTCCATGGCGTTCTTCAGGTTTGAGGTATAGATCCCAGCAGCGAGTCCGTATGGAGTGTCGTTGGCTTCTGTGATCACTTGCTCGTAATTGTTCCACTTGAGGACGCACAAAACAGGCCCGAAGATTTCGTCCTGCGCAATTCGCATCGAGTTCGTGACCTCCAGAATTGTCGGTTCGACGAAGTTTCCGGCTTCGAATCCCGGCACTACTGTTCGGTTGCCGCCGGTAAGTACTTGTGCGCCTTCTTCGATTCCGGAATTGATCATCGAGATCACACGATCGGCATGTTCCTTGTGGATTAATCCACTCAGTTCGGTGTCCTCCTCAAGTGGTGGCCCGACTCGCAATGATCGGAATCCTGCGACGAGTTTTTCCACGAAGGCGTCGTAGATATCCTCGTGGATAAACAGACGTGTTCCGGCTAAGCAGGATTGACCGTTGCACATCAGGACGCCGGAGGTCGCGTCTGCGACTACCGCATCGACGTCGTCGATGTCAGGAAAGACGATGCTCGGACTCTTGCCGCCGAGTTCGAGAGTGGTCGAGATCAGTCGGGATGCTGCGGCGTGTGCCACCAGCCGGCCGACTTCGGTGCTCCCGGTGAAAGCGAGTTTGCTGACTTTCGGATGACCGATCAGGGCTGCGCCGGCCTCTTCGCCGAGGCCGGGTACAACATTGAGAACGCCTTTCGGGAACACTTCGGCGGCGATCCTCGCCAGTTCCATGACTGAAACACAGGCATTTTCATCAGGTTTGAGTACGACGGTGTTTCCGGCAGCGAGAGCGGGAGCAATCTTGAATGCCGTCATCACAACGGGATCGTTCCAGGGAATGATCTGTCCGCACACGCCCAAGGGTACCCGTTTCGCAACCAGATACCCCGAGGCCAATTCGCGGCCGAAACCGTGGTGCGCCAACGAAACTGACGCAAAGTATCGTAGGTGCGACACTGCGGCCCGATAGTCTTCTCGCATCTCCCTGATGTGTCGCCCGGTGTCCATGCACTCGAGTTGGGCAAGCTCTTCAGTTCGTTCCTCCACCAGTGCGGCAAACTGCAAGATTTGTGCGGACCGTTCTTCGGTCGTCAGGCCTGCCCACGCCGGAAATGCCCGTCCGGCGGCTTCGACCGCATCATTGATTTCTTCTGCCCCGCATCGGGACAGTGTGGCGAGCAGAGCGCCGGAAGCGGCGTCACGCGCCTCGAAGGTGGATGTGCCGATGGCTCGGAACGCTCCATCGATGTACGCACCGTATTCACGAACTGCTTGACCTTCCATGGATCCTCCTAGATCGGTCAATCGGTGAAGTTCGAAGTGTACTGTACGTTTCGTACACTTGTCGATGGTTGCCTTGCCGCGCATGGATGGCGTTAGCAGAAAGAACAGCTAGAACAGTGTTCTGGTCACATCGTCAAGGCGTGGCTCCAGCAATTTCAGCCGCCTGCTTCATAGCCCGTGAGACGTACCCCGTGCCGATTCTGACGCCGCCCAGCCACTCGGTGAGGCGCGCCGCCTCGGCATCGAGAGAACGTCGCGCAGACGCTGACACGGTCTCGAGCAATCGGACGTGCACCACACCGGTTTCGTCTTGGATCCAGAACCCTACGACGCGACCGTCGACCCAAGCGGTGGTGCCGGCATTACCGCGGGTGTCGAAGAGTTGGTTGCGGTGCGGGCCGAGGTAGAAGTCACGGTTCTTCCACCCCATGATCGTCGGGTCGAGCACCGGTAGGAGTGCCACCCAAGGACCTGGATCAGGCACCGTGGCGACGTCATCCGGTAGCAACCAGCCGGTGTCGCCTCCGTCGAGTGAGACTGCAACGGCGTCGAGTTCGGCGAGGGCGGCCCGGACGACCGTCTTCGTCGAGCCCAGCCACCAGACGATGTCGTCTTCCGTGCCCGGTCCGAAGGTGTAGAGCCAACGGCGGACTATTTCTCGATAGCCGTCTGCAGATTCGAGATCGACGGGGGCGTCGTCGAGCCAGTGTCGAGTGAGAGTCCACAGTGGGCGTGAGACGGGGAAGCGGGCGGTGTTGGTGCCGCGCATGATGTCTGCGGTCGCCCCGAGATGCGTGAGAACCCTGGGTGCCGACCAGATTTCACCTGCCGAACCCTCGACCTTGACGTCTGTCATCGGCACGGCCTGACGAATCTCTACCGCTGAAAGCCCTTCAGGCCTATCGGTGAGCAACTTCAGCACTTCCGTCCGTGCGCGATCGAGCCAGTCGTTGCCGTCGACGGCGAGTCCGGCCTTGACGACATCCTTGGCCATTCGTGCCCGCTCGGTGTTCGCGACGCGGGCGGACGCACTCGACCACGCGGCCGGCAGCAAGTCGCGGGGAAAGGTGAAGAGTGTGCGGCGCATTGCCAATTGCTTCACGAGACTGCGTTGGTCGTACAGGGCGCGGTCGACGTCGGCGGCGTCCACGGACCGAACCCTCGCCCGGCAAGACAGATAGACCGTCGCTGACTCGGTGGCGTGCAGTACCGTCATCGCCCGCGTGGCAGCTTCCGGCGAATCGACGTGAAACATTGGCTCCAGCGCATGACGTACTCCTATGCGAGCACGGCGTTCGTCGTCGGAGACATGGCGCATCAGGCCATCGTGCCACAGTCCAGGTGCGTCGTATCAGCTAGTTGCACGAGGGTTCGGTTGCGCCAGTAGTCGTCGTGTCGGAGATGTGTGATTGCACCCGGGGTGGTCGCGAAGGTCGCAAATCCTGCGGCTTCGACGGGAATCTGTAGCCAGGCGGAGACGACGAATGTGTGTGCAAAGCCGTGGGTTACGACGATGTGATCGTGATCGAGATCGTCCATCAGTTCGCACATGCACTCGTGAACCCTTGATGCGATGTCGCGGCGGGTCTCGGCACCGGCAACGGGGCCACGGTGATCGAGGCGGTTGTTGTCAGGGGCCGGGACCTGCCGCTGGGCCAGCCACGAGTTCGGGCGTCCTTCGGCTTCGCCAAAGCTGATTTCGCGCAATCGTGAATCCGTTGTCGCCGGAGCATCGAGTGTCCGGGCGATGATCGTGGATGTCTCGGTGCACCGTTCGAGGTCGGACGAGGTGATGCGGACCGCGCGCGAAGTTCCGGTGCGTCGTCGTTTCAGTGCTTCGGCGATCAAACCTGCATCGCGCCGACCAGCGGGGGTGAGAACCGAATTGTGCCAACCGCCGACTACGTCCTGCGCTGTGTGTTCGGCATGAGGATGAGTGACGACGTAAAGATCCTGCATGAGACCCCTTTTGCTTACCCGACTTTTTCCGGCAACAGTATTCCAGGATTGAGGATTCCACGGGGATCCCAGGACGATTTGATCAACTGCATTGCGGCAATGTCGGTTTCAGTGCGCCCCAGCGATATCCACGGCGACTTCGCGCGGCCTATCCCGTGCTCGGCGCTGATGCTTCCATGGTGGGCGGCGACGAGTCGGAACACCATATCGGTCAGTTCGTGTGCGACCCTCGGCTCGGCATCCAGAAGGTTCACATGAATGTTTCCGTCGGCGAAGTGCCCGAACAGGATTGGCCGCACGAGGGGGAATCGTTGTGCCAGGCTTTCTCGGAGGTTGTCGATGAACATTCCCATCACGGACAAGGGGACGGAGATGTCGAGCTTGACTACCGGCGTCGTCGACGACGCGCTGATGCTTTCGGTATGGCTTTCCCGCAGAGTCCACAGTTTTCGAGCCGGCCCAGGCTCGACCGTCGCGTCCTCGATGAGGTCGGCAGAGTCGGAGAGTACTTCGAGGAGTGACTCTTCCGTCTCGCGCGGTGATGACACCTCGATGAGTGTGTACATCGGTGAAGGGGTGCCGAACGGGCGACGGGCATCGGTGTGTGCGCAGACGAGGGAGATGCCGTCGTCGGTCATGATCTCGGCGGCTTCGACGGTCAATCCGCTCTGACGCACGCGATTACACAAATGAAGCGCTTGATCGACGTCGCGTACACCCGCGAGCACGACCTGGGTGTCGGTCGCCGGGGTGACCAGCTTCATCAGGACCTTGGTGATGACTGCGAGCGTTCCCTCGCTGCCGGCAAGAAGTCCTGGAATATCGTATCCGACATTGTCTTTGACGAGTGGAGTCCATCTACTCAGCACCGAACCGTCCGCGAGCACGGCTTCGATACCGAGTATCTGTGCGCGTGTATTTCCGTATCGGACCATGCGCGTCCCACCGGCGTTGGTTGCGACGATGCCGCCGAGTGTCGCGGATTCCTTTGATGCCAAATCGATTCCGAAGCGGAGACCGTGTGCCGATGCCGCCAGGTCGGCGCGAGCAACGGTCACGCCGGCGCCGGCTGCGATTGTCCGACCGATGGGGTCGACGGCTTCGATCGTTTCCAGACGCCTGGTACTCAGCACCACGGACCCAGCCGAGGCGATCCCACCACCGACCAGTCCGGTGTTGCCGCCTTGCGGTGTGACGGGAACCCCCGCGTCGAAGCATGCTCGAAGAACCGCAGACACTTCGGAAGTGTTGCCGGGGCGGATGACCGCGATCGCGTCGCCGATCCAACGTCCCGTCCAGTCACGTGTGTAGCCCTCGATCAGTTCGGGATCGGTAAGGACATGCGTGTGGCCGACGATCTCTGCGAGGGCGTCGAGAAGCCTCGCGTCTGTTGCAGGTTCAGTGAGTGCTCGGGGGTTCATGTGCAACCTTGTGATCGTTCGGGTGACAATTTTCGGGAGACAGACGGTGGATCAACGTGAACTCGATCCTCCGACCTCAGGTGATGCCGTGTCCAAGACCAAGTAGTGACACCACCATCTGTTTTTCTTATAATCGCCGTATGAACCTGCAGCGTGCCCGTTATCTGATCGCTCTGTCGGATCATGGGAGCTTCACTCGAGCCGCTGCGAACGTCCACGTCGCGCAATCGGCCCTCAGTCAACAGATCAAGGTTCTCGAGCGCGAACTCGGAGTTCCGCTGGTGGATCGTCGGGGTCCGCAGTTCACCTTCACGGAAGCCGGCAAGGTGGCGGTACGAGAGGCGCGCTTTTTGATCGGGTGTGCGGACCGGGCTGTCGAACGAATTCGGTTGGCCGCGCGCGGTGTGGACGGAGAACTGCGCATCGCGTACACCCGTTCGTGGGCGGGCGGCGCAGTCGCGGATCTGGTCAGCACCTATCGAAGGCTCTACCCGGGCGTCGAAGTTGTCGTTCATCGTGGCACTTCGGCGCAGACTGTCGACCTCGTCCGAACCGGAGCCGTCGACATCGCGGTTGTTCGCCCGCCGCTCGATGAAGACGATCGAGAACTTCCCCTGATCGTCCTCGACACCGAACCTATCCTGGTCGCTGTGCCCGTGGATCATCCGTTCGGTGGTCGAGCGACGCTCGAACTCGGAGATCTGGTGGATGTCCCCGTTGTGTTCTGGCCGGAGGCCAACGCCCCGGGGATGTATTTGCGTACGCTCGAACAACTTTGGCCAAACGGGGCGCCCAGCATCGTTCGATTCGAGGCCGACGACGAGCAGGTGCTGCATGCCGTCTCGGACGGGGTGGGTATTGCGCCGATCCCCCAGGGCAGAGCGCGGATGCTCCGCATCCCGGGTGTCCATCTATGTGAGATCGCCGGTGAGCAACCAACTCTCGACGTGGCAGTGACCTACCGGCCGGATAATCCGAATCCGGCGCTTGCGCCGTTTGTTGCGCTCGCTGAACGCGAAAGATCGTCAACCACTGCGTAGGACCTGTGATGCGCGGTGGGTCCTATCCGCCATCGAGGACCAGCATCATGGCCGTTGCGCGTGCTCGGTTCTCGATGGAATCGACGTGGAATCCGACGTGCTGGGACAGTTTCGCCAATCGGTGCGCGACGCTGCTGTGGTGAAGATGCATGGAATCGGCTGCGGCCCTCAAGGTTCCGAACTGCAGGTATGACCTCAAGGTTTCGAGTAGTTCTAACCCCTGTTTGGTGTCGCCGATCTCTTCGGCACGAACCAGATCCGGTATTCGCGAGTGATCGATGTGTGGTCCCGGCGCCAAGAGGTTGAGGGCGCCGAGATCGTCGGCGTTCACGATCGGTGTTGTTGCCGACGCCTGTGCGCGAGCGAATCGTGCAGTGCCGAGTATTGTATTCACTTCGGAAGCGGAAGCAGTCAAAGATATTCCGGCGCGTACGGATGACGACAGTGCGGCCACGGACAGCTCGGGTGTCGGTGCGAACGAACCCGTCACGAGATTCAGATACTCGCCGTCAGCGTCTATCCCAACGGCTTTGCCAGGTGTGCAATCTGGCGAAATGACAAGGTGTGCAGCACCTTCGGCCGTGCCTGAGACTGCCTTGGTTGCCATTACACGGACTGGGGTTTGGGGTTCGATACCGAGACCGGCGCAGGAGGTGAGCACCGCGAGTTCATCCATCGGGAACAACAGATTTCGAGTGTGCTCGGCTTCGGTAGGCAGGCGTCGCGGTTGCAGAATTATCGCTGCGGTCAGGGCCATCCGGTCGACGAGCATTTCGTCGAGTGGCAAGCTGGCCCCGGGTCGTTCGATCCATACCGTTCCGAGAACCTCGTCGTCTACGGCAATGTTTCTGGTCATGCTCGGTGGGAGCTGAGGATCGGGTGACCAGCGGCCGCGCGGATCGCAACGGCGCAAATTCTTCTTGCTTCTGCCGCGCTCGACGATCTCGATACCCACGACGCAGTCCGCCAACTGCGCGCTCGCACGAAGCAAAGACGCGGTGTCGGAGCCGTGCCGCACGAGGGCGTCGAAGTAATCGATGACACGTACCAGGCCTGCCGAGTCTGCATCGAGCTCGGCAAGCCGGTACATCAGTCCTTGCATCTCGCAACGCTACGAGACCGGCGAGAGCGAACGCAACCCTCTCCTGAGCGCAGTGAGGGCTTCGGCGGCACCTCTTTCGCTGACCGCGGCGGTCGCGACCAGTGCCGACCCGTGAAAGGTTCCGGGGAAGGAGTGCAATTCGACGCTGACTCCCGCTTGCAGCAGCCGAAGGGCGTATTCGATTCCTTCGTCGCGGAGCGGGTCGAGTTCCATGGTGGACAGGTAGGTCGGCGGCAGGCCGGTGAGGTCGGTAGCCCGGGACGGCGCAGCGTAAATGGACACGTCAGGATCTTCGGGACCGGAATACGACTCGCCGAGATAGTACTTCCACGACAGGATGGCGTTAGGGCGGTGCCACAAGGGGGTGTCGACGAAGTTCGTCATCGAGACCGTCGCCAGGCGGTCGTCGAGTTCAGGGATTTCGAGGAATTGGAAGGCCACGGGCACAACGCCCTCGTCACGGGCTTTGAGGACAGTGCCTGCGGCCAGTCCACCGCCTGCGCTCTGCCCTCCCACTGCGATGCGGCGTGGATCGACCCCCAGCTCCTCGGCATGGGCGTGGATGTAGAGGAGTGCGGCGTAGCAGTCGTCGACGGGGCCGGGGAAGGGGGTTTCGGGGGCGAGGCGGTACTCCACGTTCGCAACGGCGAATCCGAGTTCCCGCGCCACCTCGACGCAAAATGGATCGCTGGATTCTGCGGTGCCGATTGCGAATCCGCCGCCATGGATCCAGAGCAGAACGGGGACAGGGCCGGCAGTGTTGTCCGGGGTGAAGAAACGAATCGTGACCTCCGGATCGCCGTCCAGGCCGGGTGCCGACAGTTCACGAAGCGTGACTCCGTCGAATGACAGGTCGGCCAACATGGTGCCGACCAGAGCGTCGTAGGTGGCCCGTGCGTTGGGGAGGTCCGCGAAGTCCACCCTCGGGAGCATGGTGAGTGCCGCGGCGAGTTCGGGGTCGAGAGTCGGGAATGTTGTCATGCACCCATCATCGAGCCTGAATGTGGCCTACGTCACCAGCGGCTTGTAGGAAATCGGAGAGTCTCCCTCCGACACCCGTCGGATCTCCCTAGGATGACGCCGGTGGACAGGGTACATCTCGGGGTGGGTTCGAGCGATTCGAATAGTGGGGCACGGATTGGTGGACGACCTCCGCAGGTTTTCGCTGGTCAGGCGATTCTGCATTCGCACGAGTACCTTCTGACGCTCGAGGCACACACGGCGCCGTGGCTCGGCGTGCGAGAGCTTTCGATCTTCATCCGTCGAGGTTTCTCCATCGGCGACGACGACCTCGAATACCCGGACATCGGGGTTAGGGCAGTCCTGCACTTGCCGTCGTCACGAAGTGCGGAATCGGCGGGCAGCCATGCGGGCCTTGGCAGTGCGGCGTTGATCAGGATTCCCTCGGACGACGAGGTGATGCCGTTGGTGTTGATAGCTCCGCAACCGGTGCTCATTCAGAACGAACCGTCCTACGCCGATGCCGTTGAGGCGGATGGACACAGCTTCCTGTTCCAGATCAACGAAGAGGGGTGGCCGGTGGTTGCCGAGTCCCACCCCGATTTCGTAGAGGAGTACCTATTCGGTTACGGGTCGGTGTATTTCTACGGGAGCACTGACGCGACCGGGCTCGTTCGTGAAGTTGTGCCGGGATTTCTCGACTTCTGACCGGCCCGACGGCCCGTCCGCCGATACCGTGGGCAGCGAATCGCGACTGGCGGTTATGTCCTCGGAAAAATTGTTTCGGAAGTTTGTCGATCGGTGAGTGCGCCGTTCGACGTGTAAGCAGAGGGACCGAACAGAGCGGTCCACGAACGAAGGAGATTCTCATGAAGTACATGCTGATCATGCGTTCCAGCGATGAGGCCATCGAAGCATCCAAGGACATGGACTTCGACGAGATCATCGCGGCGATGGGGCAGTACAACGAGTCCCTGATCAAGGCAGGTGTCTTGCTGGCCGGTGAGGGACTGGCGATGGAGGAGGGATTCATCGTCGATTTCGAGTCCGATCCTCCGCTGGTCTCCGACGGCCCGTACGGGGAGACGAAGGAGTTGTTCTCGGGATTCTGGATCATTCAGACGTCGACCAAAGACGAAGCCTTGGAATGGGCGAAGCGCTGCCCGCTCGGGCCCGGAAGCAAGCTCGAGGTACGCCGCGTGAGCGAGATGTCGGACTTCGATCAGGACAACGAGTACATCCAGAAAGAGGCAGGCTGGCGTGAAGAGCTCGGTACCGATCGTCCGGTCGCAGGCTGAACCATGACCGACGAGGCGGTGCGAGAAGAAACGAGAAAGGCTGTCGACGCGGTCTGGCGTATCGAATCCGCGAAGATTGTCGCCACGTTGACTCGCACCGTCGGAGATCTTGATCTCGCCGAGGATCTGGCCGCGCAGGCTCTGCTCGAAGCCGTCGAGCAGTGGCCCGCGACGGGGGTTCCGAGAAACCCCGCTGCCTGGCTGACATCTGTGGCGACACGACGAGCGATCGACGGGTGGCGACGACGTGAGAGGTTGGACGAGCGCTACGCCCACTTTGCGCGTGAACTCGAGAACGACGCTTCACATTTCGACGACGTCAGCTGGGATCCGGACCGCATCGACGACGATGTCCTTCGCCTGATGTTCATCGCCTGCCATCCCGTGTTGAATCGAAAAGCGCAGGTGGCGTTGACGCTTCGGGTGGTGGGCGGTTTGACCACGGAAGAGATTGCGAAAGCGTTCCTCACGCCGACGGCGACGGTGCAGCAGCGGATAGTCCGCGCGAAGAAGGCGCTGACCGCCTCGAAAGCGGTTTTCGAAGTTCCAGGGCGAGAAGAGTTTTCGAGCAGATTGAGCGCGGTCCTCGGAGTGCTGTACCTGGTGTTCAACGAAGGCTATGCAGCCAGTTCCGGGGACGAGTGGATGCGGGCGGAGCTCAGTGCTGAGGCTCTGCGGCTCGCGCGAATACTCGCCGAATTGGTCCCCAGGGAGTCCGAGGTACACGGCCTTGTCGCTTTGATGGAGCTGACAGCCTCGAGATTCGGCGCTCGGACAACCTCGACCGGTGAACCCATCCTGCTGGCTGACCAGGATCGGACGAGGTGGGATCGCCTACAGATCTCACGTGGGCTTGCCGCGCTGGAACGAGCTGACGCCGTCGGGCGTGGACGAGGCCCGTATTGCTTGCAGGCGGCGATTGCCGAATGTCATGCGCGAGCAGCAACTTTCGAAGACACCGATTGGAAGAAGATAGTCATCCTCTACGAGGCTCTGGCGCAACTGGCGCCATCGCCCGTGGTCGACCTCAATCATGCGGCGGCGGTATCCATGGCATACGGTCCTGGCCCTGCGCTCGAATTCGTCGACAAGCTTGTCGCTTCAGGTGAACTGGCCGACTACCACCTGCTTCCCAGCGTTCGGGGGGAGTTGCTCAGTCAGCTCGGCCGATCCGAGGAGGCTAGAACCGAACTCCTCGAAGCGGCTCGGCTGGCCGGGAACGAGCGTGAGCGCGCTGTGCTGGTCGCGAAAGCCGATGCGCTGCTGCCGGATCGGTAGTCACGCGATTGTTAGTCACGCGATTGTTAGTCAGGGCTGAGTCGGATCATCATTCGGCACCATGGGCGGCATCCCGACTCCGTAGGGATCGAGCATGTCCGATACACGTCGACCCCACCGTTCATGCGCGGACTGACGGGTCATTCCCGCTGCGCGGCCGATGGTTGACCATGTTGCGCCGAATCTACGCAGGCTCATGACGCTTGCCGTCGAATCGATACCCGCGGCGAGCTGAATCCGGAAACAGGCCAACTGCCACGCCATCTGACGCTGCGCCGGGATGTCGGTGTCCTTCTCTGCCTCCCACTCAGGGCTACCAGGTAAAGGATCTGTTCCGACAATCTTGTCTGCCTGAGTGCCGGCCTCGGTGATCGCGGCGTTGACCGTGGTGATCGCGGCGGTCTCGATCTTCGCAGTCAGGGCGCGTTCGATCAGGTCTTCCATGAGAAGTTCTCCTTTCGTCAGGACCAGCCTGACAGGCGCTCTTGAATTCTGTCAAGAGTCCCCTGACGGACTTTGAGTTTAATTAATGCACGATTTATTTGTGTACTATCTAAATGGTCTCCGGTTCTGTTGACCGTCGTCGAAGGGTTTGCTGGTGAAAATCGTGGTTTTGTCGTTCCTGGTGGCGTTGACTTTGATGACGGTCGGGATCATCGCCGCGCGCAACCGCAGCACTCGACCTGCCGTGACCGGGGCAGTTACTGCGGCGTCAACGGTTCTCGCTGCCGCCTGGACACTTTTTGCCGTGGCCTTCGTATTGGCCTGATCGTGCTGCAGCGCCGATGCGCCGGTAGTGGTGGTGAAGGAACTTCGCAGCAGGTCAGGTGCGTTTTGTGTGCGGCGCGATGCCGCATACTCTGGCAGACGTGGCAATCGCTGAAACAGACAGAAATTACGGCGGAAGGTCGGTCGCGGCTCGCAAGGCCGAACGCCGTTCTCTCTTTTTGAATGCTGCTCTCAGCGTGTTTGCAGACCAGGGGTATGCCGGAAGTTCGGTGGCGGATATCTGCGCGTCCGCGAGTCTGGCCAGAAGGCAGTTCTACGACGAGTTCGGTAGTCGCGAGGATCTACTCCTCGCGCTGTACGACCAGATCCAACTCGACGCCAGAATTGCAATGGTCGACGCACTCGATGCAGAGCCTTCGGTCAATCTCCGTGACAAGGCAGCGACGGCCATGGCCGCCTTCGTCGAGTCGGTCGGAAGTGACCCACGACGCGCACACGTTGTCTTCATCGACGTCGTAGGTGTCAGTCCCCGGGTGGAAAAGCATCGTGTGGACCAACGTTCGGTCTGGGCAACATTTTTCGAGTCGATCATCAAAGGGATCGTGGGCGAAGATTACGAACCGCCGGGTGGTTACCGGTGGGCGTCCACCGCCTTCATCGGCGCGCTTACCGCGCTGGTGCACCAGTGGAGCACTGCAGAGCCTCGTCCTCCCGTGTCGGTACTGGTCGATCTGATGACGGTGCTCTTGAATGCGTTGATCGACGACGCGCCCCTTCGCACCGACGAATAGGTCACGAACACCAGGGGATTGTAATCCGGCCCACAACGCTCTACTCTCGTCCTCAATGTGTTAGACACTCGCATCTAACTTGTGTGCTCGTGATGAGAACTGCGGCAACACAAGGCAATCTGTGCTTTTCCGGGGAGGAATTGGTATGGGACGACGCTGGACAACTGACCGACAATGCGGGGGCCTCGCAATTGCCGTGATTGCAGTAATCGGGCAGATCGGACTTTCGGCACCTGCCTCAGCGGCACCGGACGAAGGTGTTCCCGCCCAAATTCAGGTCCAGCCTGCCCTGCCGCCTGCGGTTGCACCGCCTTTGCCTGAACTGGACCAGGCCTTCTATGAACCGCCTGTCGAGGTCGTCGAATCCAAGCAACCGGGTGAGATCATCGCCGCTCGTGCGGTGAATCTCGGTACTCTCAACCTGATTCCGACCAACGTGGATGCGTGGCAGATCTCGTATCGATCCAATAATGCTGCGGGCGAGGCAATTCCTGCTGTCACCACAGTGATCAAGCCGCGTGGCGACACTCGCGATGGAGGCCCGCGCCCGCTGCTGTCCTTTCAGATGGCAGAGGATTCACTCGGAAACTACTGCGCACCTTCGTATGTCATGCAGCAAGGCGCGTTGCCGTGGCTGGTGACGGGCGCTGCGACCGGTGGGGCTCAATTCCTCGAAGTGCAGGCGGCACTGGCGCAGGGTTGGGCATTGTCGGTGCCCGATCATCAGGGACCCAATTCTTCCTTCGCCTCCGGCCCCGTCGCGGCCCGGATCACGCTCGACGGTATTCGTGCTGCTGAGAACTTCGAACCCATGGAGCTGCAAGGGCGGTCAACTCGCGTAGGGCTGCTCGGCTACTCGGGTGGATCGATTCCTACCGGTCACGCAGCTGAAATACGGCAGGCGTACGCGCCGGAACTGAATATCGTCGGAGTCGCCGAAGGTGGTGTTGCCGCGGATCTCGGCGCTTTGCTCGACAATGCCAACAACGCTCTCGGGGCCGGGATCGTCGCTGCCGGTGTAATCGGAGTGAGCCGAGAAGATCCTGAACTTGCAGGTTTCATCGATCAGCACATAAACCCTGCCGGCCGAGCGCTTTTCGCTGCCAAGGACAACCTGTGCATGCTCTGGACGTCGGCTGCAGTGCCCTTCCTCAACATCAAGGGCTTCCTCGATGTCCCGGGAGATCCGGTCCAACACCCCACGGTGAGAGCTGCGCTCTCCCGAGCTGCCATGGGTAAGTCTGTTCCTGACGTGCCGATGTACATCTATCAGTCGAATCCCGACTGGTTGGTGCCTGTTGGCCCGGTGAACAAACTTGTCGATACCTATTGCCAAGATCCTTCTGCGAGTGTCGTTTACACCAGAGACCACTTCAGTGAGCATGTCAGCATGGAAGTCGTCGCTTTGCCGAGTGCTCTACTGTGGCTTCGCGATCGGTTCGCTGGTGTGCCTGCTCGGCAGGGATGCAGCACCTTCGACGCTGGATCCATGGCGCTTGATCAGAGGACCTGGCCAGTCTGGGTGGATGCGGTCGGTGAACTCGTCGCAGGCCTGTTCGGCAAGCCGATCGGGACCTGACGGGTGACGTGATTCTGCGGTGGTGAGGAATTCTCACAAGGGCAGCGTGTTGCACTGGCTGGACGTTATTTCATTGATCGGGCCTTGAAGATGGTGTCTTGTCACCAATGGGTTCCTTTTACCGACGAAAGGTTGCGCGATGACAAAGCTGTTGTTTGCGGTGACTTCTGCAGATCACTGGACGCTGAAGGACGGAACACCCCACCCGACCGGGTACTGGGCGGAAGAACTGGTCGAGGCGCATCGCGTTTTCGTCGACGCCGGCTACGAGATCGTGATCGCGACGCCTGGCGGTAAAGCTCCCGTTGTGGACGAGGGAAGCCTGGCGCCCGAGGTGAACGGCGGGCAAGAAGGCGCCGACCGTATGCGCAAGTACATCGCCGATCTGCAGCCGGTGCTCGATTCGCCGGAGATTTTGGAGAACGCCGATGCTGCCGATTACGACGTGGTCTTTGTACCGGGTGGACATGGACCGATGGAGGATCTTGCGGTGTCGGCATCCTTCGGTGAGCTTCTCGTGAACTTCTTGGACGCGGACAAGGTGGTCTCGGCGGTCTGTCACGCGCCGGCGGCACTCCTGCCGGCCCAGAGACCCGATGGAAGCTGGCTGTTCGACGGCTATCAGCTGACCGCGTTCACCAACGAAGAGGAGACGCAGGCTGGTCTGGCGGACAAGGCTCCGTGGCTGCTCGAAACTCGCCTACGCGAATTGGGCGGCAAATTCTCGAAGGCCGAGGCGTGGTCGCCTTATGTCGTGGTGGACCGCAAGCTCTACACCGGTCAGAATCCGGCGTCGTCACGGCCTCTCGCCGAGCGGATTGTCGCCGACTTGGGCTGAGCATGTCTTTTGGCGCCGCATCGAGGTCTCCTCGATGCGGCGCTGGTCCGTGTTCTGTTGTCGCCAAAGAGGTTTGACCTCTCAGGTTTTGAAGGTGGTGTTCGCCGGCCTGGGTTGCTGTCCGGGGTCGATCGAGGGTGGCGGGATGAACCACGGTTTGTTGTCGACACCGATCCGAATCGCCCACTTCCCGACGAACCCTGATTTCCGGTGCATCAACCGGTGGTGCGAACGGCACAGCAGGACCAGGTTGTTCATCACCGTCGGGCCGCCGTTGGCCCAGTGCCGGATATGGTGCGCATCGGTCCACGCCGGTACACATGTGCAACCCGGGAACGCACAGCCTCTGTCTCGGGCAATCAACGCAGTCCGTTGTTCGGCGGTGACCAACCTCTTCCCTGGTTTCGCATCGAGCGGCGCCCCGTGACCGTCGAGCAGAACGGTCGACAGGAAACAGTCGCAGCCGAGAAGCCTGCTCTGCGACACCGACAGTGGTCCGAGCCACGGCATGTGCCCGACATCAAGATCAGACGGAGACTCTTCACCATCGGAGGGCGCGGCGGCGCAATCCCGATGCTCAGCGAGATCACGCGCGTTGATGTGCACGTTCACGTGCGGGCGCTGGCCACCATCGGTTCCGGTCTTGGCACAGTCCAGATAGCGGCGGATCAGTTCGCTGAACCCGTCCGCCGTGCGTTTCGCCGCCGACCTAGAATCCGGGGTTCCATCCGGTGCCGGGGTCGGCATCGTCAGATTCGACAACGCCGACAGCAACATTTCCCCGGTGAGGGCGTCGAAATCCCCGCGCACCACCACTCGACCATTCAATGTCGACGCGATCCGCAGCTCATTCCGGTCGACGTCTTCGGCGGGTGGAATCTCATCGGACTCGAACAACCGCTCCAAGGTCGCGATCACGTTCCGCACCTTCGTGGTCGTCGCTTCCACCCCCGACGCAGCAGCCAACAACAGATCGATGCACTTCGGTAGTGCTTCCTCCGGCATGCCTTTCGGTGGTGATTCGCAGAACGCCACGATCAACACGGCATGATCGAACGAGCAATCCCCGCCATCGAACCGAGCAGCCACCGCCGGAAACGGCCGCAAAGCTGCACCTAACGCGGCGATCTTCTTCCCGTCCCGAACCTGCAGCATCGTGTTGGCCGCCAACCAGGACCCCACACCGCGACTGGCAATCACCTGATCATCCGGGCGCAACGACAACTCGTCCACCACCGCCACACGCACAGCTTCGAGGCGCAGAATCTCCGCACTCGCCGACACCGCAGCAGCGCGCAACTCTGCAGCAGACAACTGCCACAACCGTCCGCGTAACCCCACCGCAGAACCCGACACCACATCCGACAACAAGACACTCATTGAATCCCCCGATCCCCTCCCCAAAGGGTACTCGAACACGCGTTCGAGTCAAGAGGGAATTAGGCGAGGGCGCGAAGGAGTGGAGTGGGGTCGGCGACGACGAACAGATGGCCGCCTCCGTTGATCTCTTCGAAGCGAGAGTCGGGAATCAACGAGTGTGCCCAGCGGGCGACTTCGATGGGTACGTTTCCGTCGTCGGTTCCGTGTAGGAAAACCGTTGGTACCGAGATCGATTGGAAGAGTCCAGGTATCTCGTGGCGATACCGAGCCAAGTCGACAACCCCTGCGGATCCGCCCTGTGCGATCCCTTCGGACGAGTCCAATTGGAGAGCGGGGCGATGTACCTCGTCGGTCATGACGGCCTGATCGGCGGCCGGCCAGATCGAGACTGAGTCGCTGCGTAGCTTGGAGAACACTCCGGTTCCTGCGAGCATTGCGCCGGCCACACGGGGAGCCCAGGTGGCGGCAAAGTACAACGCAGATACCAGTTTTATTCTGCGTCGCAAAGTATCTCGCGGTGCCCCGGGGATCATGGCGCACGCCAGCACCAGTTTCGAGACTCGTTCGGGAACGGCTGCAGCGACTGCGAGCGCGTAACCGCCGCCTCCGGAGAAACCCATCAGTGTGGCCGAGCCCAACTCGAGGTGATCGACCAGGGTGACGAAGTCGTCGTCCCAGGAATGAAATCCCTTGTCCGTGTACGGATCCGTGCGTCCGAAGCCGGGTCGATCGGGGACTATCAGCCGTATGCCTGCCGTCGAAGACGCGTTGTGGAGTGAGAGCCCTTCGTATCGGCTGCCAGGTGATCCGTGGGCCACGACTACCGGGTGGCCAGTCGGATCGCCGTACTCGCAGAATGCGATACGACGCCCCGACGCGTCGCGAATTTCGGTTGTGGTCACGCTGCTCGTCATGATGTGGTTCCTTGCTGCGCGATCGACGCCACACCGTCCAGGATGAGGGCGACTCCGAACTCGAACCTTCGGGTGGGATCGTGATGAAGTGCGAACACCGATGCCTCGCGTCGATCGGCAGGTGCGCTGTCGAAAGCGCCGCGTCCCAATTGAATTGCGACGTGTCCGGTGACGAAATCATGCAGCGCGCCGTATGCGTACGTGGCCTGCTCGTCCTCGAGGCCTGCCAAGGAAAGGGCGCTCACGACTCGGTGGGCGGTATCGTCGGCCCCGGGTGCTTCCAGTGATGCCTGCCGATGGGCTTCCAGGACCAGGGGATGGCGCATCAGGAGGTCGTGGAGGCCGTAGGCGAACGTGCGGGCAACCCCGCGCCAGTCGGTCGGCCAGTCGATCGACGAGACGGCTTCGCCTACGAGAGTCGAGATCAGATCTCGCCTCAAGGCGTCGATGCCGCCGGTTGTGCGGTGGACGGACATCGGCGATATGCCGAGTCGTTCGGCGAGCACTCGAAATGACACCGCATCCAGGCCGTCCGTATCGGCGATCTCTGCCGCGGCATCAAGAATCTGTCTGTGACTCAATGCTTTTGGTCGACCAGCCCTTGCAGAGCTGGTGGATTCGGATACCATGCTGACAACAATAGCGATACGCGTATCGAAATTACAAGTGTCCATCGACCTCCAAGGAGCGCTGCCCGATGACCGATCTCCATCAACTGTCCGCCGTCGAACTTGCCGGTGTTATCGCCGCCAAACAGGTCTCGATTCCCGAAGTCACCAGGTACTTCGTCGACCGTGCGACCACTGCCGATGACGTCGGCGCCTTCACGACGATCGCCGGGGAGCACGCAGTCGCCCTCGCCGAACAAGCGCAGCGCAGGTTGGACGAGCGGGACACCGGGCCCCTTCCGCGTCTGTTCGGCGTTCCGACGGCAATCAAAGACCTCGACGCAACGCGCGGCATTCGCACGACCTTCGGATCGGCGCTCTTTCGCGACTTCGTGCCGGACGCTGACGACGAGATCGTCGAGGCGATCCGAGAAGGTGGGTTGATCGACATCGGGAAGACGACGGTGCCCGAGTTCGGGGCAGCCTGTTACACCGAGCCGGAAGTCGCTCCGCCTGCTCGCAGTCCGTTCGATCGCACGCGGAGTGCCGCCGGCAGCAGTGGCGGCGCTGCTGCCGCCGTCGGCGCTGGTCTGGTGCCGTTTGCACAGGGAAGTGACACCGCCGGTTCGTTGCGTTCGCCGGCAAGTACGTGCGGAGTCGTTGGCCTCAAGCCGAGCCGCGGTTTGATCACGATGGGCGTGGCGGGGCATGACAACTTCGGATTTGCGAGCAAGGGGCCGATCGCCCGGACAGTTCGCGATACCGCTGCGCTGCTGGACGTTCTGGCGACGCGACCCGGCGCCGGAACTATCCACCCGCCTCGGCCGAAGTCGTTCGAAGAGTTCGTCGTACAGGCTGGGGGAGTTCGGGCTCGCCCCTTGACCGTCGCTCTTGCTCACGGATCGGTCTCCGGCGGAGCCGTGGATGCGCAGCTCTCGGCTGCTGTATCGAAGGTTGGGTCTGTGCTGGAGGGTCTGGGCCACAACGTGTTCGAGCGACCGCAGGCTCGCGATGACATTTTCATCGATGCTTTCGTCAAGATGTTCTCGTCTTTGGCGGGAACCAAGCCGATCCCGGAGGAGTACGAACACCTTCTGCGTCCGATAGTGCAGCACTTGCGAGTTCAAGCAAACCAGGTGTCTTCGGGTGAGCTGGCCGCGGCAATCGGTATTGTTCAGGCCTGGGCGCGGCGATGGAGTCTCGACTACGCCGACGCCGACCTTGTTGTCACTCCGACTGTGACGAAGCCGCCGCTTGCGATCGGGGAGTTGCGCAACGACGAAGATCCCGCGACCGAACTGATCGACATGGTCGCTTTCACCGGAAACACCGTCGTCGCCAATGCAACCGGTTTCCCGTCGATCAGTCTGCCACTCGGTTGGACGGAAGACGGCGTTCCACTCGGCGTGATGATCTCGGCGAAATGGGGTTGCGACGCGGAATTACTTTCTGCCGCTGCAATGCTCGAGGCCGAGATGCCGTGGAAGGATCGGTACCGATTCGACCGCGCAACCGTGCTCTAGTTCGGGAGCGGTACCCGGTCGCTCGCCGATGCGAACCCCAACCACGTGTGGCGGTTACCCCACCAGCACCACCCGACTTTCGGGGCGTTGCGGTTGTCTTTGCCGTCGCGACCGGTTCCGTTGCTGATCCACACGGCGGGAGTTCTGGTGTCGAAGGATCCGTCAGGTTTGCGCAGTCGGGAGCCGATGGTCATGAAACACTTTCCGCGTTCGAGAATGTCGGGGCGCTGCAACAGCCAGTGGATGCCTTCGGTAAGCGTCAGCGGCGTACGGTCTGCGTCGACGATTGCGGGCAATGCTTCGTCCGGACTCCAGTTGGCCAGGTGATCCCCGCGGTCGACTCCACTGAGCAGATGTAATGGGCTTTCGGGCAGCGTTGACTGCTCGGTGGGGGTGAACAGATCGACGTCCGCCATGTCGACGACTATGAATCCGCGCTTGTTCCCGAGCTCGAGCAACGGAGTCAGAACTGAAGCCGGAGCCAGTTTTTCGTGCACGGTGAGTAGTCCGACATCACCGTGCCCGGTTGCGGCCTCCCTGACATCGCCGCAGAAAGTCCGGCCATCTCGTGAACACCGAGTTCGATCAATCGCTCGGCTTGCTGATCGATGGGCGGGAGGTCGAAATGCATACCTGCGATCCTACCGATCGTGAGCAGAGCGATCGGAGGGTTCGGCCGCGAGGGAAGTCGGCCACGCAACGCCCAACGCGCGCATGATGAACGGGACGGTGGTCGCTACGACGGCGTCCACTCGGTCGCCGGCCATGAGCATCGGGCGTCGGCTTTCCACGCAGGCGAGGATGAGTTGCGCGGATGCGGCAGCATCGGAATCGACAAAGACACCGGCGTCGACACCTTCCTGAACGAGCTGTTCGACCAGAACCGACAGCGGGACAATATGTTCGAGGAAAATTTCGCGATCCTGCGCTGACAACAATTCGACCAACGCGATTCCTGTGAATCGTTGCAGTGAGAACTCGACGAGTGTCAGTTTGACGAGGATTTCGAGTCGGTCCACAGGATTCTCGCGGTCCGCGAGTTCACGCTCGGCCAGGAGTAGGAATCTGTCCATCTCGCGGGTGGACCAGGCGAGCAGTAACGCGGATTTGTCGGGGAAGTAGTTGTACACCGCTGTCCGCGAGACGCCGGCCGCCTGGGCCACCGTCTGCAGCTTCACGTTTTGCCAGCCCTGCTCGTGAAGTTCGCGAATGAATGCGTCCAACATGGCTTCTCGGGTGGCGATTTTGTGCTCTGCGGTTGTCGCACCACCGGTCAACTTCGGCATGGTCGATCCTCCTGGGTCTGATTCACGGTCACGGGGAGGTCGAACAGGTCCGCAACAAGGCGCGGATCACCTTGCCACATCGATACGGGTGCGAGCATCATCTGCTGCGCGATCGAGCGTACGGATCGGCAGACCTCTTGTTCTTCGGCGAGTGTGAGCGTCGTGCGTTTGCGCAATCGCTCCATCTCCGCGGTAGTGAGATCAGTGATCCATTCCTCGGCTGCAAGCGAGAGGGGTGAATCCGGTGTCACGACCGATCCAACTCGGCACTGGAGAACCGCGAAGTCATCACGGACAGCGTGATGACGGCGACGACCGAGACGGAGTGTGCCGCCGCCAGCCAGAGCGACTCGGGTGCATGTTTGTGAAGGGTGGGCGCCATCAGCATGGCCATGAGGAGGGCGAGACTCGACAACATCGCGGGACCGTTGGGGCGGCCGACAAGCAGGCCGACCAGAAGAACGAGCGCGACGACGCTGCACGCCACATCTACAGGCGGGTACGTGGCCGGAACGATTCCGCTGACAGTGTCGGTGAAGTTCAGCCCGATCGACACCAACTGTGCGAGACCTGTCGCGCCGGCCAACCAGGCCGTCCAACGTAGTCCGTGGAGTCCGGCTTTCCGAATGCCGGTCAGGGTTCCTTCGGCGGATTCCCACGCTTCGGACGTCGGTGTTGTCACGGCTACTCCTTTTTATGACGAGGTGTCGTCATAAAGTAGCAGTGCGCGATCGCGAGATTCTTGCCGGTAGGTGACTGGCCTGCGTTGAAGGGATAGCGTCGAAGTACCGGCCGAAATGACAATCGCGGGGAGGTGGCTCGATGACGACCTCTGCCCACACGGATCGGCCCTCGTCGAAACAGAGTTGGTTGGCGCGCGCAGCCTTCGCGGCCCTGGTTCTTGCAGTCGCGGTGCTCCTGATCTTCGCCGGACTGAAAACCTTGACCATGCTGATCCTGGGGATTGGTGGGGTGGTCGTGTGCGTCGTAGCCGTGTACTGGTTTCTGACCACCCGCGGATTCCTCCGCTGGCTCTCGTTGGCCGTGGCGGTTCTGACGCCGATCGTGGTGCTCACCTTCCTGGTCCGAGAACGCCTCCTGTGGGTGGTGCTCCTTGCGATCGGGTTGTTCGTCGTAGCCGGTATCTTCGCTCGCACCGCCTTGGAGGGGGAGGAGAAGGAATTGCCGGTTGTCGAGCGAACTGCACCGCCGCCCGTCAAACCGTTCTTCGTGATGAACCCGAACTCCGGCGGTGGCAAGGTCGAGAAGTTCGACTTGAAACGCAAGGCCGAGGAACGGGGGGCCACGGTCGCACTGCTCGAGGGGCCCGAGAAGATCGACGTGACGGCCTTGGCCAGGCAGGCGGTCGCGGACGGCGCCGACCTACTCGGTGTTGCCGGTGGCGACGGAACGCAGGCACTGGTTGCTGCTGTCGCGGCCGAAAACGACCTGCCCTTCCTCGTCGTCAGTGCGGGAACGCGCAACCACTTCGCCGCGGATCTGGGGCTCGATCTCGAGGATCCGTCACGGTGCCTCGACGCGCTCGTCGACGGCGTCGAGGTCACGGTGGATCTGGGAAACGTCGGCGGTCGAACTTTCGTCAACAACGCATCGTTCGGGGCGTACGCCGAGGTAGTCCAGAGTCCGGAGTACCGCGATGCCAAGACCAGCACCTTCTTGCAGATGCTCCCGGATCTCCTCGCCGGACGTGCCGGAGCGGTGCTGACCGCGCGCTCCCCGAGCGTGTCCGCGGTGGGTCCACAGGCTGTGCTGGTCAGCAACGGCCCGTACGAGATGAACGACCTGGCGGGGCTCGGTCATCGGCCGCGATTGGACCGGGGCACTCTCGGAATCGTCGCGATCTCCGTCAGCAGTGCCCGTCAGGCCATCGGGTTGCTCCATAGGGCGCATCAACACGGTCTGGCTCAGGGCACCGGATTCGAGGTGATCGTCGACGCCGACACCGACGAGATTCCGGTCGGCGTCGACGGCGAGGCGCTGGTGATGCCAACTCCGGTCAGATGCACGGTCAGTCCGCAGGCGCTGAGGGTCAGAGTCCCCCGAGATCGACCGGGTATCCGTCGCCCCCGGCACGCCTGGGATCTGGTCCGGTTGCGAGAGTTGGCGAAGTTCAGGAGATCCGGCGCATGACCTGACCGACGGCCAGAACTCCCTGTGGATCATGCGTGTCCGCCAAAGCGCTCAGCCAGTGAGCGGTGTCCTCGTCGTAGGTGCGGGCGATCTTCTCCGGGTCGACGCTCGGCGCGAAGTTGGGCAGTGCATGCCCGTTCGTCCATGGCGCCATCGTTCGTCCGAGAGTCTCGGCGTGCGGGACTACCGCGTCGACCATCGGTGGGGCAAGAACTCCGACGGTGAACAGCGAGAAGGCAGCGTCACGATGGCAGAAGGCGCTGCGGTGCTCAGGTTCCCGTGCGAGGGCGCCCCCGAGGAGACGTAATTCGACGACGGTTTGGGGTGAACCGGATCCGGGGCCGGCAGCGGCGAGCAGTGCGTCGACGGCCTCGTGTGACAGCTCGTTGGTCAATGCCGTGGATTCGTGCGTCGGCATCGGGTCGACGGGATCGGCGTGCACTGCCCCGAGGGCGGCATGAGGCAGCACACCGACTGCGTCGATCAAGGGTGTTGCGATTGAACGGATTCGGTCGATCAGTGACTTGGCATCGGATTCCTCGGCAAGACTTGCGAATCTGACCGCGACGGTGAGCCTGCCGGCCAGCGGCGGCGGAACCTGTGGAAGGGGTGGAAGTTGCAGAAAGGCAAGAGAGGTCGAGCTGTGCTCAGGCAGGTCGGCGCCCCAGTCCAGCCAGGCGTGCGCGACCGCGCTTGCATCTGCGCCGTCGAAATAGAGTGCACCGCCGTAGAAGTGGGTGACAGGTAGTAGGTCGATCTCGATGGCTGTGACAATGCCCAGTGTGGCCTTGCCGCCGCGTAGCCCCCAGAACAATTCGGCATGTTCGTCGGGGGTGACATGAATGAGTTCGCCACTGCCGGTGACGATGTCGAACGAACGAACGTGATCCGACGAGAGCCCGTACGTGCGCACCATCGGGCCGATGCCGGCGCCGGTGAGGAAGCCAGCGACTCCGACCGTGGGTGAAGAACCTGCCAGTGGCGCCAAGCCGTGGGGTGCGGCAGCGTCGATGACGTCCTGCCAGATCAAGCCCGCGCCGATTCGGGCAGTGCGGTTTTCGGGGTCGACGACGCACTCCGTGAGCCTGCCGGTGTGGACGAGGAGAACGTCACTGCCGAGAGGGACCGCGCCGTGGCCGGTGCGCTGAACACCGACGCGCAGACCCAACTTCGCCGCAAATCGCACCGTTGCGACAATGTCTTGCGCGCTCTCGACTGCCACCACAGCGCCAGGCGCGACGGGAACCGCTGCATTCCACGGATTCGCCAACTCGTATCCCGTTTCGCCAGGCAGGGAAACGGAGCCGGTCACCTCTGCGCGCAGTGATTCGACCGCGGCGTCGAGCGTGGGGGTCTGAAGGTTCATGGTCTTCCTTTCCTCATCCGTCTTTCGGTCAAGGGAAGGATGTCCGAACAGGCTTGGGTGGTTCTTGACGTATGTATCCCGAGCGGATCCAAGTTTTATCCAAGCGCATTCTCGCAGTTCAGGGCCATGTCGATCGCGCTCGTTCAGCTACGCCCCGCATGCCGAGTGTCTCCGATTCGGCCGCCACTTCCGTCAGCTCCCGTTCACGTTCGGCGGACGGCTCTCGGAGCTGCGCCCGAAGCAGTCGACAGCGCAGCAGTGTTGGTGCTCCGCCGGAGCCAGTTGCGATCTTCTCGGCCTGATCCAGGAGAGTCGATGCCTGCTCGACGTGACCGAGAAGCGCGTGCAGACGCGCGGAGGCTTCGGCAACCGAGCCCAGTTCACCGACATGGCCTACCGTTGCGATGCAGCCGGTGTGTGGCGAGAGAAGGCCGATGAAGGTGTCGGCGTATTCGACCAGTTCCAGATCAGCCACGACGCGTGCAAGTAGTGTCTGGTGTCCCAATGTCGTCCACGTCTGTGGCCCGCGATTGATCAGCCACTTCTTGATGCCTTCGGAAGTGGCGTCGCGCTCGCCTCGGGCGGCGTCGATGGCGATGTTCCACGAATCAGGTTCCACGACACCGGGATCAGATTCTGCCAACGCACCTCGCTCCCACTCCAGAGTGTTGAACGCCAGATCTGCGCTGCCAGCCGTGTACAACTCCGTTTGCAGATGGATCTGCCTGGCCGTCTCGTACTGCCGGCGGGCTTGCGCGAAGTCTCCGTACCATTCGGCGAGAGTTGCTTCCATCCAACGTAATTGGACCCGAACCACCGGGAGTCTCAGTAGCTCGCAGCCGATGATCCCCTGCCTGACGTGTTTGACGGCAGCATCGACATTGGCCAGATTCATCTCCGTCATGCTCGCGACGGCGTGTGCGACGACGCTGTCGACACGCGATTGTTGGTGCGGCAGTTCGAAAAGCTCGCGCAGTAGGCGCATGGACTCCGCGCTGTGCACCGCGACTCCGGAGAAAAGCAGAATCCGTCCGAGCAGCGCGTCCGCGATCACATCCGAATCGTCGAGTTCGCGGGCGATGTCGAGAGCACGGGCGCTCCATCGATTCGGGATCTCGGCTTCGGGGTGGTAGCAACTTCCCACCGCCAGCGCAGCAAGAACCCGTGCGTGAGCTGACCTGTCGTTCTCGACCAAGGGCTCGACCGCCGCGAGCCGTTCGAGCAGTGGTCCCGGATCGGTACCGTAGGAAACCCACGGCCACGCACCGGCAGCCCGAAGTAATGCGCCTGCCAGTCGTCCGACGGCGGAGGTTCGCCCCTCCCGAACAGCCTCGAGGAGACCGGCATTGACGACGTCGAGAACTGTCTGCCCTCGACCTGCGCGGGCGAGGGCCTCGACTCTGGCCACCAGCAGGTCGTCCCGATCGTCAGCGGATTGCTGGGACACCGGAAGTAAGTCGAACGCGCGGACAGCTGCCTCCCACCACTCGGCCGCGGTCTCCGAACTCCACCGATCGGTCGCATCCTGAGCTGCAGCCGTGCATGCCTCCAGAACGACGAGTGGATCGACCAGGGGAAGTGCCGACATCAGATGTTGCGCGCGGCGGCTCAGCCGGTCCGGATCGGAGGAATTTTCGAGCACTTCGGCAACTCGGGCATGTATCCGCTGGCGACGAAGCGTGGGTATCGCTTCGAGGACTTCGTCTCGGAGAAGGCCGTGAGCAAAGACGTAACCGCCGTTTGTCGAGTCCGCGACGATGATTCGTTCATCAGCAGCCGCGTCGAGATGGTCGGCGAGAGTGTCGACATCGAGACGGGTGGCTGCGGCCAGTGTGTACACCTCGATGGCGTCGCCGATAACTGCGGCAACCCGAAGATCTTGCAACACTGCCGGTTCGACTGCGGCAAGGCGTCGACCGAGGACAGATCGAACGGCGACGGGGATGCCGTCGCCCAGTCGCTCGTTCCGGGGAAGCCTGGCGTACTCCGAGACGAACAGCGGGTTGCCGCCGGTTCGTTCCGCCAGGGTTCGCGCCTCCGCGTCGTCGAGCGTGTCCCCGGAGACGCACCTTGCGAGTGTTGCAACCTCGCCCTGCGCGAGCGCCGGCACAATCATGGTTCGGTTTCCTTCGCCGTGGAGTACGGCTTCTTCGAACTTGCGCACTGCCGGCCCGACTTCCAAGTCTCGGAGCGTCGACACGAACCAGACTCTGGCACTGGTCATTGCGCCGACCAGGTAGGTCAGGCAACGAAGGGACGTGGGATCGGCCCATTGAATGTCGTCGATGACGACGGTCAACAGTGCATCTTTCGCCGCAGCTTCGATGGTGGTGCGAACCCGTTCGTAGACGGCAAATCTCGCTTCGTCCGGATCGATGTCCGTCGGCGGCGTCAGTACGAAATCGGCGTCGGCTCCGAGTTCCCGAACCAGTCGGCGGATCGGCCACCACGGCGGCGTTCCGTCGTCCTCCGGGCAACGTGCCCAGACGGTGGCTCCTCGAATGGACGTTGTTCTCGACGAACACTCCTCGGCGAATCGTGTCTTGCCGATGCCGGCGGGGCCGGTCAAGATCAACCAGCGAGGTGAGCCACGGCGAACGTCGTCGAGCATCTTGTCGGCGACAATCGTCTGAGCGTCGCGCCCGACGAACAAGCGTGAGGAATCCGTCTCGGGCATCGCTGCTACGGCTGGGGGAGAAGCCGGGACCGACACTTGTTCGGCCCCCGTCCATCCCGGAGTGCGCGGCCAGGCGGCCAGGCCGGGTTCGTGGCGCAGGATCGCGCCTTGCAATGCTGTCAGCTCCCCGCCGGGCTCCAGTCCCAGCTCGGCGTCGAGCCGAGACGCGTGTAATCGAAACTGTTCCAAGGCTTCCGGTGACCTGCCCGCCCGATGCAGGGCAACCATTCGCAGCCAGCAGGTCCGGTCGCGGAACGGGTACTCGCCACAGAGTTGAGCAGCTTCGACCAGCGCGGGTGCCAGGCGCCCCAGAGCCAGAAGCGCCGTTATCCGGGTCTCCCGGCACTCGGTCCGCACTTCCTCGAAGGCTGCGGCTTCCACCTCCACCCAGTGCGCGTCGTTCAGGTCGTCCAGAAGCTGCCCCCGGACCGAGGCGAGGGCACGGTCAGCGGTCGTCAAAGCCTCCTGCCACCGTTCGTTCTCAGCGTGTTGTCGCGCCGTTTCGGCGTCGTCGAGAAACACCGACAGATCGACGTCTGCCGGAGCGACCTCGAGGACATAGCCAGGCGATTGACGCACTATCGGTGACGCCGTACCGGTTTCGACGCGTAGCGCTCGGCGCAGGTTGGAGATATACGCCTGGATGCTTGCCATCGCACTCGCCGGTGCGTCGTCGTGCCAGAGAGCATCGATCAGCCGGTCGGTGGAGACGACGCGACCACGGTTGAGCAGTAGAACGGCAAGGACCGTTCGTTGTTTTCGAGGGCCCAGATCGATCACGTCGCTCGTCGCCGGACCCCGTGCGACCTCCAACGGCCCGAGCAGTCGATAGATCATCCGTTTCCCCTCGTACCTGCGGACGCAGGACGGTTCGATTCTAAGGAGCGAAATTCATACATGCAGGACAAAACGGTCAACTAGTTCTCGTCAACATCTGCTCGGATTCCTCGGAAAGAGTCTGGTTGACGCCGGTAGTGCGCAGCGTCGCCGCACAGACCAACGCACCGAGAGCTGCGATGAAGGCTGCGACAAACAGTGCCAACCGAAGTCCACCGACAAAGTCGTCCGGTGGTCCGCCGGGCAGCATCGACTGCGCCGGAAGGAAGGCGCCGAGCACGGCAACCCCGACTGCGATGCCGGTCTGCCGGAACGCGTCGTTGATCCCTGCGGCCAATCCGGAATGGTTCGAAGTGCTTTCGCCCAGAACCAACCCACTCATGACGGGGTTGAACACCCCGGCCCCCACGCACGCGACAACAAATCCGGGAAGTATCGCGTACGGCGAACTGGTCACGTCGACGACGGTCATCATGACCAGCCCCACCGAGACGAGTAGAAGCGAGCACGTCAACGAGACCGAGACGGGGATGCGCCCGTCCAATTTCGCGGTGGCGCCCGCGACGACGAACATCGCTATCGTCGCCGGTAGATACAGCAGGCCGGCGTCCACGGGAGACAGATGCAGCACGTTCTGCAGGTAGATGGTCGTGTAGACGAACACCGCGAACATGGAGGCGGAGATCGAGAACGCTGCGACCTGAGCTCCGGCGAAGGCCCGATTGGCGAGCAGATGCGGGGGCAGCATGGGCTCGGTGGTACGAAGCTCGTGCAGGGAGAAACCGATCATGGCGGCCGCGGCGATCACCGCGGCGATCATCGGCTGCGGCTCGAACCACCCATCCTCGTTACCGCGTAACAAACCGAACACCAGAGCTGCCAGGCCGGTGGACACCAGAATCTGCCCGGGCACGTCCGCGCGGCGAGGTCGAGGATCGCGTGACTCGGGAACCCACCGCACCGTCATCGCCAGTGTGATCAACCCGATCGGAACGTTGATCAAAAAGATTGCGCGCCAATCCAACAACTCGGTGAGCAACCCGCCCACCAGTGGGCCGACGGCAAACGCGCCCCCGATCGTGGCGCCGTATGCAGCCAGAGCAGTCGCGCGCTGGGGACCCTTCTCGAACACGTCCGCCAGCAAGGCAAGTGAGCAGGCGAAGAGTACGGCACCGCCGATACCCTGAGCGGCCCGCGCGAGGTCGAGCACCCAGATGTTCGGCGCCAGAGCGCAGAACAGAGATGCCGTGGTGAACCACAGAATGCCGATGATGAAAACATGGCGTCGACCCCGTCGGTCTGCCCACGATCCGGCGCTGAGAACCACCGTCGCCAATGCCAGCGTGTACGCGTCGATCACCCATTGCAGGGCGCTGACTCCGGTATCGAGATCGGATGCGATCGACGGCAGGGCGGTGTTGACGACGGCGATGTCGAGCATGAGCATTGCGGTGCTCACGCATACTGCCAGCAGAGTGGCTCGTCGTACTGCGGTGTTCTTCGGGGTGATCGGTGCGGTCATGGCCCGTCCTGATGGTCGAAGGGGTGTGTACTCGGAACACCCTGGGCTCCGACGCTTGGGACATATCGGGCGAAATGCTTGGAACCCGCCTGGTTGATAACTGCCGTGTTACTCGGAATCCGTCACCACCTGCTCGGTCGAATACGCACTCTCCCAACGGTTAATCTCTGGTCATGGAGACCAGCCAGTGGGTGCGACGGGTGTTGGTGGTGGAAGACCAACCGCTGATGCGTGCGCTCGTCGGTGACACGCTCACACACGCCGGGTTCGTGGTCCATACGGCCGGATCGGCGGTCGAAGCGCTCACGGAGTTCGACGGATTCGATCCTGACCTCTTGGTCACCGACATCGACCTTGGCGTACGGCCGAACGGCGTCGATCTCGCAAACATCGTCACCGTGAAGGCCCCGCATTGCGCGATCGTGTTCCTGACGAACTACCCCAACGCATCGACAGCGCCAGGTTCTGCGGGTGTGCCGCCGAAATCGCTGTTCGTGGACAAGGCGGCTGTCCAGTCGGCGGATCAGTTGATCGGCGTAGTGGAGGCCGCGTTGACGGAAACCGAGCCACCGACGCTCGGGAGTGATCCGGACTCCGCCTTGTCGAGCCTCACCAGATCACAGCTCGATCTTCTGCGTTACATCTCGCTCGGGTGGTCGAACAGCGCAATCGCAGCGCATCGTGGGTCCTCGATCCGAGGTGTGGAGAAGCTCATCGCGCGCACTCTCGAGAGCCTGGGATTGACGCACGATTCGTCCACCAATCCGCGAGTGCTTGCTGCGAGTATCTTCATCCGCCATTTCGGTGTGCCCGAAGTGACCGACTCGGTGTGAACCCGCGCGAGTGGTGGCTTCGTCTCGGTGATCGGAACATCGTCACCAAGTGGTCCTGGATTCTGACGCTGCCGTTCGCGGTGACCGTGATGGCCAACTACTACCTGTGTACCGGGGTGCGCGAAGTAGGCGTGATGGCAGTCGGCGCCTTCGCGACCCACTGCGTTGTCGGGGTGATGCTGCTGATGGCGAGGGCTGTTCTTGCAGCACACCGATCGCAGCTCGCAGCCCTGGCCCTGTTCGCAATGATCGGCGCGATCCGCCCGTTCGTCCTCGACGCGATCACCCGCTCGCTCGAACTCCCCGTCGACCCCAGACCGATGCTCGTCCGGGTGGGACTCAACGTCGTGTGCAGCGTTGTCTTCTTGTCGTTGACCGCCGTACTGGTAGGCGCTCTCCGTGACCGCCTCGCGCTGCAACGGAGTTTGAAGGTTGCCGGGGCCGCCGTCCAACTCCAGCAGACCCGGGATCGATTCCGCCTCGACCAAACCCGTGCGCAGTGTCGGCGAGAGCTCGAGCGCAGTATCGAGACAGTCATGCACGCGGTTGCTGAAACGGAACTCGAGGGAGTACGAGGAGCAGCGCTCTTGAAGCGAATCTCCGACGACGTGGTTCGCCCGATGAGTCATCGACTGTTCCGGGAGATTCCCCCGATCGAATCACCGACGCCGACTGTGCGGCTGACGGCGAGAGATCGACTGATCGGCGTCGTACGCAGCGTTGAACCGGCGCCACTGTACGTACCGGTGTTCGCGTACACGGCACTGGTGACCGTCTACCTGCTCACGACTTACGGCGTGACGTTCACGGCGGTCCAGCTCGGCGTCGGTTTCTGGCTCTTCGTCGGTGGCAATGCGTGCGCTCGCCGAGTTGTCAGCAGCGGAGACGGCCCTCTGAGACGGATCGCGACTCTTTCTGCGGTGTACTGCTCGAGTGCGCTGATCAGCAGTACCGCGACGTGGCTGCTCCTGACGGTGTTCGGCCGTACCCCGACTTTCTATCTCTCGTCGATGGCCGTCTACCCGTTGGTTGCGCTGTCCGTCTGCCTGATCAGGGCTGCGGATACGCAGCGTCAGGACGAGGAGCGTCAACTCCGCAGTGCCCTGAGCCGGCAAGCGCTCGATGCAGCTCGTATCCATGCCGAGCTCATGCACACCCGACGTGGACTGGCCAGGTTGTTGCACTCGTCGGTGCAGGGCGAACTCGTAGCGGCCGCATGGTCTTCGGACGCCGTTGCCGGTCGCCCAGTCGATGTTGCGGCAACCATTGCCCACATTCTCGACGGCTTGGAAAGCGACCTGTCTGCGTCATCCGATCAGTCGGCTGACTCCGATGCCCGAAAGCGTATCGATGATCTTGTCACGGTGTGGCGCTACGCAATTCCGGTCGTCAGTCACGTCGACGACGAAGTCTGGGCGGTGATCGGTTCCGGCTCCGCTCGGCTCGACAGCGTGGTGGAGATCCTGTCGGAGGGACTGACCAACGCCGTGAAACACGGTGCAGGAGGGCCCGTCTTCCTCGAGGTGACACTCGCCGATGCTCGGGCGGTAGTAGTGCGGATCAGTTCGCCGGGTCGGCTGCCGGTGGCACGGGACTCAGGGATCGGGCTTGAATCGCTCGCCGGTACGGTAACGTCCCTCGAACTTGTCGAAGAGGAAGACCGGGTGGTCCTCACAGCCGTGCTTCTGTGACACCGTGAGTGGCGATGTCGTGGAGGCCGAACGTTTCGCCAATGGCCGGATTGGCCGCTTGTACGGTCGCAGAAATGGAATCGATTACTGCGCAGCTCATCCCACTCGCCACCGGCGTCGTCATCAGCCCGATTCCTCTGGTTGCGATCATCGCGATCCTGCTGTCCACTCGGGCGAAGGCAAATGCATTCGCGTACACCGCGAGCATCGTGCTGGCCGCGACAGCGATCACAGCAGCGACGGCACTTTCGACCACCGGAGTGGAATCGAAGTCCAGCGGCAGCGCGCATACCGTCCAGACGGTGTTCGCCGTCGTGTTCACTGTCGGTTTTCTGGCGCTCGCATACTCGAGTTGGCGTAGCCGTCCGAAAGACGATGCCGAGCCGGCGATGCCGTCGTGGCTGGCGCAGATCGACTCGATGCAACCGGCCAAAGCCGCGGTCCTGGGACTGTTGTTGACCGTACCCAACGCGAAGAACCTGCCGCTCGAACTCAAGGCAGGTTCGATCATCGGTGGCGGGCACCTCGGCTGGGTATCAGTGATCGCGTACTCCGTCCTGTTCGCGGTAGGGGCGTCCATCGCTTTGATCGTGCTGTCAGCATTGGCTGCCGTGCCCTCGGCGAAGGTGACCGATGCACTGAGCGCCACCAAAAGCACTCTGATCCGCCACAATGCGGCAATCATGACCGTTTTGTTCCTGATGCTGGCAGCATTGGAACTCTCGCACGTTGTCGAAGCCCTGTCGAAGTAGCAACTTGTTTTCGAGGAGAAATCGAATGACGATCACACCCAGCGAAGCGCCGGTAGTCGAGACAACGTACGGGCCGGTTCGAGGATCGACGGAAGGCTCGGTGTCGAGTTGGAAGGGGATTCGTTACGCGGCACCTCCGGTCGGTCCGCTGCGATTTCGCGCGCCGGTTCCGCCGAAGCCATGGACCGAGGTCCAGGACGCAACAGAATTCGGGCCGTGTGAGCCGCAAAGTCGACTCGCGATGATCCCGCTCGGTGAGAACGTTCCGATGGACGAAGACTGCCTGTTCCTCAACGTGTGGGCACCGGGCCCCGTCGGTTCTGATGCGCCGGGTAAACCGGTGATGGTCTGGATTCACGGCGGAGCGTATTTCCGCGGAGCGTCCAGCCAACCACTTTTCGACGCAACCACATTGGCTGAGAACGGCGACGTTGTCGTCGTCTCGATCAACTACCGCATCGGTGTGTTCGGCTTCGTCGATTTCTCGTCCTTCAATTCGAGTGAACATACCTTCGAGCCCAATGTCGCTCTCCGCGACATGATTGCAGCGCTGCAATGGGTTCAAGGCAACATCGCGGCTTTCGGTGGCGATCCCGACAAAGTGACGTTGTTCGGCGAGTCGGCAGGTGGCGGCGCGGTGACGACGCTGATGACCGTCCCGTCCGCTCGCGGCCTGTTTCATCGCGCTATTGCCGAAAGTTCGCCCGCCACTTCGGTGTACGGTAGTGAACGTGGTGAGATCGTCGCGAAGCTTTTCCTCAATATCTTCAGCGGCGGAGGCGATCTGGGTCTGTTGCGGTCCACGTCTGCCGAAGACTTGATCGGGCCGTCAGACGAACTGTTTGCTCGCGTCCCCCAGGAGACGCCTGGCACTTTGGCGTTCGCGCCGATCGTCGACGGTGATCTGCTCCCTGACTACCCGGTGCGCGCGTTCCGTCACGGCAATGCACACCCGATTCCGCTGATCATCGGAACCAACAAGGACGAATCTTCGCTCTTCCGGATGATGAAGTCGCCGTTGATGCCGATCGATCCCGTCGTGATCACGTCGATGTTCGCGGAGATCGCCGACGAGCATCCAGGACTCGAGCTACCGGATCATTCTCAAATCGAAGGCGCGTATTCGGGACTGTCCAAGCTGGGCGCCGGTCTCGGTTTGACCCGTGATTTCGGATTCCGGCTGCCTACGTTGTGGATCGCCGAGGCTCACAGCAAGGTTGCGCCGACGTGGTTGTATCGCTTCGACTACGCGCCGCCGATGCTCAAGGCGCTGAAGATCGGTGCGACCCACGGCACCGAACTTGCCTACGTCTTCGGCAACATCAACCACGGGGCACGAGACATCACCTACAAGTTGGGTGGCTTGAGCGCGGCGCGTCATGTCTCTGAGCGCATGCAGGCGAGGTGGTTGGACTTTGCCAGAGCTGCAGGCGATTACGACGCCGGGGACGATCGCGAACTGGGTGCGGACCCGGGGTGGCCCACTTACGACACCGACACACGCTCGACACTGTTGATCGACAAACGCGATGCCGTCGTCGCTGATCTCGACCGCGAGATCCGGGAGGCGTGGGGTGAGACGGTGATTGCATTCACCTGACGGTTCAGCCCTGCTCCAATTCGGCCAGGTAGTGCGAGACGGGTCCCACGGTGAGCATTCCGCTTCCGGCGCCGGCTATTTCGGCGGCGGCAGGTAGGAGCGCCGCTCGCGCACGCTCCTTGACTCGACGGTCGCCGACTGCAGTCGCCGCTGCGGCAGTCAAGCACCACAGTGCCTCGGAGAGTAGGTCTTCGGGCGGGTCCGGCAATGCCTCGACCGCCTTCGCTGCTTCGTTCGTCTGCCCCTGTGCGATGAGCAGGTGTGGCCGGGCCCAGGGTTCGTAGGGGCCCCACTGCGTGGTCGGGTCGAAAATCGCCGGCAGTCCCCGCCACACGCGGAGGGCGAGAATTGCGAGAGGGAGTATGCCGTCCGCGAGACCCGGCATGCCGGCATCGGAAAGATTGACCGCCGCAGCTTCGTACAGCTTCTCGCAGTGCGCGGCCTCCGCGCCGGCAGCGGCAGTACGCATAGCGCGAAACCAGGTGGTGAACACCGCTGCCAACGGGCGTTCGTGACGTCCGGCCAATCGATCAACCGTCTCGGCATGTAGCTCGGCTGCATCGAATTGCCCAAGGGCGCTGAGGGCTTGCATGCGGATCAGATGGCCGAGGATCTCGAAGGTAGCCAGGCCGTGTCGAATGGCGAGGTCGACCAGTTCACGGCCGATGTCGTCGCGCTCGGAGGCCAGACCGGTAGTCCAGAACGTCTGCATGAACAATCCGTTCAGAGCGAAGGCCAGGAGCCCTGGATCGTCGAGAGCGCAACCGATCTGTACTGCGGCACGGGCACATTCGAGACCGTGATGACCGGGCAGTCCGCGCGATTCGAGTGCGATTGTCGCCAACAGTCTCGCCCGAGCGGGTTCGTTGCCGGCCGGAAGTCGATCGAGAGTGCGCTGAGCGGCCTCGACGATCTGCGTAGCCTGCCGAGGATCGTCGGATCGCGTCCAGATCCCGGGCACGTCGTAATTGCCGATGATCCGCGCGGTGAGTTCGACGTCGTCCAATTGTTCAGCGGCGCCGATGATTGTCAGTCGTTGGTTTCGGGCAGTCTCGAGTCCGCTTCCGCCCGCAACTGCCAAACTTCGGAGGAGGCCGACGGTTGACTCCAATCTCGATTTCGATCCTGCCGCTACGGTCCGGTCGTACGCTGCCGAAACCTGACTGAAGATCTGTTCTGCCCCTACAGGATCCAGGCGGGTTTCCCGGCGGAGAATGTCGGACTCGAGGTCGTTCAGTCGTGGACCAGGGTCGATGCCCAACTCTTCGGCGAGTAACTTCCGTGCGCGACGTAGGACTGCCAGAGCATCGCCTTGACGATCGGACCGGTACAGCGCCAGAGCGAGTAGTCGCCAACCCTCCTCGCGCCAAGGGTGTTCCGTCACGTGGGCATCCAGATCGGGAATCGCTTCGGCAGCTCGCCCGAGATCGAGCTGCGCGGATGCCAAGCGTTCGACGGCAGTCAGACGCAGTTCCTCCAAGCGTGATCGCTCCGTTCGGGCCCAAGGCTCGTCGGCGAACTCCGCGTAGGCCGGCCCTCTCCACAGCTGCAGCGCGGTTCGGAGCAGTTCGAGTGATTGCGCCGGCGTCGAATCTGCGGCTTCTCGCACCAGTCTTTCGAATTCCCAAGCGTCGACCGCGTCGGGTGCTGCATGAAAGGCGTAACCGGGCCCTTCGGTGACAATGACTTTCGGCTTCTTTCGCGGCGCGCGATCCGGTTCGAGCGCACGCCTCAATGCGGAAACGAACGTACGTATTGCGCTGGTAGCGCCGGACGGAGGATCGACCCAGAGGTCGTCGACAATCACGTCCACGGGAACAACACGGCCGCGGGCGACGACGAGACGAGCGAGGACCGCTCGGTGTCGTGGACCCTTCAGATCGATCTGGTGTGAAGACTCGTTCCACGCGACCACGGGTCCGAGCACTCCGAAAGCCGGGGCTTCAAATGTGTGGTCTCGCATTTCCCCACGCTATCGCGCTCATCGAACGCTCATCGACTGCGGCGAAGCTGATTGCCATCACCCCGACCTGCCATCACCCCGACTAACGAGAGCGACCGATGACTATCACCATTCCAGGCTTCGACTACCAGCAGATTTCCACAGCAGACGGAGTGCGGCTCAACGTCGCGGTCGGCGGAAGCGGAACACCACTCGCCCTTCTGCACGGCTTCCCTCAGACTCACCTCATGTGGCGTCACGTAGCCACTGCCTTGGCGTCGGATCACACCGTCATCTGCCCGGATCTCCGCGGATACGGAGCCAGCGACAAACCGGTCGAGGAAAACCCGGACACCTACTCCAAACGAACAATGGCTGCCGACATCGTCGAGGTGGCGAGGAAATTGGGACACGAGAAGTTCGCCCTCGTCGGCCACGATCGTGGCGCACTGGTTGCCGTCAGAGCGGGGCTGGATCATCCGGATGTGATCACGCAACTCGGCTCGCTGGACGTGCTCCCCACCCTGGATATGTGGGACATCCTGCATGGATCGAATGCTGCTGTGGCGTTCCATCTCTATCTCATGGCTCAGCCACCTGGTCTTCCCGAGCAGATGATCAGCGCCAGCGCCGACGCGTTCTTCGAGTACTTTCTCGACGTGTGGACGCAGAACCGCGAAGCGATTCCGGTAGACGTGCGGGCGGAATACCTGCGCGCCTCACGGGAGGCGGTGCCGTCGATCGTTGCCGATTACCGGGCGTCGGCAGGCATCGACATCGAACACGATCAGTCCGATCGGGAGGCGGGCAACCAACTGCACATGCCGGTCACGGTCATTCAGCAGGACTGGGGCTCGATGCTCGGCTACGACGCCGAGGCCCTGTGGAAAGCGTGGGCGCCCGATCTCGAGCACCGCACGCTGTCCGCAGGTCACTTCATGGCAGAAGAGGCGCCTGCCGAAGTGGTCGAGGCGATCCGGACCCTACTCGAGAGGTAGTTTTGACGCTTCTCGGCTGTCGAGGTACTGGCGAGCGCATCACGTGCGTCGCGAATGGACGAGGGGGATCGATGGGTTTCTCGCTGCACTTCATGCGGGTGACGAAGGACGTGCAACTCGATGTTGATCGGGCAGCGGTCGCCGCTTTCCTCGATCAGCACGGGCTGCGCGTGGTCGAGAGCCCGTACGGAGGCGAGATCGTCGACCGTGACGACAGGGCATTGACGATCGACGGGGCCTTCTCCGACCTTCATCTCGACTCGCTCGAGCAGAGCGATCCACTCAGTGGTGGAATCTTCCACGCGACGCTGTCGCCTGCCGAGTGCGCGTTCGTCTACGACCTCTGCGCGGCGGCTGGGTTCCTGATCGTCAACCCTCAGGGTGACCCGACGTTTCTCGTTCCCCAGCGCAATCACGAGCCCGACGACGTTTCCGAGTTGGAGGACGTCGTCTGGGTCGACAGCGCCGAGGAACTGGCGCGGGCGCTCACCGGTGGTTTCCAAGCGTTCCGCGAGTTTCGGGACCGCGTGACAGGACGAGCCGCCGGTGCCGAATGATCGGGGCCCCGTCGGGTTGACGAAGGTCGGGTTCTACCGCTTGACCCCGGCCGCCAAGTCGTCGACGAGAACCTTGGCGGTCAAGGCGTATCCCGCGGCCTTGTAGTAGTCGAAGGGAATCACTCGACCAGCCTGCGCGGCGGGCAGACGCTGCCACGTCGGCGAGGTGTACACGCTGCCGGAGGCGCTGCGATCCAAGGCGAAGATGACGTCGGCTTCTTCGAGACGGTTGAACTGCTCCGATCCGAGCATCACGCGAAGGTCGGGGCCTTCACGGAGCACCTCGAATCCCAGGTCCTCGGCGACGGCGGTGCGGAAATCGTTCTGGAACCACGCGATCTGATCCTCCGCGGCGGCGACGAAGGCAACCTTCTTGCCGGCCATCAGCGGTTCGACGGTCGGGCGGACCTGAGCTACATGGGCGTCGTACTCGGCGAGTACTTCTTCGGCGCGATCGCTGCGCCCGATGCCGGTGAGGAAGTCCGACATGACCTTCCGCCACTCCGGGGTGAAGTCCTTGCCGACGGGCAGGACCGGTGCGATCTGCTGCATCCGGTCGTTGCCGTACGACCCGGTGTCCCACCAGCCGGCGCTGAGGACGAGAAGGTCGGCGCCGAGAGTCGAGATGTATTCGAAGTTGGGATCGGAAGCACCTTCGGCGAAGATCTCGACACCCGTGGCATCCGGGACCTCACGGCGCAGGTGTTCGGCTGCGCCGGTCGGGTAGGCGGTCACCGGGTATCCGGCGAGGATCGACAATTCGAGGCCGTCCCGCGGATCGAGGGCAACGACGTTCTGTGGGTCCGTCGGAATGATCAGCTTCTCGTCGCCGCGCGTGAACTCGAAGGTCTCCGCGTTCTCGGGCGTCGAACTTTCCGTGCTGCCGCACGCGGCGAGAAACGCGGCCGCAGCGACGCCCGCGCCGACGCCGAAGAAACCGCGTCGCGTCAGGTTGTCCACGATCGCCCAGTAGTCGCGATCGGTCGTGGAGGGAGAAAGGAGTCGAGTCATGCTTGTTAGGTTAGCCTTAGGGGCTGTCTTCGGGAATGCTGAAACAGCTCCCGCGAACGCCAAGAAATACGGCGAACACGCCAGCACAGAGAGTGTTGTCCGCGTCACCGGCAGGTCTGATTCACAACCCACTTTCGACCTCTGACGTGCATGACGTCACAACCGGCCGCCTCCTCGATCGCGATTTGGCCCTGATCGCGCCGACTATGCTGAGTTGACCAGCAGTACGATTTCGGAGGTTGCAATGCAGATCACCAGCGTCGGCCACGCAGGATTTCACATCCAGACCGAGGCCGGATCCATCCTGTGTGATCCATGGGTGACCCCGACGTATTTTGCGTCCTGGGTGCCGTTCCCCGACAACACAGAGTTGGACTGGGACGCGCTGGGCAACTGCGACTACCTCTACGTCTCGCACCTGCACAAGGACCACTTCGATCCGAAGAATCTGATCGCGCACGTCAACAAGGACGCCACAGTCCTGCTCCCCGATTACCCGGTGCCGGACCTCAAGCGTGAACTCGAGAAGCTCGGCTTCCACAAGTTCTTCGAGACGGAAGACTCCGTCAAGCACACCATCAGCGGTCCCAAGGGCGATCTCGACATCATGATCATCGCTCTGCGCGCTCCCGCGGACGGTCCGATCGGTGACTCGGGCCTCGTCGTCTCGGACGGGGAAACCACCTGTTTCAACATGAACGACGCCAGGCCCGTCGACCTGGACCCGCTGACCGACGCCTTCGGGAAGGTCGACATCCATCTGCTGCAGTACTCGGGCGCGATCTGGTACCCGATGGTCTACGACATCCCGAAGGGCACCAAGCGCAACTTCGGCAAGCAGAAGCGTCAGCGTGGCATGGACCGCTGCCGCAACTACATCTCCCAGGTCGACGCTGCCTGGGTTGTCCCGTCGGCCGGCCCGCCGGTCTTCCTCGACGACGACCTGCGTTACCTCAACGACGATCACGGCGACGAGGGAAACATCTTCCCCGACCAGATCACGTTCCTCGAGCAGATGCGCATCAACGGCAACGATCGTGGTCTGCTGATGATCCCCGGCTCGGCCGTCGAACTTCGCGGAAGCGAGAAGGTCGCGCTGACGCATCCCATCCCGGACGCAGACGTCGACAAGATCTTCTCCAACAAGGCCGAGTACATCGAGAAGATGGCGCAGAAGATGGCACCGGTCATCGCCGCGCAGAAGGCCACGTGGGCTCCGGCCGAAGGCGAGCCGCTGCTCGACGGTCTCAAGGCCAAGTTCGAGCCGATCATGGCTCAGTCCGATCTGATCTGCGACGGAATCGGCTACCCCGTCGGACTCGTGATGGGAGAGGAGACGGTCGTCCTCGACTTCCCGAAGCGGATCGTTCGTGAGCCCATCGACGGAGAAGGTAAGTACCGCTACGGCTTCCGCATCGCTCCCGAACTGGTTCGCACCATTCTGCGCGACGACGAGCCCGACTGGGTCAACACCATCTTCCTGTCGACACGCTTCACGGCGTGGCGCATCGGTGGGTACAACGAATTCCTCTACACGTTCTTCAAGTGCCTCACCGACGAGCGCATCGCGTACGCCGACGGCTGGTTCGCCGAGGCCCACGACGACAGCGCGTCTATCGAGTTGGGCGGGTACGAGATTCAGCGTCGTTGCCCCCACCTCAAGGCGGACCTGTCGAAGTTCGGTGTCGTCGACGGCACCAACCTCACCTGCGATCTGCACGGCTGGCAGTGGGATCTCGAGACCGGCCGCTGCAAGACGTCCAAGGGCCACGAGCTGCGCACCAGCAAGCTGAGCTGAACCGAGCTCGTCGGGTGACGGGATACAGCAGGTCGCTGATCGGCCTGGCGACAGCGCTCGCCGGGTTGGCCGGTTACGTCGACGCGCTCGGATTCATCACGCTCGGTGGGCCTTTCGTTTCGTTCATGAGCGGCAACATGACGCAGGCGAGCGTCGCATTTGCCGACGGGGTGTGGGCGACCGCGAGAGTTGCCGGCGGAATCATCGTGCTCTTCCTCCTGGGAATCGCGCTGGGAACCGTCGTCACCCACTTCACGGAGCGCTATTCGGTCCGGGCTCGCAAGGTCACGGTGCTCGCGGTTGTAGCCGGGCTGCTGTCCATCGGTTCGGTGATGAGCAGCCTCGACGTCACCCCCGGCGCGATCTCGGCGATGGCCTTGGCGATGGGAGCCGTCAACTCGGTGTTCCAGCGCGACGGCGAGGTGACGATCGGTGTCACGTACATGACCGGTGCGCTGGTCAAGATGGGCCAGCGTCTGACCGGAGCCTTTCTGGGTGGCCCGAAGTGGGCGTGGCTGCAGCACTTCGGGATGTGCGCGGGGTTGATCGCGGGCGCGGTGGTCGGTGCGCTCGTTCATCGGTGGATCGGTCTTCACGCTCTGTGGCCCGCATCGGCGTTCACGGTTGTTCTGATCGCCGTTGCCTGGCAGGTCTCGCCCCCGTCTCCGGCAAAGGTGTAGAAAGAGCCAGACACAAATCCGGGGGTACAGGGGGAAGCAGTGGATGCTCTGATCATCGTGGTGCTCGGACTGCTCGGAATCGTCGCGGCCTCGACGCTCGGAGCGCGGATCGGAGTCGCAGCACCGTTGATTCTGGTGATGGCCGGGATCGTTGTCAGCCTCTTACCATTTGTCCCAGCAGTGGACATCGACCCGGAATGGATTCTGGCAGGCGTGCTTCCGCCACTGCTGTACTCCGCCTCGGTCTCGATGCCGTCGATGGAGTTTCGGCGTGAGTTCGGTGCCATCGGTGGGCTTTCCGTTCTGCTCGTGGTCGTGAGTGCGCTTGTTCTCGGTGTGTTCTTCTCCTGGGTGATACCAGGACTCGGTATCTGGTGGGGCATTGCACTCGGTGCGATCGTGAGCCCGACGGATGCCGTCGCGACGTCCATCGTCAAGAAACTCCCGGTCTCGCCGCGGGTGGTGTCGATCCTCGAAGGCGAAAGCCTGCTCAACGACGCCACCGCTCTGGTTCTGTTGCGTACTGCCATCGCCGGGGCCGCCGCATCGGTGTCGCTGTGGAGTGTGTTGGGCAAGTTCGCTTTTGCCGTCGTCGTGGCCGCGGTCATCGGAGTTGTCGTCGGCAAGGTCAACCTGATGGTTCGCGCCCGTGTCACCGATTCGACGGTCAACACGGTCATCTCGTTCACGGTGCCGTTTCTGGCGGCGATCCCCGCCGAAGAGTTGGGTGCGTCAGGGTTGGTTGCTGCAGTCGTGGCCGGGCTCGTCACCGGCTACGACGCTCCTCGGAAGCTGTCACCGCGACACCGGTTGTCCGACTCCCAGAACTGGCGCACAGTCGAATTGGTCCTCGAAGGTGCGATCTTCCTGGTGATGGGCCTTGAACTCTCGTCGATAGTCGACGATGTCCGGGTCGACCACGAGGGCATATCCACGGCGGTCTTCGTGGCGGCGGGTGCACTGTTCCTCACGATCTTGGTGCGGGCTCTGTACGTGGCCCCGCTCCTGCGAGCGCTCCAAGCGCGGGCGAATTTTCGTGAACGCATGAAACCCAGACTCTCCGACATCGCGAATCGCCTCGACAATCCCGAGGATTACCCGCCAGACGAACGACGCAGCAGGCGCCGGGCACCTTCGGCGAATCAGATGGAAAGGTTCAAGGTTCGGGTTCGGCGGACGGTTGCCGATATCGACTACTACCTCGCTGCGCCGTTGGGATGGCGTGAAGGCACGATCGTCATCTGGGCCGGCATGCGCGGGGCGGTCACTCTGGCTGCAGCGCAGACTCTGCCGGAAGACACCCCGAGTCGATCGCTCCTGATCTTGGTTGCGTTCCTGGTGGCAGCAGGCTCGTTGATCCTTCAGGGTGGGACGTTGAAGCGCGTCGTAGTGGCGACCGGTCCGGCAGCGCAGGACCTCACCGAATCCGAACTAGACGAGCATCGCAGGTTGCTCGACCTCCTCGAAGATGCTGCTGCGAGTGTCGTTCCGCCAGAGGGTCGGTCGAAGAAGAGGATCCGCCTCGACGTGATCGAAGCGCAGCGTCAGGCACTGCTCGACGCACGTGACGATGGCGTGTTCGACGCACGGATGCTCGGATCGGCACTTGCCGCGCTGGATGCCGATCAGATCAGTCTCGAACTCAGGGGCGGCCCGGACGGTTGATCACGTGCACAGGCGCTTTCGAGCAGACGTCATCATTGCCCGCGTGATCACGCCGTGCAGTACCTGAACGGGGGCGAAGTAGATTCGACCCGCGCGGTTCTTCAGCTCCACGGCGGTGACGACGTGCAGGAGGCCGGCGTCGTTGTCGGCCTGAACCGAGGCGACGAATCGTAGGTGTTTCTCGTCCGCTTCGATGAGGGCCTCGCCGTCGGCGATCTTGTCGACGGCAAAGGTGTCGGGGCGTCCCTTGGCGATGCCGAGCAGTCCGACTATCCGCTCCCTGAGCCAGAACATCGCGAGGACGGGTGCGGGGACATTCCTGACGTCGAAGACTGCCTGCGCCCACTCCTCGGATGTATGGGTCGGAACAGCCGGGATGGTGATCGTGGTGGCTTCTGCCCAGTCCGGTGCAGGCATTGCCTTGAAAGCGAGTGTCATTTCGTCCTCCGTACGGTGCCGTATGGAACTTACCCATACGGTACCGTACGGAGGTGACGAATGCCCGCGCCCGACTCTCTCGTGACCAGTGGATCGATGCAGCTTTCCAGGCTCTGACAAGCCATGGGCCTGATGCGGTTGCAGTGGAAAAGGTGGCGCGCACGCTCGGATCGACCAAGGGTTCCTTTTATTGGCACTTCGCCAACCGCGACGAATTGCTGCAAGCTGCGCTCGGCCGGTGGGAAGTTTTGGCAACCGAGAGACTGATCTCCTCCGTCGAGTCCTCTGGTGAACCGGCGGAGGTGAGGTTGCGTCGTCTGGTGGATTCGGTCACGACCGGATTGGCCGGTCGCCGTGCGGAGTTGGAACTGCTTGCCGGGATCGGCCATCCTTTGGTTTCGGCGGCGGTTCGACGTGTCACCGAGCGTCGAGTTACCTACATCGTGACGTTGTTGGTCGATCTGGGGATGGACAGGCAGAAAGCGGAACATCGTGGCGTACTTGCCTATTCGATGTACCTGGGGCAGATGCAATTGGTACACAGTGCGCCCGATGTGGTTCCTGGCAGCGGTGCGGACGCTCAGGCGCTCGCCGACGAGTTCGTGAATATGGTTCTGGCCAGGTAAGTCCGCCGTCGAACGCAGCGTGATCTGCGCATCACCCTGCGCTTTCAGGTGAGGGACCACACATTGCGCGTAACCCATAGTTACAGATACTTTGAGGTCAGCTGAAGTGGGGTGCCGGATATGTCGACATTTCCCGGAGGCGCAAAACCGTTTCACGACAGGAAGAAAGGTGACTCACCATGAGCGTTGTGCTTATTTCGTTGCTGGTCGCCGCTGGACTCACCGTGCTGGCCACCAGTGACGGTGCCGGTCTGGACTTCGGGAGTCGGCAGCTGAACCGCCAGTTGAAGACCCGCACGCACCGGTAACCCCGGAAATCGGCCGGCTCCACGCGATACTTCGCGGAGCCGGCCGATTGCGTTGCTCCGGTCAGTTCACTCCGAGATCTACCAGCCAGGCCCGGGTGCTGCGGGCGACGATGCCCAAGGCAACGGCAGAACCCGTCGCGGAGTCGAACGCGACGCTGTCGGCAGATTCGAGTCCCGTGTAGAGCTGGGAAACCCCGGCTGCTGCGCCCCCTCCGATGATCGGCGCAATCGACGCACCGAAGGCATCGGGCGTCACGGCTTCGAAAGTTACCGCGCGCGAGAAGTGTTCGGCGAATGCCTCGGCCAGTTCGATGCCGGTGATCGCCGGAATCTGTCCGATGTCGACCGCGTCCGGTGCTACGTCGAGAGTCAGGGCCGCAACGGCTGCATCAGCGACGTCGAGATGTGAACTCCATGCGACCGCGAGATCGGCACGCAGTGGGTAACGCAGGACCCCTTCGTCTTTCACCCCCGACAGCACGGTGGGCAGAAGAAGATTCTCGAGGAACAAACGCGGGGTCAGGACGGTCACCGCGATACCTTCGGCGCGGAGTCCGTCGACGAGCTCGGAGAGAACGGGTGTGTTGGGACCGGCAAGCGGCGAAGTAGCGTCGCGGGTCACCGTGCCGCTGGTAGAGATCACGAACCGCGAAGGACCTGTCACTCTTGCTGCTGCCAGAACGTTGTGGGCGTAACCAGCTAGCGTCTCGGTGTCACCGGCGAGTGGCAGGTGGAAGAACACCCCGTCTACCCCGCGATAAGCGTCGGCGAGAGAGTCGACTGACGCATTGTCCGCGACGACGGTGTTCGCACCCTCGAACGTCTGGTCGGGGTTGCGGGTGATTGCTCGGACTTCGGCACCTGTCGATCCAGCGAGAGCCGCGACCAATCCCGCGAGAACGGGAGAACCCTGTGCGCCGGTGGCGCCATGCACTGTGTAAGTCATGACGCCTATAGTTCAGATTGGGAACCAGTTACTTCAAGTGAACTAATGGGGAATCGATGAGTGAATCAGGTCACGAGCTTCCGGAGTGCGGCGTCGCGCGCTTTCTGCTGGTTCTGGACGGACCGTGGGCAACGCTGATCGTTCGTGAGCTCACGCACGGCCCGATGCGCTTCACGGAACTACGACGCGCATTGCCCGGCATCAGTCCCAGGACACTGTCCGCCAGACTCAAGCGATTCGAGGAGTTCGATCTGGTGACCCGGACTGCCTACGCCGAGGTGCCGCCGCGAGTGGAGTACGAACTCACCGCGACGGGGATGGAACTGCGCTCCGTGCTCGAAGCGATGGTCGAGTGGGCGGATCTGGCACTCCCCGTTTCGTGACCCTGCCCTCAGTGCGGGCCCGAAAGTCCAACCCGCAGAGCGCCGCAGGCCTCGAACATCGCATCTTGACCGGTATGGCCGACACCGGTGGTGTTGACGAAGGCATGGATCAATCCACTGTGACGCCTGAGTGCAACCGGGACTCCGGCCTCTCGCAGCCGGTTCGCGTATTCCTCACCCTCGTCGCGTAGTGGGTCGAAACCGGCGACGGCAACGTACGCGGGTGGTAGGCCGGCCAGGTCCGGAGTGAGCAGCGGGGAGACTCGCGGGTCGAGGGCCGAAGCGCCGCCCGACAGGTAATGGGCCGCATACCAATCGAGTTGGGCGTCGGTGAGAAAGAAGTCGGTGCCGAACATCTTGTGCGAAGGGCGCTTCGACGAAAGGTCCACCCAGGGAAAGAAGAGTAGCTGATATGCGGGCTTGACGTCGTCTTCGGTCGTGGACTGCGCGACGACGGCAGCCAAGTTCCCACCCGCGCTGTCTCCGCCTACCGCAATGGATTTCGGATCTGCACCCAGATCTGTGGCATGCTCGACGCAGTACCGGAATGCGGCGACGGCGTCATCGACCCCGGCGGGGAACGGGAACTCCGGTGCTAACCGGTAGTCCACCGACAACACACTGACCTCGCCGTGGCGGGCCAGGAAGCGGCACACACTGTCGCCGCTCTCGAGGCTGCCGAGGACGAACCCGCCGCCGTGGAAGTACACCAAAAGTGGAGCGGGCGTTGAGACTCCGGCCGGGCGATACAGCCGAGCCGGAATCGCGTGATCCCCGGCCGGGATCTCGAGGTCACGTACCGTCTCGATGTCGATGGGCGTACCGCCGAACAGTCGCGATTCGGCGGCGATCTGAGCCCGTCCCTCTTCGACCGGAAGATGCTCGAAGCTTGTACCTTCGACCGCTGAGAGCAACCGCAGTGCAAGCTGGATCTCGGGGTGCAGAGTCTGCCCGTCGATCTCCTTCGGCTTGCCACCGAGAATGCGCTGCGCGCCGGTCGGTAAGGCGCCGACGACATCGAGCACCACCCGCGCAACACGATCTTGGACAGACATCTTCTCCGTGGACATAGTCGCCTTCCGTCGGCCGATCACCCGTCGCTTGTACGTTACGAAAGAACCGGACAAATATCCAGGAATCTCGGCGCTCGCGGTCAGTTTGCCGGCGTTACCGTGACCGTGACGGGACCCGCGCCGTCCGCGGTTTCCACTGTGAGAAGACGGCTTTGGGGGTTCCAGTTCACGATGTCGGCGCCCGCGACGTCGACGCCGCCGGGAAAGCCGCTTTCGGGTAGGTAGATCTCGGTCGGTGCCGTCACTGCGGGGTTCGGGGTGAACGTCAGCTGAAGGCGGTCAACGGTCGAGGACCATTCGGTGGGTGTGCCCGCGACGGCACGCGGATACGGCTTGTTCAGGGTGTCGACGAGGAGTGTCTGCGATCCGTCCGGCAGGTACGGGCCCCAAGGACCTGGATCACTGGACCAGTAGGAGACACCCGCGCCGAGTTCTCGGGCGGTCGTGTAGACGCGGTCGATGTAGTCGGTTGCGCCGGGCAGTGTTGTGTCGAGCCCGAATTCGCCGAGAATGATCGGAACGCCGCCGAGTACGTTGCCTGCGATGTGTTCGACGCTGTCGCGCCAGGTGTCGATGGTCGCGTCGGTGAGTGTGCGTGAGAGGCCGGAGTATCCGTCACCGAGGTCGAGGGGCAGCGGGTACAGGTGTGGGCAGTAGGCGATTCGCTGTTCGCCGGCTCGTGGGTCGTTGATCTTCGTGAGCCCGCTGGGGACACCTTGGTTGACGCCGACGGCCTGCGGGGCCACACACACCCAGCTGTCCTGATCAACTTCCCTGATGGCGTTGGTGGTTCGCTGATACAGGGCAGCGAGGGGCCCACCTTCGAAGGCGGGGCCTTGGAGGGAACCGCCCCACGGCTCGTTCATCAGGTCGTATGCCACGACGGTGTCATTGCCTGCAAAACGTTCGGCCACCGCCTGCCAGGCGTTCGCGTAGTGCTCGACCAGTTCGGGATGTTGGCCGGTGGTGTTCCAGAAGTTGTCGAATGCACGCATCACACCGGGTTGGACGTAGTACAGCTCCCACCGGTCTTGAGGGCTGACCGGAAGGCCGTCCATGTAGGTCGCCCAGGCCGGCGCGCCGTTGCCGATGTTGCCGGCGCCGTTGCCACTGTTGCCCTCTGGTGTGATCGCGCCGGAGTAGACGTCCTGATGCATGTCGAGCATGACCTTGTAGCCGCGCTCGGCGTACCAGCTGACTCGGTCCTCGACGCGGTCCAGATATTCCTGGTCGTACTGTCCCGGCTCTGGCTCCACCGAACGCCAGGAGATCAGGAAACGCACGAAATTTGTTCCCATGTCGGCATGTTCGCGCTCGAGATCGGCTTCGGTGAACTTCGGCATGCCGTCGGGTGCGCTTTTTGCGCTCGACGCCGTGTTGAACCCTCGCAGGATCAAGGAGCGCCCGGCGTCGTCGGTCAGGTACGACGGTGGCACCGACGTGCCATCGGCGCTCCCCGACGTGGGCAGGCTGCCCTGAGCCGCGGCAATTCCGCCGCCCAGTATCAGTGAGCCCGCGACTATCAGTGCTGAGAGCGGGATACGACGCACGGAAACTCCTTCTGGGTGTGTGGATGGATTGACTTGTCCGAATGGGGATTCGGCCCTGGGCTTGAACGCTCGGTGTCGATTCACGTCGGTTGGCTTACACTGGTCCGCCCGTTTTCGATGTGTCCGACGAGCACGCGCTTGAATTCAGGATCTTCGTCGACCGTCACGATGGCCTGATACCAGCCGTCCACCGACGCCACCGCCCACCGGCCGCGTGCGCCGGCAGCGAGCTTCCGTCGGTCTCCGTCGACGTCGACGGAGAGTGCACGACTTCCGGAATTGTTCGCGGTCAGTACAAGCGCGCGCGTCCCTGCGTCGATGGTTGTCGAGACGTCGAGCGAGGCTGCCGCACTGTCTGTAGCTCCACTGAACTCGCGCCTGAAACCATTGGGACCCAACAGGGTCAGGCTGTAGACGCGATCACTGAGCGCAACGGTGTCATCGACCTCGCCCAGGAGGTCGTAATGCCGTGGCTCGTCGAACTCACCTGCGTACGGGTACAAGGCCAGGTGAGTTGATGCGGCACCGGCATTGACCAGATGGACCGTCAACGAGCCGGTTTCCGGGTTCACCGTCGTGTAGGCGTCGGGCTGATAGGGAAGGGCCCGTGCTGGTCGAGTGCCGCTTTCCTGCAGGGGCATTCTCTGTTCGGTGGGAGGTGTTGGCGTCCATCGCGGTTCCAGCGGCGGTGTGGGTTGCGGGCGCGCCAACGTCGGCCGGCTACGCGGGTTGGCGAAGTCGAACGCCGACGTCAGGTCGCCACTCACCGTGCGTCGCCACGGGTCGATTTCCGTTTGCGTGATTCCGAACCGCGTCTCCAGGAACTGCGTGACGGACGTGTGGTCGAATACTTGTGAACAAACGAAACCGCCAACAGTCCACGGCGAGATAATCGTCATCGGCACCCGCGGGCCGAGACCGAGCGGCTGATTGCCGACCCATTCGGCTTCGACCGAGCGCGGCGGTCGAGGTGGCGGTACATGGTCGAAGTACCCGTCGTTCTCGTCGAAGTTGACGATCACGGCCGTCTTCGCCCACAGATCCGGATCGGACGCGATGGCGTCGAGTACTTGATAGAGCAGTGTTGCGCTCGCCGCAGGTGACGAACCCGATGGATGCTCCGAATCCACCTCGGACGGAACGAGATAACTGACTTGCGGCAGTCGGCCCGACTCGACGTCCTTCCTGAACTCGGCGGCCAGTGTGCCGGGCCGGGATCGGTACAGTGCGCGATCGTAGAGTTGGCGATCAGCAGGCGCCAGTTGGTCTGCAGCATTCTCGAGGGCCAGTACCGCTGCGTCCTGGACCGGCGCCGGCATCGACGGCAGGGCGAGATAGAACCCGGCCAAGGTCTGGATTTCGTAGGGGAGCAGGCTTGGCCGACCAAGCAGCCCTGCCGCCACTTTCTTGAAGGCAGTGAAGTATTCGAGGTTGTTGTCTCCGAAGTTGTCCCACTCCTGGTAGGTCTTCCAGGAAATGCCGGCGGACTGCAACCGCTCGGGAACCGTCGTCCATCCGTAGCCGGCGTGCCAGGGGTTGTAGGCCGCATTGGTTACAGCTCGTCCCCCGGGACCGGGTGGATCCGAAGGCAGGACCGACTCGGTCGGATTAGGCGAAAGTGGCTCGTATCCGGTGTATCCAGAGACCCAATAGTTCCGGTTGGGGCTCGTCGATGTCGGTACGGAGCAGTGGTAGGCGTCGCAGATCGTGAACGCGTCCGCCAGTTCGTAATGGAACGGGATGTCTTGCCGGTCGTAGTACGCCATTGTCGTACTGGTTTTTGCCGCGATCCAACCGTCGTGCCAGCCGTCGGCGAGTGCGGCATGTCCGCCCGCCCAGCTGTGGTCGAGTCCGGTCACGTTCTGGGTGTCCATGCGTTGTGCCGCAGCGGAATCGCGGATGGGGAAGGGGAGCACAGGACCGGTAGGACCGGGTTGTTCGAAGACGCTGTGGCCGCCGCGCAGACGCAGCGCATTCGGATCCCCGAATCCGCGAACACCCCTCAGTGCGCCGTAGTAGTGATCGAAAGATCGGTTCTCCTGCATGACGAGGACAACATGCTCGATCGAATCGAGCCCGCCGGAGTTGACGGGTGTCGCCAGTACACGCTGAAGCGACGGCGGGAGAAGGGAAGTAGCGGCGACTGCAGTTGCACCGACCCCGGCGGCGAGAAACGACCGTCGAGAAAGAGAATTCCTGGACACTTGTGCTCCATCGATAAATCAATCAGTTCTATGACCACGGCCGCAACAGGCTGCTGCCGCTGCTCCGAATCGGTGCAGCGGCAACAGCGTCGAGAAGAATTCGATCAGGAACCGAAGAGACCGCCCAGTGAACCGAGGCTGCCCGAACCGCCGTTCCCGCCGTCGTCAGGCGCAGCAGAAACCTTGACGACGGATTCGTCCGACGCGGACTGTGTGAATCCACTTCGCCCGGCGTATGACGCCTTGATCCGATGATCGCCCGTCGATGCGAAAGTGTGCGTCAGTCGCGCCACTCCATCGACTCCGACGACAACGGGCTGTCCGATGGGTTGGTCGCCGTCGTAGAACTGAACCGAGCCCCCGCCGGGGTTGGGGGTGACCGTCGCGGACAGTTCTGCCGCGACATTCTGCTTGGTCGTCGCGGGAGCTGCCAGTGAGGTCGAGGTGGTGACATCGGACGGTGCGGGATCAGACACGGTGACCGTTTGAGCGGATGCCATCGACGGCATGAATCCTGTTGCGCCGGAGTAGTAGGCCGAGACGGCATGAGATCCAGACGAGGTGAAGGCATGTTCCAGAGTGGCTTTGCCGTCAGCGCCCACCGGGATCGGAGCGCCGATATCTGCAGCGCCGTCCTTGAACTGGAGAGTGCCACCGGCGGGTGTCGGCGTGACCTGCGCCCTCAGCGACACCGATATGCCAGTCTTCGCATCGGTAGGAACGTTCACGGCAGTGTCGGTCTGCTTGACGACAGGTGCGGCAGTCACCGTGACCATTGCCTCGGTCGAGTTGGAACTCTGGAATCCGTTGACTCCCTGGAACGTTGCGGAGACCCGCGCGGTTCCGGCGGTGAAGAAGGTATGCGGTAGCCGGGCAGTGCCGTCGGCGCCCGGAGTGACCGGTGTACCGACGTCGGCGCCGTCCACCCTGAACTGCACGTTTCCGTTGACCGGAGCCGGATCCACCTTTGCGACAAGCTCGGTCGGTGTGCTGGCTTGGATCGAGCCGGGCATCTGGATTGTGGTGGTTGTCGGTTGGCTGACGTAGATGGTGGTCAGGGCCTGCCCACCGGCGTTGAGGCCGGAGTTCCTGTTGTCCCGCGGGGAGCAGTTGTAGCGCTCCCAGTAGTTGACTGTGAAGACATCCTTTTCGCGCTGGACGAATGTGAGCGCATTTCGGTCGTCGTCGTAGTTGGCGGAACCGGGATCGGAAACCCTCAGCGAAGGCTTGATCTCGGTACCGGCCGCACCGGCTTTGACCGTGACGTCGACTGCGGGGAGTCGGAACTTGGTGTTGGCACCGACGATGATGCCGTCACTCGATCGAACTGCGGAGGACGGACCGTTTCCGGTGGTTCGATTCGATCCGGAGATACGCAGGTGCGTACCGGATGCCGATGGATTACCGCCGTCGTCGATCCGTGTGACTGTCGGAGTGGCACTGTCGGATCCGAGGCCGTACGCACTGTCCGCCACAAGCTGGGAACTCACGAATTCGACGCCGGACGGGATGTCGAAGTCGTACTTGATCCGGGCCCAATGCACGACTCCACGGCTGGCATGGCCGCCGCTGTTTGTCTTCATCTCGTTCGGCTGCACGCGGTAGGTGACGGTCTCACCTGGTGCCGCGGTGGTCGGCGCGGTGATGGTGACTCCCGAGCCGAGTGTCTCGTTGAACGTGATCGGGCTTGCCACACCGTCCATCTCGCGCACATGGCATGCAGTTGTGAAGGCCACGCTCTTGGTCTCGGGGGCAGCCGAGGCGATCCCGCCGCCGACGATGGAGAACAAGCCGCCGGCCAGTACCGAGACGGTTGCAATCGCAGAGCCGCGTAGGAGTTTCGAGTTCATCGTCGAATCCTGGTTTCTGTTCACAGTTTTCACGACCCGAATCCGGGGGTACCAAGGCTGCCGAGGCTACCGGTGCCAGGCTCGGGCTCGGACGGTTCGACGACGTTGATCGTCACGGCGCCCGACATCGACTCCATGAAACCGGCCGATCCCGTGTAGTACGCCGTGATGTTGTGGTCGCCCGCTGTTGTCATCGTGCGGTTGGCCTTCGCGACGCCGTTGACGACGGCCACCGGAGCGCCGAGGTCGACCCCTCCGTCACGGAACTGCACTGTTCCTCCTGACGGCCACGGAGTGACCGTTGCCGTCAGTTCCACGGAGTCACCGACGACGGCCTTACCGGGTGCGTCGATTCGCGTCTGTGTCTGAGCGAGGCTGGAGTCGACGTTGATCACGGCGAGCGGCCGGCCGCCGGCGTTCAATCCGGCCGAACGATTGTCGCGTGGTGAGCAATTGGTGGTCAGCCAGTATTTGACGCCGCCGAGCAGGGTCTCCTGCTGCAGGAAGGTCAGGTAGTTGGCGGCACTGTCGTAGGAACCCGAGTTGGAGTCGGACACGCGCAGCATGGGCTTGATCTGGGTGCCGACAGCCCCTGACGTGACGGTGACGTCGACTGCCGGGAGCTGGAACGTCTTTCCTCCACCGACCTCGATTCCGCCGCCGCCGTTGTCGTCGGTGTTGGGTCCGTTGCCCGCCGTGATGTTGTTGCCGGAGATACGAAGATGCGTCCCATTCGGATCGGGTGAACCGGCATCGTTCACCCGCGTGATCGTCGGGGCGACCCCACCCAGATTCGAGCTGGTGCCGGCCACGATCTGCGCCCCCACGTAGGAGGTGCCTGCAGGGATGTCGAAATCGAACTTGAGACGCGTCCAGTTCACGACGGACCTGAGGTCGTAACCGTCCTTGGGGACCGTCATCGGCTTGGGCGCGAGGCGGTATGTGAAGGTGGAGTTCGGCGGGACCACGGCCGGCGCACTGATCGTGACGCCGGAATCACGCGTCTCGTTGTGCGTGATCGGTCCGGGGAACTGCCACCCGTGGCACGATGCCGTGAACGGAAGGTCCACATCAGCGGCGGACGAGACTCCGGCTCCGCCGATCACGAGGGCAACGCATCCGGTCAACGACGCGGCCACCCCCACTCCTCGGCGCATCAACGTCGACACCATTCACATTCTCCTTGAGTAGCGCTCGACAAGATCGAGCTCTCGGCTTGAAGCCGGGTCCGGTAACCGGCCTCGAGCTGACAGAGAATCGAATGCGTCTCGTCGTTTGCTCACCACCAGCTCAAACCCTGGAGAGGAGTAGAACACAGAGCGAGCCGCAGAATATGCGATTCGGACAAATTGTTGGACAAACGTCCAACCGGTGAAATTTCTCCACTTCTCCGACCGCTCTGCAGTGCTTTAACGTAGCGTGAAGTGGGCCCGGTAAACGGTCAGGCGATCGCGCGGCGCATCAGGTCTGCCGTCTCCTTGTTGAATGCGACCAGTGTGACCGTCTCGACCTCGGTCTTCGCCGCGCGAATCGCTGAAACGGCCTGTCGGACGGCATCTTCCTTCGGCCAGCCGTAGACCCCTGCCGAGATCAACGGAAAGGCGACGGTACGGGCGCCGATCGAGTCGGCCACGGCGAGGCTGCGGGTGTACGCCGACCGAAGCAGACCGGAACGGTCCTCGGAGCGCGAATACCTCGGGCCGACGGTGTGAATCACGGCCTTGGCGTGCAGCTTTCCGGCGGTGGTGGCTACGGCCGCACCCACCGGCAGGCCGTCGGGAAGGCTGGTGTTGCGCAATACCTCGCAAGCCTTCAGGATCTCCGGTCCCCCGGCACGGTGGATCGCGCCGTCGACACCGCCGCCGCCGAGGAGCCTGGAGTTGGCCGCATTGACGATGGCGTCGACGGTCAGCGTCGTGATGTCACCTTCGACGACTGTAATAGCGGGCATGGATCCTCCTGTGTATCCGACGGCTGTGTGTCCGACGGACGCGTTTCCGACTGCCGTGTTCCAGAGTTCACGCTTCGGGCGAGCCCACGGCATAGCCGAGCGTACGTCGTAGGGGTCACGTCCGATCAACATCGAGTATCGCGCTGCAACCGACGGCGTGCGACTGTGCGCCTGAACGCAATGGAGGAGTACGCGCTTTCCCTCGGCCCGCAACGCCTGGACGGTGCGCGCTGCGTCGTCGAGAACGAACTCGAGGTTGGCGTTGGAATCGTGACCGTCGTCGACCAACCAGAACTCGACGTGATCAGGGGCGACCTGTCGTGTTCCCATGCGGCACAGGCTGACCACGGCGTCGTAGTCTGCAGTGGACACCGCATCGACGCCGCCGAGCATGACGCCGTCGTCGTGCGGGTGCGTCGTCAGGTGGTGGGTTCCGCGAAACCTCGAGTAGTCGAGTTCTGCCGTCGACGGCCATCCGTTCTTGTCGTCGGTACCGCCGCGAGCAGTCTTTATTGCCAGGCGAATCAGATCGGAGGAACGGTATCCCGGCCAGCCATGCATGATTCGGCGCCAACGGGCGGGAACCGCCGACGCTCCCCAGCGGGCGCCGAGGAGGCCACCCGCGATGGCCGCCGTCGTGTCGGTGTCCCCGCCGGCTCTTACTGCCGCTTCCAATGCGTACTGGAGGTGGCGAGCATCGCCATTGTCCGTGGAAGTGATTGCCCACCAAGCAGTCTGAAGTGCATGCACCACCCAACCGTTCTTGGAGAAGTCCTGCGGGTTCCCGGTTTCGGCCTGATCGAGCAGCGGGCCCCAGTATTCGGCGACGTCCTGATCGGCAACGGAGAGGAAGCCGCGAACACCGTCGAAGTTGCCGGAGGCAACGGCATGGCGGATGGCATGGGTCCACAACTCGCACGCCTGTCCGGCACGCGGGTCGTCGTGCGTGAGTGAACTGATCCGGTGCGCTGCCGACCTGGCACCTTCTGCATCGTCCAAGTAGGAGAGGGCGACGGGAGCAGTCCGCATGAGCGAGCCGTTGCCGGCCTTGCGGCCGCTGATCGCTCGCGCACAATCCGCCATCGCCGCTGCGCTTTCGGAGCGGACGGACAACACTGCTCGCGTCTGGTTGCCGATGTCCGCGGGCTTCGAGTCGTACCACCGGATGAACTGTGCTGCAATGGCATCGAGACCGTCAGCGCTTCCGATGTCGATTCCGGTAGCGGCCACCTCGGCGATCGCAACTGCCATCGAGGTGTCGTCGGTCCATTCTCCCGGCGCCCAGTCGAACGGGCCGCCACCGATCATGTCGATCGTGACCTCGGCCTTCGGGTAGGTGAATTCGTAGCCGGCGCCGAGCGCGTCTCCTGCTGCGGTGCCGAGCAGAACGCCGGCCGCTCGATCGGACTGCTGTGCGGTGAGTTTCATGGCCACCTCTTCGGTTCGCGATGATCGTTTGATCAACTTTGCGCTAACCATAGATCATGTTTGAGATAACATGCAAGGGTGAATAAATGGACAGGCACGAGCGGTAAGGGATTGACGGACTATCCGCGTCCGTCTGTGGCAGTGGACGTCGCGGTGCTGACGTACAGCGGTGGATCTCTGAAAGTTCTGGTGGTTCGGCACCGTCTCGGTGCGCTGGCGCTACCGGGAACATTTCTGCACGAACGCGAATTGCTCACGGCCGCAGCCGATCGTGCCCTGTCGGTCAAGGCAGAGTTGGCCCAGACGAGCTTCCACCAGTTGGCGATCTTCGACCGACCGGACCGCGACGACCGTGGATGGGTTTTGTCGGTCGCACACACGGCTTGCCTACCGGAATCGGCACTGCCCGATTCGGCGCTTCTCGTCGATGTGTACGACGACGAGGCAGTGAGCGGACTCGCATTCGATCACGCCGACATGGTGCGACTCGCGGTCACGGACCTACGCACGAGGTATGCGTCGTACGTGGATCCGGACGGATTGTCGGGCGGGACGTTCACCGTCGCCGAACTTCGGGGACTCTACGAGGTGATCTTCGATCGTCCGTTCCAGAAGGACAGCTTCCGCCGGCAGGTGTTCGACGCGCTCGAAAGTACCGGCGAGATGAGCAGACCAGGTAACGGCCGACCCGCCGAGACGTACCGGAGGCGGGGTGACGGCGCACTGACTGCGCAGGCAATGGCATTTTTGACCGGATGAAGTGAAACGAATTCTTGCAGTTCTGCTGACCTGACGCGCTGAGCTGGGTAATGTCCGATTGATGGGTGCAGTTTCGAATGAAGCCGAGTCCAAGATTCCGACTGTCGTGTGGGGTACCGGCAACGTCGGGCGTGCATCGATTCGCGCTGTGACAGCCAATCCGGCCCTCGAACTTGTCGGCGTCATCGTTGCGAACCCCGAGAAGGTCGGGCGAGACGCCGGTGACCTCGCCGATCTGGGAGTGCACCTGGGCGTCGCGGCTACCGACGACGCCGATGCCGTGCTCGCAGCGTCTCCCGGCGCGGTGGTCTACGCGGCGTCCGGCGACATTCGGCCCGACGACGCGGTTGCCGACATCACGCGGGCACTGGCCGCCGGAGCTGTGGTGGTCACGCCGTCGGTATATGCGCTGTACGACCCGAAATCTGCGCCTCCCGAACTTCGTGATCCCGTCGAAGCTGCTGCCAAGGCGGGCGGCGGCGCTCTGTTCGTCTCCGGTATCGACCCAGGCTGGGGCAACGACATCCTGCCGATTCTCGTCAGCGGGCTCGCGGGGACAATCGACCAGATCCGGTGTCAGGAAATCTTCGACTACACGACCTACGAACAGCCGGATTCTGTCCGCTACCTGATCGGGATGGGTCAGCCGATGGACTACGAACCTCCCATGGTCGCGCCGACCGTACCCACCATGGTCTGGGGCGGGCAGATTCGGCTCATCGCGCGGGCACTCGGGGTGGAACTCGACGAGATCCGCGAGACCTTGCTGCGCCGCCCGCTCGAGGAAACCGTGTCGACCGAACATATGGGGGAGTTCGCGGCCGGCACCCAAGGCGCACTGCGATTCGAGGTTCAGGGAATCGTCGGCGGGGAACCCCTGATCGTGATCGAACACGTCACGCGTATTCATCCGTCTTGTGCCCGCGACTGGCCGCTCCCGCCCGACGGCGGCGACGGCGCGCACAAGGTGATCGTCGAAGGACGACCACGAATCGAGATCAACGTCGAAGCCACCGATGAAGGTGGAAATCGCGCGGCCGGTGGAAATGCCACGGCCGTAGGACGTCTCGTCAACGCAATTCCCTGGCTACGTCAGGCTGAACCCGGTCTCTACGACGCGCTGGACGTTCCGCTCACACCCGGCGTCGGCAAGCTCGGTGCCCGAAACTCGGAGGTACTCACATGAATATCGACATACCCGAAGGCAAGAATCCGATCGGCTACGTGTGGGGAGAGATGGTCCCCGGCATCGGACCCGCGGCCGCCGGGTTCTCCCAAAAGGTCTACACGGACGGCACTCTCGGACTCCGCGAGTTCGAGGCGGCCAGGCTTCGGATCGCTCAGATCAACGGGTGCATCTTCTGTCAGGACTGGCGCACCGAGCGTGACGGCGAGACTGTGGAGTCGACGTTCGATCAGTCTGTCACCGACTGGCGCACCACCGATGCCTTCGACGACAGGACGCGCCTCGCTGCCGAATACGCCGAGAGATACGCCCTCGACCACCACGGGCTCGACGACGAGTTCTGGGAACGCATGACAGCTCACTACTCCCAGCGAGAAATCGTCGAGTTGAGCATGTGCCTCGGATCGTGGTTGGCCTTCGGCAGGCTCAACCACGTCCTCGGCCTCGATACTCAATGTGTGTTGCCCGGCAACTGAACTAGTTGCCCAGCGTCGTCAGATCCGGGTAGTTCGAGACCTCCCAGCCGCCGTCGACGACCAGACTGGTTCCGGTGATGTACGAGGCGTCGTCGCTGGCGAGATAGAGGCAGGGGCCCGCGATCTCGTCGGGAGTTGCTGCTCGGGACATGGGGATTCGGCTGAGAAACATGTCGCGGGCGGGTTCGTAGTTCATGACCGGCGCGACCAGTGGCGTGTCGACCAGGCCGGGTAGAACGGCATTGACCCGGATCCCCGACGCAGCCAGTTCGATCGCGGCATTCTTGCTGAACATCTCGACTCCGGCTTTGCCTGTCGCGTATGCGCTCCCGTAGGGGCTCGGCACGTGCGCGTTCAATGAGGACACGTTGACTATCGCACCACCGCGACCATGCTCTCGGATATGCCGCGCTTCATGTTTGGTGCAGAGGAAGACGCCCTTCTGCACCAGGTCGATGGTGAAGTCCCAGTCGGCCTCGTCGAGGTCGACGATCTGCCCCACCCTCGACGCACCGGCAACGTTGAAAGCCAGATCGATACCGCCGAATTCCGCCGCCGCCGCGGCAAGGGCCTCGGCAACATCGGATTCCTTGGTGACGTCAGTGGGAACGGCGAGGAAGGCCCCGCCGTGCTGGGAGGCTATCTCTTTCAAACCCTCTGCAGCGATGTCGATTCCAGCTACCTGTGCGCCTTCGTCGATAAGCCTTAGTGCGATGGCTGCACCGATACCTGATGCTGCTCCAGTGACGACTGCTGTTTTCCCGGCAAATCTGGACGTGTTAATGGGCACCTGCTTTCAAGAACTTTCCGGTTCGGCGGTTGCCGAGAACGGGTGCTGCTTCTCCGTCGCCGAAGACGTACTCGCCGCCGACGAACACTGCGGTGACGGTCTGGTCGTTGCGATTGACCATGCGGGAGAGGTTGTCGTACTCCACAACCGGGCTTTCCGCGTACGCGTCGAGCGAATCGTCGAGATGAGCGGGATCGATCACAACCAGGTCGGCGCGATCACCTAATCGAAGGTGCCCGGCATCGACGTCGTACCACTCGGCGAGTTCACCGGTGAGACGATGCACCGCTGCCTCGACGGTCATGAACGGACGGCCGACCTTTTGGGCATCGTAGACACGTCGTAGTAGGCGTAAGCCGAAGTTGTAGAACGCCATGTTGCGCAAATGCGCTCCGGCGTCGGAGAACCCGAGTTGGACGCCATTGTCCTGGGCGAACTTGTCCAGAACCTCCGGCCGGTGGTTCGAGATGGTTGTGCGCCAACGCACTTTCGTGCCGTGTTCGAGGACCAGATCCAGGAATGCATCGACAGGGTGGAGGCCGCCACGTTCGACGCCGACCTGCCCGAAGCTCTTGCCGACCAGGGATTCGTCGGGGCAGGACACGATCTCGGCGTCGAAGAAATCGCGATGCCAAACTTTGACACCGAACTTCTGGTCGTAGTCCTTGCGGAATTGTCGACGGTAATCCTCGCTCTGCATGAGGACGTTGCGTTCCATCTCGTCGGTCAGATGCAGTGCTGCAGCGCCGGATCCGAACTCCTCGAAGACAACCAGGTCGATGCCGTCGGCATATACCTCGAAGGGAACTGGTAGGTGCTGCCAGCGCAGGTCGCCGCCGAGTCGATTGACCAAGTGTGCCAGTGGGCCGAGTATCACCACGGCCAACTTGTTGGACTTGATGTCGGCCGCCGAAAGCATGCTCGTCTTGAGTCGCTTACGCCAGATACCCGCGCTGGAGAACGCCATCGCTCCGGTACTCATCGGGTTGGAGAGGTCAGGTCCGGCCTGAAATACCCGTCCCCGACGGCGCAGGATCGCATTGAGTCGGCGTCGTTCTTTCGTGGTTGCATACGTCGACGGCAGCGTGCGTGAGCGGCAGGTCTCGCCGTCGAGTTTGTCGAACAACAATTGCTGACTGGACATCCCGACGAATCCTGCGTCGAGAGCTTCGGTCAACTGTGCTTCCATCGACGCGAGTTCGGCGTCTGTGGGATGGACGTCCTTCCTGGTAGCACGATCCAGTCCCATCTCGGCGGCCCGCATATCGGAGTGTCCGATGAAGGCTGCAACGTTGGGACCTAGCGGAAGCGCCTCTAGTGCAGCAACATACTCGCTCGCAGAGTTCCAGGTCTTGGCACGGTTGAGTGCGTCGACGACGTGCTTACGCGGAATTGCCTCTACTCTGCCGAAGAGATCACCCGCGTCGGAGGGGCTGGCGTGAATGGTGGACAGGGAACACGATCCGACAAAGATCGACGTGACCCCGTGTCTGAGAGATTCGCTCAGCGCCGGGCCTTCGAGGATCTCGACGTCGTAGTGAGTGTGGATGTCCACGATGCCCGGGATCACCCACTTGCGCCTCGCGTCGATGACACGGGGACAGTCGGTTTCGTCGAGTGGATCGAGGGAGATGGCAGTAACCAACCCATCGCGGATACCCAGATTGCGGACAGCTGGTTTGGCCCCGGTGCCGTCGAACCACAGACCGTTGTTGATCACGGCGTCGTAGGTCATGAGAGAACCACCTTTGCACGTATCGTTTTTCCGGTTGCATTGCGGGGCAGAGGAGTTGTGCTCAGTTTCCACTTCACCGGCACCTTGAAGTAAGCCAGTCGTTCGGCGACGTAGTCGCGTAGTTCTTCTTCGCCGGCGGCTCCCTCACTCCGCAAAACGACGACGGCTGCAACTTCTTGGCCGAGGTCTGCCGAATCAATGCCGATCACAGCGCATTCGAGTACGGCGGGATGCTCGTCGATGGTCTGCTCGATTTCGAGAGGGTAGACGTTCTCGCCGCCGCGCAGGATCAGGTCGGATCGGCGACCCGTCAGGCGGAGTCGGCCGTCCTCGAACACTCCGAAGTCGCCGGTTCGGAGCCATCGATCAGGACCGATAGCGGCTGCAGTCGCGGTCTCGTCGTTCCAGTACCCCAACATCACATAGGCGCTGCGCGCACAGATCTCACCTTCCTCGCCGTCGGGGACTGCAACACCGAAGGGGTCGCGCACCTCCACGCTCACCCCGATGATCGGCCGGCCGAGAGTTCCGGGGAACGCGGCAAGTTCCGGTGGTGTGGCAACTGAAATGCCGGTGGAGGATTCGGTGAGCCCGTAGCTGTCGACCAAGGTGTGCTGCGCAAAAGGCAGGCGTGCGCGCAGGCGGTCCTGCAAGGCCGGAGATGACGGTGCAGACGCGAGTGCAAAAGCCCTCAGTGAGGTCAGGTCGTACTTCTCGAGACTGCCGTACTCGAGGAGACGGGTTGCCATGGTGGGTACGACCGCCCAGTTGGTGACCTTCTCGCGTTCGACGAGGGAAAGGACTTCGTCGACGTCGAAGGCGCCCTGATGGATGACCACCGCTCCGCCCGTCGCGAGTCGTGGGATCGCCAGGTTATGCAGGCTTGCAATGTGAAACAGCGGCGCGGTCAGCAGATACCGCAAGTCACTCGGTCGGCCGTCGCTGGGTTTGCCGGTGAACGCCGCAGCGAGGCGATCGCTGTAGCGGTGGTAGTCGATGACGGCCAACACGTTTCGGTGACTGTGAACAGCCCCCTTGGGGCGGCCGCTGGTTCCGCTCGTGTACAGGATGACGGCCGGATCGTCCTCGTCGACGGACGTGCGGGGCAGTGCAGAACCCGAATACTTCTCCAACAAGGTAGGTAGATCTTCTTCCATCGTGAGCACGGGAACATCGGTGTTCAGTTCGGAAAGAATCTGCGCGCGTTTGGCGTCGGCGATCACCACTGTAGGGGTGGTGTGATCGATGCCGTACGCCACCTCGCGGGCCACCCACCACGAGTTGAATCCGACGGCGATGGCACCGAGGGACTGAGCCGCCCAGAAGGTCATCACCCATTCCGGCGTATTGGCAGCAAGTATGCCGACCCGATCACCCTTGCGGACGCCGTACCGCTCGCGCAGCGCCGTCGCCAATGCTGCTACGGCCTCGCCGTGCTCGAGGTAGCTGAAGCGTCGGTCCTTGGTCACCAGATAGTCGCGTGATCCGTAGTCGAAGGATGCAGCGAGCACGTCGCCGAGTGCCTTGTCGCGGTTCTTCATGACGGGCATCGAACTGCCCAGTACATCCTCGACTTGCATCTCGAAAGGACCACCGGGGCCGGTCAGCCCGGCCATGACGGACGCGATGAATGCTTGTGTATCAGCGGAAGTAGTCACGTGAAGTGCCTTTCGAAGATTAGGGTACGAGCACTGCGCGTCCGGTGACCTTGCCGTGTTCGAGACGGTCGAGTGCGTCGCGGGCATCAGCGAGGTCGAAGCGGGCTACTTCTACCGTTACCAGACCGGCCTGTGCCAGGGCGATGGAATCGACGAGGTCGTTTCTGGTGCCGCCGTACGACTTCCGGATCGATGCGCCCCACGGCCAGCCTGGTCCGCCGGCAGCTTCGGCAGTGATTCCGGGGTTTCCGCCTCCGAGACCTACCATGCGATACGCGCCGTTCGGCGCAACCGCTTGAACGGACATCTGTGCAGTTGCGTCGATACCGACGAAGTCGAAGATGACTTCTGCGCCTCTGGCCGATGTGAGGTCGAGGATGTGCTGCGCGGTGTCCGGTCCCGATTCGAGCGTGATGTCGGCGCCGCAACGTTTGGCGAGATCGAGTTGATCCTGTCCGACATCGACGGCGATGATGCGCACGGCACTGATCGCGCGAAGTATCTGTACTGCAACGTGACCGAGTCCGCCGACGCCGATCACGACGGCGGTGGCACCGGGCTGGAGATGTTCGCGGGCACCGCGAATGGCGTGGTAGCTCGTCAGCGCTGCATCGGCGAGTGGTGCGGCCTGCAGGAAGTCGAGGTCGCCGATGGGTACGAAGGAGCGAGCCGGGATCTTGACGTACTCGGCCATCCCGCCCTCAGGGCCGAGTCCGGGGCAGGGCGGCATCGCGGTGCGTCCAGCGGCGAGGCACATATTCTCGTTGCCGCTCATGCATTCTCGGCACTGTCCACATGACCAACAGAGGTAGACGACGCCACGCTCTCCGACGGAACGGCCGTCGACGCCACTCCCGACGGCTTCGATCGTTCCGGCAATTTCGTGGCCGATCGTCAGCGGTTCTTCGCGCATCTTGTACGGAAAGTGCAGGAGATGGAGATCGGAGTGGCAGATTCCCGCTGCGCCCACCCGAATCAGTAGTTCCGACGGGCCGATCTCCGGGACCGGCACGTCGTTGATTTCCAGGAGCCCGGGCCCCATGAGCTGGGCTGCCTTCATGAGCTGACCTCGCTGACCTCGGAGTTGTATGCGGCGCTCAGGTACGCGTTGCTGCGGTCGGATCCGATCAGACCCGGTGCCATCTTGTTCATGACGTAGGCGAAGGTCATCCGTCGGTCCAGATCGTTGACCAGCATCGAGCCGCCGATACCTGCCCACCAGCAGGTGCGCCCGTCGGGTATCAGTGGCGCGGTAACCGGATGTGGCAGTCCGTAGCCGATGCCGAACTTGAGTGGTGTCATGATCCCGAGATCGATACCGTCGGCTTGGATCTCGAAGATCAGGTCGATGGTGCTCTGCGAGAGCAGCTTCCGGCCGTCGAGCACACCACCGTTCGAGATCAGGGATTGGACCCGAGCGATAGAACGTGCGTTGCCGTGGCCGTTGACTGCGCCGATCTCGGCTTCCCGCCAGGGTGCGGTGTTGACCTCGGGGTAGTCGAGCAGTGGGCAGGTCAGGGTCTTGATGAAGATGCTGTCCTGGTCGAGCGTGGACAGGTCGAACTCCAACGCGGGCGGCGGAACCATGGTGGCGATTCGACCGAAATGCTCTGCGGACGTGCCGATATGGAAGTCGGCTCCCAGTGGACCGGAAAGCTCTTCGGCAAAGAACCTGCCGAGAGTTCGCCCGTCGATGCGACGAATGACCTCACCGACGAGATGGCCGTAGTTGATCGCGTGATAGCCCGACGCCGTACCCGGGGTCCACCAAGGCTTCTGGGTAGCGAGGCGAGCGGTGGACGCCTCGAGGTCGTAGATGTCCGTCAGTTCGATCGGGCGCTCCCAACCGGAGACGCCAGACGTATGCGACAGGAGGTGGCGAACTTCGATGTCTTCCTTACCGTTTGCCGCAAATTCGGGCCAGTAGTGAGCAACTTTCTGGTACACGTCCAATTGGCCGCGTTCGACCAGCAGGAGCGCACACAGGGCCGTCATGGTCTTGGTGATGGAGAACGTGTTGACGATGGTGTCGCTGCCCCATGGAGTGGTACGGGATTCGTCGGCGTACCCGCCCCAGAGATCGACCACGGATTCTCCGTCGACGGTGATGGCAACGGAGCCGCCGAGTTCTTCACCGGATTCGAGTTGAGCCTCGAAAGCCGCTCGGACGGCGTCGAACTCGGTGTCGCAGTGACCGTTCACCACACTCATGCGCGATCCGCCTTCTCGAGTTCATGTGCTGCTGCACGCGCGGCAACAGGTAGCTTGTTTCCGGAGGCCGCAGCACGCTTGGTGCCCTTGGCGATTTCCTTGTTCATGTTGCGGACGTAGGGATCGAACTCGAGCTGAATCGTGTGGCGTGGTGACTTGTAATAGGGGGCGAGGAAGTACGCCTCGTCGGCTTTGGTGATCTCCTGCATCTCGTTCGCGGACGGCAGTTGGTATTTACCGGTGAGGTAGGCCGCGACGAGCTTGCTCTGCTGCTCGGCGAAGTTGACGAGCGTCGGCATGGGCTGCGCGAGTCCCATGAAGAAGAGGTTGTCGATTCCGGGCTTCATCATTCGTTTGAACAGTGGGAATCGGTTGTCTTTGTCCGGCAGCAGATTCGGATCACTGAAGAAGGGGAAGCTGATGTTGTAGCCGGTGGCGCAGATGACCACGTCGACGTCCTCGGCGGTGCCGTCCGCGAAGTGAACCTGCTTTCCGTCGAGTTTGGTGATGGCAGGCTTGAAGGTTATGTCGCCTGAGCCGGCGCGTCCGAGGAACTCGCCGCTGGCCGAGGGGTGGGCCTCGAAGGGGCGGTGGTCCGGCTTCGGCAGACCGTAGCCTTCCATCGTTCCCAGATTCTTGCCGAGGAATCGACGACTCAGGAACAGTCGTAGACCACGCGGCATCCAGGGCGGGGTGATCAGTTTGTCGCCGGGTACACCGCCGAGATATTTCGGCAGTACCCAGACTCCACGGCGAGCCGACACGATGAGCTTGTCGGCGAGGTATCTCTGGCCCAGTTCGGAGGCAATATCCAAGCCGGAGTTGCCCATTCCGACCACGACTACCTTTTTGCCGCGCATGTCGACCGGGTCGAACGGGTCGTTGTAGCTGTGGCTGTGCATGAGGACCCCGTCGAACTCACCTGGGTAGTCCGGGATGTTGGGATCCCAATGATGTCCGTTGCAGACCATCAGGACGTCGTAGGTGCGAACTTCGCCGTCCGAGCGCGTGATGGTCCACAGACCGTCTGTATCACGTTCTGCTGCAACAACACTGGTGTTGAAGATGATCGACTCACGCAGTCCGAAGTGCTCGACGTAGTCCTTGAAGTACTGGAAGAGTTCGGAGTGGTGCGGGAAGTCGGGAAGGTCAGCGGAGACCGGGAAGTCCTCGAATGCCAAGCGCCACTTCGACGTGTCGATGTGCAGGCTCTGGTAGCAGGCCGACATCCCGTTGGGATTCTTGTAGTACCAGTTTCCGCCGACCTCGTCGGACGCTTCGTAGCAGTCGAAGGGTATTCCGAATTCCTTCATTCGCTTGGCCGTCGTGATTCCGGTAGGCCCGGCGCCGATGATGCACACGCTCGGCAAGGGGGAGGGGCTCATTCGCCATCGCTTTCTGTTCTGTCTCGGGCGTGCGAGAAGAAGAATCGAAGCCCGAGAAGTGACTTGAGTCATAGTGCGCCATTCGCTGACGTTGTGTCAATGAATGACGCAATGTTTTTTGGTGACGGCGAGTCGGTGATTTGCCAGGAGGTTGAAATGCGAGCAAGGTGGGCGACGTGAGCACGACTACGGACGGCCCGAAGAACAGGCGGGGAACACTTCGCGACGAGCAGAAACGCGCGACGCGGGCCAAACTCGTGGACGCCGCACGCACTCTGTTCGAGGAACGGGGATACGCGGCTGTCACGGTCGACGACATCGCCTCGGTCGTCGGATGCAGTCGAGCCACGTTCTACGTGCATTTCGCCAGCAAGGTGGAGATGCTCAAGACGATCGGCGCGGCCGGGATGGCGGCGAGTGCGTTCGCTTTCTACATCGATCTCGATCGGGTTCTCGACACGAACTCTCGCGTGGAATTCACGGCTTGGCTGGAGCGTGCCTTCGACTGGTTCGACGAGAACAAACGCCTGCTGCCGGCCTGGGACGAGGCCGTGGCACTCGAACCGGAGTTCCGCGAGACAGCGCGAGACGGTATGACCCAACTACCGAATGCCATGCCCAAGTACCTGGGCCGTTGGCCGGAGGAACAGCACGACGAGGCACGGTTGCGCGTCGAACTGCTCGTGAGTCAGTTGGAGCGATTCTTCACACGCTGGGCCGTGCAGGGGACAATCGATGTGACGCGGATTCAGGCCGCCGAAGTTCTGACCGACATCTGGTTCCCGGCTCTGTCTCCGGAATCGAAGGGCGTCGGCGAGCGGTAGAGGCTAGCTCGGATCGATCTCCACACTGATCGCGCCGGTGAGCAGTTCTCTGGCTCGTTCGATGGGGATCGAGCCGCTCAGCCAGCGCTCACTCAAACCCTCGACCAGGGCGGTGAGTCGCTCGGCGGCGTCGGCCGGGCTTGCCTTCGGGTCAGCGAGTCCGGCGTCCTGCGCTTGGCGGATCAAAGATTCGACGTCGTCTGCCCACTCTTGCGTCGTGGTGCGTAGCGGTTCGCGCAGTTCGTCGGCGAAGACTGCGCTTGCTCGGAGTTCACCCCAGGCGATGCTGTTCTCTCGAATCTTCGGGGCATTCTGAAACTCCAGCAGGAGCATCTGCTCGAGCTGCGCACGAGGGTCTGTCTCCGTGAAGGCGCTTTCGGTGTACAGCGCGGCGCGATCGTTGATGTGATCGAGGGCCCGGCGCAGCACACCTGCACGGTTCTGGAAGTGGTAGTAGATGAGTGCCGTCGACACTCCGGCCTCGGCAGCGAGCGTCTCCACCCTCAGCCCGCGTACGCCGTGTTGGGCAATGACGCGGACTGCTGCTTCCAAGATTTGCGTTTGGCGGTTCGACACGAGTCCGAATTCTACGAGGGTGGTCGGGACAGGTTTCTAGTCCGCGGGTTCCTGCTGGGTGGTGCAGTGAATGCCGCCACCACCCGCGGCGATGGCGTCGATGTTGATCTGCACGACACGGCGGTCGGGGAAGAGGCGCTCCAATTCACTTCTGGCGGCCTGGTCGGCCTCGGGGTCACCGAACTCGGGTGCGATGACCGCCCCATTGCATACGTAGAAGTTGATATATCCGGCTGCGAAATCGTCCGATTCGAAGTCGGGCCTGATCGCGACCGGCGCCTCGAGGACCACCACTTCCAGCTTCCGTCCCCGTGCGTCGGTCGCGTTCTGGAGAATCTCGAGGTGACGTGCGGTCACGTCGTGGTCGAACGACTCCGGGTCTGTGTCGAGGCCTGCGACCACGACACCTGGGCGTGCGAAACGGGCGTAGAAGTCCGTGTGGCCGTCCGTGATGTCCTTGCCGGCGATTCCCGGTAGCCAGATGATCTTGTCGAGACCGAGCAGGGGGCCGAGTTCGGCTTCGACGTCCGACTTCGACCATCCCGGGTTGCGGTTGTTGTTGAGTACACAGCTTTCGGTGATGATGGCTGTGCCTTCGCCGTCGACCTCGATGCCGCCGCCTTCGAGGATCAGGTCGGTAGGCAATGATTCGACTCCCGCGCGGGCGGCAACGAAAGCTGCGACCTGGCCGTCCTGATCAAAATCCTGCTTCTCGCCCCAACCGTTGAAGTTGAAATCGATACCCGCTTTGGTCCCGTTGCCTTTCACGAATACAGGGCCGGTGTCGCGCATCCAGAGGTCGTCGAGAGGCGCGGCGATCAGTTCGACCGATGGGCCGACGAGGGAGCGAGCCAAGTCCAGTTCCTCGGAACGAACAAGCATCGAGACGGGCTCGAACTGCGCGATGGTCTGCGCGATCGTCGCGAGGTTGCGCTGGACCTCGGGCAGGAGGGCTGCTCCCCAGATCGCTTCGCTGGCACCGAACGCCATCCAGGTGCGCTTGTGCGGATCCCCCTCTTCCGGCATCACCCACTCGCGAAGATCGTTGCTGCCATCGCTCCCGCGCGAGGCTGAGTCGGAATCGCCGCAACCTGCCAAAAAGAGGCCACTGAGCGCAGCGGCGGCTGCCTGAATGAACCGACGTCTTTGCATTGCGGTGACTCCTTGTGCTGTGTGCGTGCGCGCCCGGTCCGCGTCCTGCTTGCATGGAGCGTAAACCTTGACTGAAAATTTAGTCAAGGAAGTAGTGCCAGTTCGAGACCGTTTCGGCGGGCGACACGACGGATCGAAGGACTCATCCGTCGGAAGGTCACGAGTCGATGAGTCCTTCGACCGTTCCCCGCCATCCGCGGCGCTGGTAGTCCCGGGGCGACATGCCGTGGGCACCGATGAAGACCTTGGTGAATCCGGACGCGTGCGCGTAGCCGAGTCGACGGGCGGTCTCTCCGGCCGAGAAGCCCTCCTCGAGATAAGCGCGGGCGAGGGTCATCCGCAACTGACCGCGCCAGCGCGGGAAGCTCTGGCCGGTGGCCGCTACGAAGCGTTTGTGGAGCAGGCCCTCGTCGACGCCGAGTCGAGCGCTCCACTCCGGCAGCGTGCGCGAATCGGTGGGGTCCGCGCGGAGTGCGGTAAGGATCGTTTCGACAGGATCGGTTCGGCCGCCGGGTGTCCGCGTCGCCGCGCTGTTTCGGATCAGCCTCGAGATCCTCGCTGGGTCATGGATTTCGGGGCGCAGAAGGGTGTAATTCGCAACGACCGTGTGCAACAGATACGCCTCCGCTTCGCGCGCGAAGTGCAGCACTCGTGGCGGCGGTGCAGTGACGGGAGAGTCGCCAGGCTGGGATCCGAGCGGAAGTAGAAGCGAACCCTCCGCGATCTCGACGCTGTTGCGTACTCCCGCGGGAAGCCACATCGCGTCGCCCCGCCTCAGATTCCAGGTTCGGTCGCCGAAAGTGACCCGGGCGGAGCCTCGGTAGATCCAGACGATGACGTGAAAGTTGTTGACCCTGACCCACGTTCCGCTTGCGGGAATCGTCGGCGGTATCGGCGCCGAGCCTGAGTGGGCGCCTTCCTCGGACAAGAGTGCGACGCTCTGTGCCAAGGTCTCGTTCTCATGGATCGGCGCTGAGCCTTGGTTTGCACGTGTGTAGTCACTGGGTGTCACACCGGTGTGTTCACGGAAGGCACGGGTGAATCCCGCGGGCGTCGCGAATCCGACCTGCCCACCCGTCCATCCGATTTCGCGGCCGGAGTTCAGGTATGCGATTGCTGCCGCGATCCGGGCCGAGGTGCGCCAACGCGCGAAAGGCAACCCCGTCTCCTCCGTGAATCGGCGCTGCAGGGTGCGGACGCCGATCTTGAGTTGCCGGGCGAACTGGGAAAGCTCCGTGTCGTCGGCTGGCGTCCGTAGAAGCGTGCGAGCGATCTCGAGGGTCTCGGCCGAGCGTGGCAAATTCGGTGGGGCGTACGACACCGAAGCGTCGGCGTCGTTGGAATGGGCCCCCGCGACAAGCTCGAGTAGTCCGGCCCCCACAGTCGCCCCACCGCGCAGAAATCCCAAGTTGTGCGCGAACTGGTGGACGAGCCAGTCCTGCCAGGCTGCCGGGATCTCGAAATCGATGATCCGGTTCAACGTGGGCGGCAGGTCGGCAGCGGGCATCGGAATGGGAAACGCGACCGCTCCCGGGTCGACTCGGATGCTGTAGGCGATTCCCGCGGGCACCCAGGTTGCCGCCCCAGCGGTCACGCTGCGGGTGCGGTCGCCGATCTGTAGTTCCGCGTGTCCGGTGTGTACCCAGAAGAGCAGTGGCTCACGTGCATTCGCGATCAAGGAGAGTCGGGACGCGGGGATCTCGGGGACTTCGCCCGCGGAGAACACCAACCGTGGTCCCACGTATGCCCTCCCGATTCAGATGCTTTCTCACGCAGCCACCGATGAGTGTAAGAAGTCGGCACGCACGGATAACCGTAACCGATTAGGGCAGGCTAGCTTTATTCAATGGCCCTCCCGCCGTGATCGAGCGTGGGTCGAACCCCCCATCTGTGCGCTTCCGAGGAGTCTTTCCGTGCCCCGAAACACCCGTCCGACAACGGCGTACTCAGTCACCTTGCGTGAACTCGGGGTACGTCAGGTGACAGACGTGACGCCGGGCATGCGGAGAGTGACGCTCACCGGAGCGCAGCTCGAGACCTTCACAAACGCCGACGGCTTTGCCGAGCCCGCCTTCGTCAGCACCGGCTTCGACGACGACCTCCGATTGTTGTTCGCCTATCCTGGCGAAACCGATCCGGTCTTGCCGGTGATAGTCGACGGCACTGTGACTTTCGCAGCGGGACGCCGTCCACTTGCCCGCGCGTACACCGTGCGCCGTTACGATCCGCGAACAAGGGAACTCGACGTCGATTTCGTCGTTCACGGCGTTGGAGTTGCTACCACCTGGGCGCGCGACGCCGGCCCGGGCGACCGAATGCACATCGCGGGTCCCTCTGTATCGCAGGGACTCCCGGAAGATTGCGAGTATCTGCTCGTCGTCGGTGATGAGACGGCGCTACCTGCGATCGCACGTCTGCTCGAGGAACTGCCTGCCGATGCCAGGGGGCATGTGTTCGTCGAAATTGCGGACTCGGCTCACATTCAATCGGTGCGCGAGTTGCCCGGGGTGAGTGTCACGTGGTTGCCACGCGAAGGGGCGGAGCCCGGCACTACTTCTTTGTTGCTCGACGCGGTCAGTGCTGCCGAATGGCCTGACGGACGCGTATTCGCTTGGCTTGCAGGCGAACAGGCGACGATTCGCTCGCTTCGGCGTCATTTGATTCGTGATCGGGGGATTGCGAAGACCGACATCGATTTCACCGGCTACTGGAAACGCAGCGACACAGTGCGCACAGATTCCTGACCCGGCTCCATCGCTCGGTAAGACCGAAGCGCTCGATAACACCGAAAGGCAGAAATGACAGTCCTGCGCACCAGACGATCACGGATCATCGGACTGATCGGGGCCGCGCTCGCCGCAGCGCTCCTTGTGTCCGGGTGCTCGGCCTCGGCCGAAAACTCGAAAACGGCGTCCACTCCCGGTTCGGAGGGGAACGCCCTTCCCGCTGCGGAAGGAACGACTACTTACCCGCTGACCCTGGAATCGCCATACGGTACAAGTATTCTCGAGAAGCGACCGGAGCGGATCGCCGCAATCGTGCCCAATGCCGTCGACACGGAAATGCTCCTCGCGCTCGGCGTCAAACCCGTCCTCTCCTCGTCGATGGTGAAGGAATCGGCTTCCCAGTCGTACTTGCTGCCTTACGGCGCAGAGGATCTCGACACCTTCGAGTTCGCGATGGGCGGCACACTTCCCGTCGAAGCGATCGCCGCGAGCGAACCTGACCTCATCGTCGCCGTCGGCTGGGCCGACGGCCTGGGTGGTTTGTCGATGGGCGATTACTACGAACGTTTGTCCTCCATCGCACCGGTGGTGACGAGCCCCGACACGAAGTCGCGGATGCTCGTGCCGTGGAAGGAATCGATCCGCGTACTCGGCGAGACACTCGACCTCTCGAAGGCAGCCGAAAAGATCGTGGCGGACCATGATCGGTATTTTGCGAAGGTGCGTCAGGAGAACCCTGAACTCACTGGCCTGACCGCAACCTGGGCGATCTTCTACGGAACCGGCAATGGGCTGCAGTACCTTTCAGCGCCCGATTCGGCTCCGGCAACTTTCTTGGGCGAGCTCGGTTTTGCCGAGAACCCGCGTGCACAGGAGTTCGTCACCCAAAGCACTGTCGGCGAGGAACTTCTCGAGAACATCGATGCGGACTTCCTGCTGATCGGCCGCAGTGCCGCCGGCAGCGAGGAGGATTTCGACAAGCTGACCGGCGGGAAGCTCTTCCAAGCGCTGGGAGCGGTGTCCTCCGGTCGTTGGGTCGCTCTGCCTCCTCGCACCGCCGACGGTGGCGACGTTCTGTGGGCAATCACGAGCGGTGGCCCGATCGGAACGATGTGGGCGGCTGAACATATCGTGCCGCTCATCAGCGCGAAGCTGTAGGCGTACAACTGGAGAACGGAAAGCCCTCACCCGTCGCCACACGATTGTGTGGCGACAGGTCGTTCGTACAGCAGGTGTCCCGGGTTTGAGGGTTGCCTATGGGACGAAGAAGGTTGCGAAACCCGGGGTGACAGGTCCGGCGGCAGGCAATATGGCGACGGCAACTTGCCCGGCTCCAGTCTGCAGGGTTGCCTCTCCCGGGGTTCCTTGGTTGTCGCCAGAAAGCCGACCGGTGCCGGAGGCTCCTGTCGAGAGGTTCATCCAGCGCACTTCCGTCGAAAGCATGCAACCCCACCGCTCGTCTTTGGCGCCGGTGATCGTCACCGTGCCAGGTTGTTCGCCGACTACCGCCACACAGTGGACAGGGGGTGCGTCGAAGCTGCCGTTTGGGTTCCCGAACGGCGCCGGGTTGATTTGGAACGGAACGGTGACCGCAGCGGAGGCAACGGCTGCGGGCGCGAGAACCGATACGGCCACTATGGATACGCAGGCAGATAGTCGGCGTACGAGATTCGTCACGGCAACCTCCGGTAATCGAAGACGGTGTGGTGCCCATGCTCTACCCGGAGCGCAATTACCGCAAGGGGATCCAGTTTTCGAGCCAGCGGCGGTTCATGAATCGCTGAGTGCGTGACCGTTTGTAGAATCGTTGTCCTGCAACGCGTATCGGTATACGAAGCCTGTATTGGGCGGTGAATAGCCCAATCGTGCTGGGCTCCACCGAAAGTACTAACTTTCCAGCCATCGGCCAGCCGGCTTGCGGTGTAGCTCGACAAAGCTGGTGTTGTTCGCAAGGCGGGCTGAACGATTTCTCAGGGAAGGCAATGGATATGGATGATGCGCTCGTTCCGCTCGAAGATGCACTCCCGCAGCTGTTCTCGCATCTTTCGCGGTTTCACGCTGGCGTGAGGGGTCTGCGGCGTGGGCAGCCAAGCCGCGTTTGGGGGTCGAGCCTCTAACTGTCGAATGATTGCGACAGCAGTGGATTTCGTTGGATAGAAGTGCGGAGACCAATCCTGTGGTGGTGGCTGCGGATCTCGAAATCACGTTTCATCTACCAAACAAATGCTTGATCGCTAGAGTGTGTGCGACATCGAAAGCCCGACAAAGCTCGATTTCGAAGGAGTTCGTATGGTTGCACCTCAGGCTTATGTCGTCGATGCGCTCCGCACTCCGGTGGGTAAACGGCACGGCTCGCTCGCAGGAGAGCACCCAGCGGACATGGGGGCCCACGTGATCACATCGATTCTCGACCGCACTCGACTGGACCCGATGGCCGTCGACGATGTGATCTTCGGTTGTGTCGACGCTATCGGGCCGCAATCGGGCAACATTGCCCGCACCGCCTGGCTTTCAGCAGGCCTACCCTTGGACATCCCAGGAACGACAGTCGACAGACAATGCGGATCTTCACAGCAAGCCGTCCACTTCGCAGCGCAAGCGGTCATGAGCGGGACCCAAGATGTGGTGCTTGTCGGCGGTGTGCAGAACATGTCCGCGATTCCTATCTCGGCGGCGATGCGTGCCGGCAACGAGTACGGATTCGACACACCCTTCAGTAAGTCCCGGGGGTGGGCAGCACGATTCGGTGAGGCCGAAATCTCACAGTTCGTCGGCGCCGACCTGATTGCCAAGAAATGGGGTATCAGCCGTGAAGACATGGAGGAGTGGGCACTGCAATCGCATCAGCGTGCCCGTGCTGCCATCACAGACGGCCGATTCGAGCGTGAGACAGTGTCATTGGGCCAATGCGTCGTTGACGAATGCCCACGAGAGACATCCATGGAGCAGATGGCTGCACTGCCCGCATTGAGGGATGGCTCGTTGCTGACGGCTGCTGTGGCTTCGCAGATCTGTGACGGCGCATCAGCGGCCCTGATTGTCTCCGAGAAGGCGCTCGAGGTTCATGGATTGAAGCCACGTGCGCGCATTCATCATATGAGCGTGCGCGGCGACGATCCGATGCTGCAACTCTCGGCGCCGATACCCGCGACGAAGTATGCACTGGCGAAATCCGGCATGGCGATCGGCCAGATGGATACCGTAGAAATGAACGAGGCATTCGCTTCGGTAGTTCTGAGCTGGTTGATCGAGACGGGTGCAGATCCCTCCCGGGTCAATCCCAACGGTGGTGGAATCGCATTGGGCCACCCTCTTGGGGCCACTGGCACCAAGTTGTTCGCCACGATGTTGCACGAGTTGGACCGCATTGATGGACGGTACGGACTCCAAACCATGTGTGAGGGTGGCGGGACCGCGAACGTCACCATCATCGAGCGGCTGAGGTAAAATCGCCGACTGCGGTCATCACCTGGGTGCGACGGGACCGGCAATGTATCCCCGCGTGTAAGACAAGCGATGTCAGAGGGTGATCGTGCGGGTGGGCTCCCAGATGGCGGGGTCGCGGTGGGTGACGACGAAGACGGTGGCCGCCAATTCCCGCACGGCGCCGGCGATACGGCGCTCGGTGGCCTCGTCGAGGGCCGAGGTGGCTTCGTCGAGAACCAGGACGGGAGCGTCTTTGAGGAAGGCGCGAGCGATCGCCACCCGCTGACGTTCGCCGCCGGAGAGAGCGGCACCCTGGTGTCCGATGTCCTGATGAATGCCGAGCGTCGAGCGGTCGAGAACGGCGCCGAGGGCAGCGCGCCTTGCGGCGTCCTCGATCTCGGTTTCGGTAGCGCCCGGTCTCCCCAGTCCGATGTTCTCCCCGAGGGTGCCCGAGAACACGAGTGGGTCCTGCGGCACGTAGCCGATATGTGCCGCCAGAGCGTCGTAGGGCAAGTCGCGCAATGAAACTCCGCCCAGAGTGACGCTGCCTTGGTCAGGATCGTCGAAGCGCATGAGCAGCCCGAGAAGTGTGCTTTTCCCCGTACCCGAGCGTCCTGCGACGAGAACTCGCTCACCCGCGGGGATCTTCGCGGTGATGCCGCGCAGAACCGGAGCGTGGTCTACCCCGGCGACCTCGATGTCAGTTCCAACAGGGCGCGCGGCGTCCCGGGGTGCGGGCTCGGCCAGTGCGGGAGCCGAAGTCGCGGCGCGGTAGTCGCGAACCGTTGCGCGCAGTTCGTTGACTCCGATTCCGGCCAGGGCGAGTTCGTCGAGCGGCGCAGCGGCGCGAGCGGTGAGGACGACGAGGGCGAGAGCGGCTGCGGGATCGTCGAATCCGGTGGCGGCGAGGAAAATCACTGCACCTGCCAGCGGCACAATGGTGGCGATCGCCGAGATGAATGTCGCTGGTGCCGCGGCGAGATTTGTCCGTGCAAGCGCGGCTTCCTGATTCCGCCAGCTTCGCTCGATTCGTTCGACGGAACGTGTGGGACCGGCTGCTGTGAGCAGTAATTCGAGGTGGTCGGTGAGCTCGAGCGTCGACTGAGTTGCTGCGAGCTCGGCTTCGTGTCGGCGCTCGTCCGCTCGGCTGAGCGCACGTTGGGCCAGCGTCTGAGCGACGAGCGACACGGCGAGCAGTCCACCGACGAGCAGCATGACGGCTGGCCCCGCGACGACCGCGATCCCAGGAAGCAGGAGCAGCGGGATCAGCGGTGCAACCAGGAAGGTCTGAAGTTGGTGCGCGGGAACACTCATCAGCGACGGGATTCCGCGCCCGGCGACGGTGGCGAGCAGTGCCCGGTTGTCGTCGGTGAACCAGGACAGTTTCGCACGGGCGAAGGCGTCGCCGAGAGCGTCGTAGAGATCGCCGACGAGTCGAGCCCCGGTGAAGTAACCGCCCCGTGAGACCAGGACGGTCACGAAGAGAGCGATGGTGGCCGTGGCCAGGACGAGGACCGGCGACCGGTGATCAGCGATCGAGAGCGCGAGGGTGGTGTACGCGATCGCTTCGAGGACAGCGACGGACACCCAACCGAGTCCGATGGTGATCAAGCGTCGTCGGGCTGCATTGGCGCTGTTCATTATTCGGCTCCAGTCAGGGCTGCATTGTGCGAGGCGGCGTCATTCACGTTTCGACCGCCGAGGTCGAGTCGATCGTCGGCATCGTCTGCAAGAGCGGGGTCGTGGGTGACGATCACGACCGTCTTTCCTTCGAAGTGCGCGAGGTGCCGCAATTCTTTCAGCAGTTCTGCCGCTGTCCGATCGTCGAGTGCACTGGTCGGCTCGTCGAGTAGCAGTACTGCTGCGGGCGAGAGGAACACCCGAGCGATCCCGACGCGCTGACGTTCTCCTCCGGAGAGTGAAGTGGCGTGGGCGTCGAGGCTGACGTCGATCTGTGCCCGGCGTAGTGCGGCGGTGTATTCCGCGTCCGTTGCATCGGGGGCGGCCAGCGCGATGTTCTCGCGCACCGTGGCAGGTAACACGTCTGCGCCCTGGGGTGTGAGCAGAACGGACTGTGGCCGCAGGTTCTCGTCGATCGCGGTGATGCTACGACCTGCGTAGCGGACGGTACCCAGTTCCGGGATCTCGAAGCCGGCCAATGCTTTCAGGAGCGTCGACTTGCCTGCTCCACTCGGTCCCGTGATCGCAGTGATCGTGGCTGGGCGGAATGCATGCGTGACGTCGTCGACGACTCTGCGGTCCGCGATCGTGACAGTCAGGTTGACGATCTCCAGTCGATCGGAGGGACTCGAGGCCGGAACGGTTGGCGCTTCACCGGCAGGGAGGGTGGGTTCGTCCAGGGCAGCGGCGAGCCGGCCCGCAGCAGAGCGTCCAGCAGCGACGTAGTCGAGGCCGTGCCCGAGCCGCAGGGCCGGTGTCACGATTGCGAGGCTGAAGAGAATGGTGGCGGCCAACGTCGTTGCATCCCAGTGGAATCCGACGGCATAGGCGATCGCGAACGTCGCCGTCGCCTGCATGAGGGCAACGGCGACGGCCGCAGGGGTAGCCACGAGTCGAACGCGCTCCTGCATTCCCCGGGTGAACCGTGCTGTCGATTCTGCATAGTCGGCGGCAGCGCCGGTCTGCGCGCCGTAGATCCGGCAGACGCGGATGCCGCGGGCATAGTCGTCCACGGCAGTCACGATGTCGCCCATGACATCTGCACTTTCGGCGCTGTGCCGAGCGGCCATTCGGGGGATCACGACCAGGTAGAACAGAGCTGCCACGATGCCGGGGACCAGAGCGAGAAGCGCCACGGGGCCGGCTGAGGCAACCAACGCCGCGATCATGACCGCGGGGACCACGATGAGTGTGGCGAACTCGGCCGGTAGGTGCGCAGTCATATGGTGCAGCGCCGAGATGTCGTCCGAAACGAGCCTCCTCAGCGCGTCTCCGCTGTAGCGGGACAGCGTGCTTGCCGGTAGGCGAACGAGGTGGGCTGCGAGTTGGCGGCGAACCCTTGCCTCGAAAAGCGATTCCGCGTGGTGCGAGAGCCACGACGATGTGGCAGCGAGCGCGACGCCCACGAGCCATAGCGCACATGCCCACCCGGCCCAGCTCATCGACGGTTCACCGATGAGTTGCACGACGCACCAGAGCGCCCCGAGCATCGCGACCCCCGACGCTGCGGCCGCGACGACCCCGGCAGCCAATGCAGGCAGCGCCGGGCGCAAGGCCGGGACCAGCGACGGTTCGACGAGAGGGCGGGGCATGGATAACTCCTTGAATCAGCGCCAGGGTGCAGGCACGACAAATGACCGAGACCTAAGGTTAGGGGTCGATGGCTCCATGTGGTTATCGCCGTACGCCGATTTCTTACACTCGCACAGCATCTGTCGGTGTCAGGATGCGGCCGAGATGGAACTCATGACGTCTTCCCACACGCCCATGACTGCGGGTTCGGTTGGACCCGTTTGGGTGAAGACTGCCACGCATTTGCGGCGGAAGTCGTACATCTCGATAGAGCTGGTCAGGCCGTGAACGCCGTGGGTGCGAGTCAGCCAGCACTCCGAGACACCATTCAGGTCGATCATCGTCCGGCAGGTGTCGGACGCCAAAGTCAGCGTCCCCCCGAACATGGCTGCGGCGTCGAGGTCACCACGGTGGATCTGCAGGCATCCGTTCCCGGCGACGACGGTCGTGACGGGAAGTTGGTGGTAGGACAGGTGCTCCATCCCGGCAGCCACGAGGTGAGGATCGACTCGCCGGTAACCGAGGGCGCCCAGAGCGACCAGGCCGCTACGACGTTCGCTGCCGCCGTCCGCGAGGATGAAGTCGAGCTGTGTCAGCTGATCGGCTTCGGCCCAGAATGCGGGCGTATTCGACGTCTGGATGGGAGGGCTTGTTTCCCTCGCAGTGCTCGGCGCAGTTCGCATCGCTTCGAAGGCGAGACGATCCGAGGCCGGGGTCAAATACGTGGTGTGTGAACTTGATCCGTGGATGTCGAAAATGCGGAGCGTCGGCGGTATGTGCTGCTCTGCTTCCGTGGTCACCACCGAGCCGAGGGAGGCAACGTTCAAACGCAGAGAGACGAGCCCGGGCGTGCAGACCAACGGATCTCCGGGAACTGTCGGAACGGAGTACTTGCCCGAGTCGTTGACAGCCACCGGGCCTGCGACGGTGATTGCTACGGTGTCGTCCAAGAGCGGCAACATTTCGCCGACTACGTCAGGTGCGGTGTCGATCAGTCCACCACGGAACCCCGGACGCGCAAGCAGTGCGTCCAGGTCCGACATGCGTGCCAAAGCTGCGCAACGACATTCGCCACGGTGCGGGCACATCTCAGTAGACATCCCTTAGATACCGCTTCGATCGTTTGAGGTTGTTGACGTAATCCTCGGCGGCGTCCGCATCCAATCCGCCGTGCTCGGCGACGACCTCGTGCAATGCGTCGTCGACGTCCTTTGCCATCCGAGTGGCGTCGCCGCAGACGTACACGTGCGCACCGTTTTCGAGCCAGTCGAACAAGTCTCGGCCCTGCTCGCGCATACGAGTCTGGACGTAGATCTTCTCGGACTGATCGCGCGAGAAGGCCAGATCGAGGCGAGTCAGGACACCGTCACGGGTCAGCCCGTTCAACTCGTCCTCGTAGATGAAGTCGCTCGACTGATGCTGATCGCCGAAGAAGAGCCAATTCTGCCCCGACGCGTTGCGCGCGCGACGCTCGTGCAGGAAAGCGCGGAAGGGTGCGATACCGGTGCCGGGTCCGATCATCACGACGGGAGTAGTGTCATCGGCAGGTAGGCGGAACGAATTGTTCTTGGAGACAAAAACTCCGACCCGATCTCCCTCGCCGACGCGGTCCGCCAGGTACGTCGAGCAGACGCCGCCGCGGTCCCGCTCGCCCGAGCGGTAGCGCACACTCGCTACCGTCAGATGGACGGTGCCGTCGTGGGCCAGCGGGCTGGAGGAGATCGAATAGACCCGATGTTGCAGCGGGCGAAGAAGTGTAAGCAGATCCTCGGGATTCAGGCGAATGCTGTTGTCCAACTGGAGGAGATCGAGAACGTCCTTGCCCCACAGCCACGCATCGAGCGCTTCCCGATCTTCCGTGTCGAGAATATGCTGCAGTTCGGCGTCGCCGCTGCGTCGGGCGATGTCTTCGATCAAATCGCGCGAGGGAATGGAGATCTCGTAGTCGCTGGTCAACACCTGGTCCAACGGTGCGGACGAGCCGTCTTTCGCGGTAACCACGTAATCGCCGCTGACACCGAGCTGATGGATGATCGCCTCGACGAGGGCGGGGTCGTTGATCGGGCGGATGCCCAATCCATCTCCGGCCTCGTAGTCCAGACCGTCCTCGCCGAGCGCAAAGGTGAAGTGGCGGACTTCCTTGGCTGAGTCCTCGCCGGACAACAGCCGGTTGGCGAGGACGGTTGCAGGATAGGGGTTCTTGCGAGTCCACTGGGACTTGGTCTTCGTCTGAGCGGGCGCAACCGGCGAGGCAGCGGCCCCCGCATCACCGTCGACACCGGCCACCGCAGCGACGGCCCGAACGATCCACTCGGCCGCCGGATCCTCGTAGTCGACGTCGCAATCGGTGCGGTCGACAACCCGGGTCCCGCCGAGCGCTTCGAAGCGGGCGTCGATGTTCTTTCCCGACTGGCAGTACCCGTCGTAGCTGGTGTCACCGAGTGCGAGTACTCCGAAGTAGAGACCCTCCAGCCGGGGCGCACTCTCGGATTCGACTGCATCCCAGAACAGCTGCGCGTTGTCGGGCATCTCGCCCTCGCCGTAGGTGGAGGTGATGACGAGCACCCGGCGCATGGCGGAAAGTGCATTGATATCCACGGTGTCCAGACTCGCGACAAGTGGTTCGAGACCGTGGGCACGAGCAGCTGCGGCTACGTCTTCAGCCAAGGACTCCGCGTTGCCGGTCTGACTTCCGTAAAGGATGTGCACGGCTGCGCCGGCAGCTCTCTCCACTGTCGCTGTTGCAGTACCGGTTTGACCGGACATGACAGTTCGCGAGTGTAGACCGGCCAGGAATCCGGAAAGCCACGCGCGCTGGTCGCCGGTGAACGGTGCGTATTCGGGGATGTACGGGATTTCCATGATTTGAAGCTCACCTACTTTCGGGGAGGAGGTCAGGACACCAGGTCGGGGATCGTGCGCGAAGCGAACAGTTCGTCGAAGTTCGGCAGTGATCCGAGCTTGTCCCGATTCTTGTTGTCTTGAAACAGAATCCACCCGTACGTCGCCGGGCTGTCCATGGCCAACACGTTGCGTAGGCTCAGCGCCTGCTTGTAGTCGTCGACCCGCTTGGCTGCAATCAGCGCAGCCAACTGTTCGTCGTCGTAGTCGGCCAGAATCTCTTTCGAGTACTTGACCAAGTGCTGGACGAGGGCGAAGTCCTCGGTCAGCACCAGGTTTCGGGCCGCTTTCTGCACTGCTGGATCGTCGGGTCCGGACGCACCCGGCGTGCGGGCGGTGGCGAGTTGTTGCGCGAAGTGAAGCACGGTGTACGCACTGAGCAGCGCATACATCGTCGCGGTATCGGTCTCGCCATAGGCGGGGACTGCTCCGTTCAGTGCGGGGCGCCCATCGCGCACTGCGAGTTTGAACGTGCGGACCTGACGTGCTGCGATGGCGGACGCCAATTCTTCGAGAAGCTCTTTGTGCGACTTCGCAGCCAGGATTGCATCGCTGTCCTGGTAAAGCATCAATGCCTTGGGCATGGCGTAGACGAACGAGTGCTGTTCGACTTCCCAGTTCTCGAGCAGTCGGGTGCCGAGCGCGGATCCCGTTGCCTCCACATGCAGTTCGAGCAGGAGTTGTACCGCGTGGTTGTGGACGGCGGCCAGAGGATCGGTCGCAGCGGTGATCGAACCCAGCAGTACGGAATCGGTACTTGCTCGCAGTGCCAATTCGCCACGAGGGTCGTACTGGTAGAAGAACCCACCACTCATGCCGTTGCCGACACCCTTGCCGAACTCGCCGAGATTCACGACAGCACCGTTAGTCATGTACTCGCCGGCGAAGTCTCCGACACCTTCGACGACAGCACTGGCGCCGGAGTTGCGAACTGCGAAGCGATCGCCTGCTTCACCTTCGACGAACACTCGTCCACCGGTGGCGCCGAAGAGCGCGAAGTTGCCGATCAACACGTTTCCACCGGCGTCACTGGAGCCGCCGCCTGGGCTGCGCACGGCAATCACGCCGCCGCTCATGCTCTTTCCTACGCCGTCGTTACATGTCCCGGTGTGTTCCAGGTGCATGCCGTCGTTGCAGAATGCGCCGAACGACAGGCCCGCAGATCCGGTCGTCAGGACGCGCACGCTGCCCGGCGCCAGGTAGCGTCGCCCACGCTCGTCGGTCAGTACTCCCGGAGCGAGAAGGCCGGCCGCTCCGTAGTTGAGTTCGCGTTCGAGGTCGATCGCCAACTGACCACCGACGCTCTTGTTCCGGTTACCCAGGTGCAGTGCACCTTCGGCGAATTCAGGTCCGGACACGGCGACCGAGGCCTCGCCACGGTTGAAGAACACCGTACGAACCTCGTCCATGATCTTCTCGTCGAGCGCGTACTCACGTTCGAGGTACACAGGATTGTCGATGGTGATGTCCGGGGCGGACTCGAACATCGCGTCCAGCTTCAGATTGCCGACAATAGACGGGTGATCGAGCAGATGCAGGAGATCCGTTCGACCCCGCGCTTCCTGAAGGGACCGCATTCCCAGATTCGCGAGCAGTTCCCGAGTTTCGTGAGCGATGTTGAGAAGGTACTGCGCCATCGCGCGGGGATCGCCGTCGAACAGTTCCGGGTTGGTGGTCAGACCGGCGGGGCACTTGATGTTGCAGTTCTTGGCCATGACGCAGCCCATCATCATCAGCGCCGACGTACCGAACTCGAAGCTGTCTGCGCCGAGTAGGGCGGAAGTGATGATGTCGCTGCCGGTCTGATGCGCGCCCGAGCATCGCAGAACGACTTTCTGGCGAAGGCCGTTGGCACACAGAGCTTGATGGACCTCCGCGATACCGACCTCGGCCGCACGACCCGCGTATTTGAGGCTGGTCACCGAAGCTGCGCCGGTGCCACCGGTATTTCCGGCGACGTTGATGACGTCGGCGCCGGCCTTGGCGACACCGACGGCGATGGTGCCGATTCCTTCCGAGGACACCAACTTCACGATCACCCGAATGCGAGCTGCCTTGCAGTCGTGGATGAGCTGAGCGAGGTCCTCGATGGAGTACGTGTCGTGGTGAGGCGGCGGCGAAACCAGTTCGACGCCGGGCGTTCCGCCGCGGGCGGCAGCGATGTCGACGGTGACCTTGGCGGCCGGAAGCTGCCCGCCCTCACCGGGTTTTGCGCCTTGGCCGAGTTTGATCTCGATCTCTTCGAGCATCGGATCGGCGAGGTAGCCCGCCCAGATTCCGAAGCGTCCGGATGCAAACTGCTTGATGCGCGATGCACGAATCGTGTTGTAGCGCGAAAGGTGTTCGCCGCCTTCGCCGCTGTTGGACATCGCACCGACCATGTTCGTGCCGTGCGCGACGGCTTCGTGCGCCGGAGCGTTCAGTGCGCCATGGCTCATGGCACCCGACGCCAACTTCGGGGTGATGTCGCTTGCACTCTGTACCTCGGAGAGAGGTACACCTGCCGGTGCGACCCTCAGCTTGGAAAGGAACTCTGCCGCAATACCGGTTGCATTCAGCACCAGATCCGGGTCGGTGGCCTCGATGGTGACGTCGTCGGCAAAGGCGACGGAAAGAGCATCGCCGAGTGCTACCACCCGAGCGGTGTCGTCGGCCAGTGGACCGTCCAGGCTAAGTGTGTACTGGCCGTCCGCGGCAGATTCACACCGGATTCCACGAATCACGATCGTCTTATTGCCGCGCACCGAGAATCGGCTGATCTGGTCGGTGAACTCGGCTGTCGTCACCGCAAATGTGACATCACCGGGCACGGAGATGACATCGCGCAACGCGGCGGGACGACGCGATCGTTCCGCAGCCATGACAGTGGAAAAGTCCCGGTACCCGGCGGTGATGTCGTAGTCGTCGATCTGCTCGGTGGTCAACCGGTCGAAGCTCGTCGCCCGGTATGCCCCGGCGTCGAGGCGGAAGGCGTCGTCGAGCCGTCCGAGCGGCAGTAGACGTAGAGCCTCGAATTGTTCTGTTCCGGAGGGACTGTCGAACGCGATCTTCTCTTCGGTGAGTTCGACGTACTTACGGACCGCGGTGGTACCGAACGAATGCCCTGCGCCGTCTGCACGCTCCTTGAACAGGCCGAGCAGTGGCAGATCCTTCTCGCCCCCGACTGCGCTCGCACGCTCGTGCCACTGCTTCGAGGTCACCGCGACGGTCTCGAAACCGACGCCACCCACCGGTGACTTCATGTTGGGGAACCACTGGCGCAGAACAGGGTCGGACGTATCGAGGAAGTTGGGCTCGAAAAATTCTCCGCCGATGTAGCTTTCGACGGTGCACAGACCGACGCGTCCCATCGTCTTCATCAGGGACTTCTCGGCGGCCTTCGCGAAGCGTCGGAACGCGGCATCCGGGTCAGCGGCGAACTTCTCCTCGGCTCGCAACTGAACGGACAGCGGGTAGACGGCGGAAGCGCCGAAACCGAGTGCGGCCGCAACGTGGTGGGAGGACTCGATCTGGCCGCTCTCCACGATGAGAGAGACGCGCAATCGCAGGCCCGCGTCGATGAGGCGTTGGTTCAATGCTCCGACGACCATGATCGCGGGAAGTGTTGCGCGCTCGTGAGATACGTGGCGGTCGGTCAGGACTGCGATTCCGCCCTGTTCGGCCGCGAAGGTTACAACAGCGTCGCCGAGCGCGGTCATCGCGTCGACCATTGCCTGCGCGTCACCCTCGGCGGGGTAGAGCATTTCGAAGCGGCGGTGCGGAGTGTGGTTCTGTTCGCGGATCTTGAGCATGTCCAGGTGCCCGAGGATCGGCGAGGCGATGACGATCTGCTTGCCCTGTCCGGGGGACATCTTCGCACCCAATGCGACCCGGAGGGTCATACCGTCCGCTTCACGGATGCTGTCGAGGGGAGGGTTGGTTACCTGGGCGAATCGCTGCGAAAAGTAACGTGCCACACCGCCTTCGCGGTCGCTGAATGCGTTGATGGCGTTGCCGTAACCCATGGCGGAGACCTTTTCGGCTCCGTGCGTGAGCATCGGATCCATCAGGAATTTGAAACTTTCCTGATCCAGGGAGTACGCCATGTAGCGCTGATGAACCTCGAAGGTGCCGTTGTAACGGGTCGGGGAGCTGACTTTCTCCGCTGGCACGGCGGGAATGTCTTCGATCAGGATTCGCGATTGCTCCAGCAACGACTGGTAGTCGCGCTGAGCGGCAATCTTTTCCAGAGCTTCGCGGGCAGTGTAGGTATGGCGATCGCGATGATCGAAGTACAACATTCCGCCGGCCTCGACGCGGCCACGGTGAATCACCGTCTCGGGTGCGAACGCGATCTGTCCGGCTTCGGAGAATGCGCACACGTAGTCGTGTGTCTCGATCGTGCGTAGTGGACGCAGACCGAGGCGATCCAGGCGCGCACCGATGATGGTGCCGTCGCCGAACACCAGCGCTGCCGGTCCGTCGTTCTTCTCCTCGTACAGCGAGAAGTACTCGAACATCGCACGCACTGCGGGGGAGAGGGTGGTGTCGTTTTCCCAGGCAGGCGGCATCATCGAGACCACAGCCGTCACCAGGTCGACACTGTCCTCGATGACGCGTGCTTCCAGGGTCTGATCGAGTCGGCAACTGTCGGACTGGCCGGGCGGACGGACGATCGCACGTCGTTTTGCACTGGCGACAGCAGCTTCGGAGAGCCGATTCTTCTTGTCCGTGTTCAGTTCTCCGTTGTGAGCCATGAACCGGAACGGCTGCGCCATCGTGGGATGCGGGTCCGTGTTGGTCGAGAACCGCGTATGGAAGTACATCGTGTGCACGGCGTGATCGGGGTCGACCAGGTCGCGGAAGTACGGGATCACTTCGTCGGAGTTCAAGCGACCCTTGAGAACCTGAGTTCGCGCGCTGAGCGAGAGTGGGTACAACCCGCGTAGTGCAGGGGTGTTGTACGCGATGGCTTCGATGGCGAGCAGAGCTTCGTGCACGAGGCGATCGACAACCGCAGGCTCGGGACGCGGAGTGGGGACCTCGAAAATCCACTGCCTGATCGGAAGCTGATGCGCGATGGCTGCCGGCCGAATCGCCGAGTCGTCGACCGGCACGTTGCGCACAGCGAGGGTGGTGAAGCCTCGGTCCAGAAGTTCGCGTTCCACCAGAGCGGCTGCACGAGCATGCTGAGCATCGTTGTCCGGAAGGAAGAAGTTGCCGACGCAGAAGCGGCCGGCGCGGAGATCTGAGCGCCCGGTGACCTTGCGGAAGAACCGGAGGGAGAGGTCAACCGAGACACCGCCGCCGTCGCCGACGCCCTCGGAAGACATACCGCCGCGGTGCGGTACCGAGCAGAGTGCTTCTCGCCCCTTGATCAGGACATCGTGGGTCTGCACGCCGTCCTTGCGCGTGATGAACCCGACCCCGCAACTGCTCTTGTCATCTGCGGGGTCGTACAAACCGACGATGGACGTGCTCACTGCAGCAACCTTCTCCCTGTCCTGGTTGCCCGGAGATTGTTCGACCGGGCAGATACGACGGCATGTATTCCGTCAGGGCAGGGCGTCGCTGCTTCGATGAAGCGGCACCCGAATGGGTTCAGACTACTGAGTAGAGGCTTACCTTAGTCAAGTCTACTTGGTGTGACTTGGATCTGAGCAGGTCAGAGGGTTGCTTTGTAGGCAAGTGCGTAGGCGATCTTGCCCGGCTTGTCGTCTGTGTACGGCTTGGACAGCTTTGCGAACTCGCCCTTGGACTCGGCTTTGCCGTCGTTCCAGGCCGACAGGACGCCAAGATCGGTGGCAGTGAATCCGCTGTCGACGACGGCATCGCCCGTCAACGCTGTCTGTGCTTTGGTCACCGACTTCACGGTGCCCAGGTAGCTGGAGAGATCATCGCGATTCCAGTTGGTGAGGTCGACGGGCGCGGTGTCGCGGACCCAGGCGCCCCAGTAGAACTCCTGGAACGGAATCGTGCCTGCGGCGAATCCGATGTCGCGGGAGAAGTACATCAAGCTGCGGTACTTGTCGTCGGCGAAGTTGGCCAGGCCGACGCTCTTCGGCAGAGCCTGGACCGGTACCTGGTTTCCGTCGACGTCACGCGACCAGACCCACTTGTTCTTTTCCATCTCGGTCCAGAAGGCGCCTTCACTCAGGCCACTGAGGTTGCCGAGAACCCGCAGTCGCACGTGCAGGTCGGGGCCTCCGTCGGCCGTCTCGATGAAGGACGTGAGGGTGTGGTGACCGTCGGTCAGGTAGAGATCGCCGCGGGGTCCGACGACCACGGTCTTCATGGGCGCGATGCTCTCGGCGGTTTCCTGACCCACTGGAATCTGGCAGGTGAAGGACGACGGGTCCTTCAGCGTCGACGCCGCAGTAGCGGTCGCGGCCTGGATCTGGCCGTTCGCCTCACACCAGTCGTCGAACTTCTTGTTGATCGTGTCTTTTCCGAGCGTGTATCGCCCGAGCTTGTAGTACACCTCGTCGTAGCCGAGTGACGGCTGTGTCGCGTGAACGTCGCCGATGCGCACGTCCAGGAGATCACCTTCCTTGGCGCACAGGTACTCCGATCCGCCGGCGGAGCCTGAGAACGAACCGGTGGAGATTCCGCCACACGCGAGGGGAGCGGCGACAGCGGGAGTGCTGACCAATGTTCCGGCGCCGAGCAGTGCCAGTGTTGTGAGTGCCGAGATGGCGGAACGACGCATGTGGGGATCTCTCCTGATGATGGGTTCGCACGTGAAGAAGCTTGCGTCACAATCGCTCAGGGTGGTTTCGGACTTACTGACAACAGACGTCCGCGCGGTGGCTACCACGTGAATTCACGTCGTAACCACCGCGCGGTGAGCCGGTAAGTCGGTCAGCCCTTGTAGTTGTAGAAGCCCTCGCCGACAGCGACGCCGAGCTTGCCTTCATCGATGTAGTTCTTCTTGATGTAGTCGGCGAATTCGCGCTGCTTCTCGCCGCCCTGGGAGGAGATGTTGTAGACGGTGGTCAACCCGACGACGTCCATGATCTGGAAGGGGCCGAACGGGGCTCCGGTGCCGATACGCCACGTCTTGTCGACCATGTCGGGATCGGCGATGCCGTCGATCAGCAGGTCGGAGGCCGCGTTGAGGAGCGGGACCAGGAGCGAGTTGAGTACGTAGCCCGCCTTCTCCTTCTTGAGTTCGATCGGCACCATGCCGATGTTCTTCGCGAACTCGACGACCTCGCGGTACACGGCGGGGTCGGTGGACTCGGTGCCCATGACCTCGGCAGTGTTGTTGACCCACACGTGATTTGCGAAGTGCAGTGCGAGGAACTTCTCGGGGCGGCCGGTGAACTCCTTGAGATCGCTCGGCAGCAGCGTCGAGGAGTTGGTAGCGAACACCGTGTGCTCAGGAGCAACCGTGGCAAGCTTCTCGTAGGTGTCGCGCTTGATGGCGATGTCCTCGGGAATTGCCTCGATGAGCAGGTCGGCCTTGGCGACGGCTTCGCCTAGATCGTACGAGTACGTAATACGTTGCAGCGCTTCGTCAGCCTTGCCTTCCTTGGCACCCTCGACGTTCTCGGCCTTGTAGGCCGCGGCCAACGAGTCGAACCGAGCCTTGGCCTTTTCGATGACCTCGGCGTTGATGTCGTACGCGACGACGTCGAAGCCGTGATAGGCGGTCTGATAGGCGATCTGTGAGCCGAGAACTCCGGTACCCAGAACGGTGATCTGCTTCAGTTCAGTCATTTTCGATCCTCAATCCTATTCGGTGGGTAGTCCGGCAAGCGTCAATCGGACCTGTGCGGCAACGATGTTCGTGAGTTCGTCAGCCGTGATCCGGTCCAATGCCGCGCGGGCTATTTCGAAGTGCAGCACGTTGGAAATCGTTCGCGCTGCAGTGGTGGTTCGGGTGGTGTGGTTGGGGTGTGCCTCGTGCAAGATTTGCGCAATCCGCGTTTGCAGGCGCTGCGAGAGTTCCAGGCCTTCGGCCCGGAAACACTCGCTGGGCTCACCGAACAACACCTCGCGTTGGTAGATGCCGGTGTTCTCGTCGTTTCGGCGACTTGCGATCAGCAGGGGTGAAACCAGCTCGAGCACACGATCTTCTGTGCCGGTCGACTTGGCTTCACGCTCTTCTCCCAATTCGATCTGCTTGCGGTATTCCGCGTTGTACACCATGAGCAGCAACTCGGCTTTGCTTGCGGCGTAACGAAAGAGAGTGCCGCCGGCTACATCGGCGCGGTCGGCAATTTCTTGAGTTGTGACTGCGCTGTAGCCCTTTTCCGCGAACAGTTCGGCAGCGGCGTCGAAGATGCGTGTCTGCTTCTCGAGTTTGTTGCGTTCGCGACGGCCCAGCTCTTGGTCCGGCTTCGTCATCCCGCTCACCTCGTTCCATTTCGGATCACGCTCATAAATGAGTCTACTCCGAAATGTCGGGAGGGTGGAGTCTCCTCCGTCACATCACCGCAGTCCGCTGACCCAACCGGCGAACACGTCTGAGAACACGTCCGCTTCGCACGCATGCGCCGATTCGGGATAGGCGCACTCTGGGTATCCGGCGACGACGGCGGCAAGTTCGACGTTGCAACACTGCGCCAAGAGGCCACGCAGGAGATCCGCAACCGACCAGCCCGCGACGGATACCGCAGGGATTCCCTCTTCGTCGTACACCTTCACCAGATCGGCGTGCCTCCAGGACAATTCCTCGGCCACCAGTGCATCAGGGTTGAAAGACATGGCGCGGTCGAGTGATCCGCGCAGAAGTGAGTGCGGATCGTCCTCGCCGCGAAGCTTGGTCGCGAGGTCCGCCGGCGCCTTCTGCATGACGAACATCCAAGGTTTGCCGTCGGGAAAGACTCCACCGAAGCCTGCCACGTTGAACGGTAGGTGGCTACTGAGAAAATCGGTCTCCACGTCGACGTGTTGATCGTCGCCCAGATGAATGAAGTGGCCGGAGGCAATCTCCTCGCCCATTGCCGGCTCAGCCCATGTGTTGTTCCACAGATCGGTCATCCGACTGCCTTCGGGAAAATCGAGAACCTCGAAGAGAAAACCCATGTCTCTACAACTCCCCGTCGAAGTGGGTGGTTACTCCACCGGTCAGTCGAGAAACCGTCTGCGCCGAGGTCGCGAGGACGACTCGGCTTGTCTCGAAGGTCATCTCGTCGCGTTCGGTGTCCTCCGATTCGGGATCCTCGGCGAGTGAGAAGTCGAGTTCCACCTCTCGATCGGTGCTGGAACAGACCGAGATCATCAGCCCGAGTCGTTCGTCGGTGAACGCCGGAAGCGATTTCTCGGGATGGAAGTCTGCGGCCGCGTGAAAGAAGAACGCCGCCAGCCGTTCGACGAATCCGTCGTCCGTATGTCGGCTGAGATACTGATTGAAGCGGTCGGGGCTGAGCAGCCCGACGTCGAAAACGAGTGTGGGTACGTCGGATTCGAAGACAGTGGCGGGAACCGCATGACTGCGAAGGAAGACTGCGGCGCCGCCGTATCCCGGCAACCTGAACCCATCACGCATCTGGTGTACTCCCGTCGCAGTGGTGTCCTGTCCACGCTAGGCCATTGCTCGGCCGCGTGCTGCCTACTCGAGTAGGTAGCTTGATGGAAGAATCACCGCCTATGACTGCTGTCCTGTACCCGCCCGTCGAGCCGTACGAGTCGGGGCTGTTGGAAGTGGCGGACGGTCAGAGTCTGTACTGGGAGACAGTCGGCAATCCGGCGGGCATTCCGGTTCTCTACCTCCACGGCGGTCCTGGTTCGGGATGCACTGTCGGCGCCAGGCGTTTCTTCGATCCCGAAGTCTTTCGCGCAGTTCTGTTCGATCAGCGAGGCTGTGGGCGCAGTCTTCCGCTAGCGAGCAGTCCGGACGTCGATCTGACCGTGAACACCACGGCGCACATTGTGGAAGACATCGAGCGTCTTCGTGAGCATCTCGGTATCGAGCGATGGATCGTGACGGGACTTTCCTGGGGCGTGAGTTTGGGTCTGGTGTACGCGCAGGCGTTTCCCGCGCGGGTGCAAGCGATGGCCCTGGGCGCGATCACCGGCGGGACGAGGGTCGAAATCGAGTGGATCACCCGTGCCATGGGCCGGGTATTTCCGCGTGAATGGGAAGAGTTCGTGGCGCCGTTGCCGGTGGACGAGCGTGACGGAAACCTCCCCGCGGCGTACGCGCGACTGCTTGCCGATCCGGATCCTGTTGTGCGCGAGAATGCCGCGTTGCAGTGGTGCCGTTGGGAAGACGTGCACGTGTCGCTGATGCCGGGGTGGACTCCGAGTGTTCGATACCAGAATCCGGACTTCCGCCGGGTGATGACCAGGCTGGTTACGCATTACTGGGGTAACGACTGCTTCCTGGCGCCGAATCAGATATTGGACGGAATGGACCGTCTCGCTGAGATTCCCGCGATTCTCGTGCACGGACGGTATGACATTTCCGGGCCACTCGACACTGCCTGGGCGATCCACCGGCGTTGGCCGGGTAGTGAGTTGGTGGTACTCGACGGCGCCGGGCATGGCGGCAGCGGATTCAACGAGGCAATCGTGGAAGCGCTGAATTCACTGGCTCATTCGGCCTGATCGAATGCCCCGGCGCGGGCCGCAGCGAGCGCGCCGGCAGCAGCACGATCGGCAACCGACTGGTCGACGGGTAGATCGGCGACCAGCAGGCGATAGTAGATGGGTGCGGCGACGGCCGCCAGAAGATCAGCGGCCGAGACCTTCTCGGAGATCTCCCCGCGCTCGACTGCTCGGCGGACGACGATGTCTGCCAGTTCGTAACGTGCGGAATAGAACTCGCGCTTGAGTCTCGCGACCTCGGGCGTGCGGACCGCGTCGGAGAACAGTGCAGCCACCAACGCGCCGCCCGACTCGCTGGTCACCAGTGCGACTATCGATCTGGCCATCTCGCGCAGGTCGGATTCGATGGAACCGGTATCCGGGATGGGGACGGTGGTTGCCGATACCTCGATCGCCGCGTCGGCCACCAACTGGGACAGCGTGCTCCACCGCCGGTAGATCGTGGTCTTGTGGACTCCGGAGCGGGCGGCTATGTCCTCGATAGTCATCGCCGCGAATCCGCGTTCGGACAATTCGGCCGCCGTGGCTGCCAGGACGGCCTCGCGCACCCTGGCACTACGCCCTCCGGGCCGTTGTGGTGTCGAAGTCATGAGCCAACCTTATCGCAACAAGGTGTTGTGTTAGCTGGAGGCACGTGGTTCACTGAGCTAATGCAACTGATCGTTGCATTAGAGATGAATTGAGGGGTGTTTTCCCATGTCATACGAATTTCCTGTCGATCACCGAGGCCTCTTCGAAGAGCGCACAGGACAGTTTCTGAGCTTCGGGCTCCCCGTCTCGGATCTCGAGGAACTGCGCGCGTCCATCCACTCGACCTGGGCCGACGCGCCGGGTGGTTGGTCGTACGAGTGGTCGGCGTTGGCAGCAAAGTACTCCGCGGCCGGCAATCATTCACTCGCGGCGATGATCTACGGAATCGCCAAGTTCCCCGTCCTGGCCAACGATTCGCGGCGCCGGGCCCTGCAGAATCAGGTGGACGAATACGTCAAGGCAGCACCGGGATTCGGGCTCGAGTTCGAGCGTCGAATCCTGTCCCTGCCCTACCGATCCGGCGAGATCGAGCTACCGGTGCACATTCTCTCCGTGGACGGGAGGTACGAGGATGCACCCGTCCTGTTGCTCAGCGGCGGCGTCGACGGCTGGAAGATGGACATGCATCCGTTGGTCAGTGCGTTCGCGAAGAACGCCGGAGTGACTGTTGTTGCCTTCGACCAGCCGGGAACTGGTGAATCACCGGTTCCTCTCGACGCTTTCGGTGACGAGGTGATCGACGGACTGGTGGCGACGGCTCGCGCCCTCGGCAATGGCCAGGTGGCACACCTGGGAGTCTCCTTCGGTGGCAACTTCGCCGTGCGGTCGGGGTTGACCGGCGCCGTCGATGCGGTGATCAACATCGGCGCCCCGGTCAAGGGCGCGTTCGAGACCGCGAACGCGGAGCGCCTGGTCTACGGCATGGGTGACATCGTCGGAAACGCACTGGGTTTCGATGCACCGGCAACCAAAGAGGCGCTGGTACAGGGTCTGCGTGCTTTCGATCGCAGTGTCTTGATGACCGCCGACGACGGCCGGACCCCGATGCTTGTGGTCAACGGGGCCGACGACGTTCACATCCCGCTCTCGGACACCACTCTCTTCGAGGAGCGCCCGAACACTCAGGTACACGTCATCCCGGATGCGGGGCACTGCGCAGTGACCAAGCTGCCCGAGTTGACGCCGATGATGATCGAGTGGCTACGAGATGCCCTGTCAGGAACCGCTCCACGAACCGGTCGATGATCCGCCGCCGAAGCTGGCAAAACGATACGTCGCAAGAACGGCCTTGTGATCGGTCGGCCACGGCGTCGGTGAAGCGATGAAGTTGTCCTGGGAGTTCTCCTCCACTCTTTTGTTGTGCACGATCGTCTTTCGCGGGCCGATGATCCCGACGGATCCCAGCTTCAGGTCGGAAGCGCGGTCGGCGAAGATGTAGTCGATCCGATCGCGTTCGTCTGCCTCGGGTGCCCAGGTGAGCTGTGAGGTGTCGACGTCGGGATTGTCGGACGGCCAGGTGAAGCCCGGGTGTGTGGCCGGGTTCGGGTACTTACTGCGGTAAGCGTCGACGAATCCGGCTTGGTCGAGCAGGCGGGTGGATTCCCAAGGAACGACTACACCGTTGTGGTCGAACAGATTTCGCGTGCTGTCGGTCCAATCCAGGGCCGACGGTTCGTTGAAATCGCCACCGAGGATGACGGATCTGCCCTTGGCCCGTTCTTGTGCCGCATCGTCGACGAACGTCGAAATTGCCTTGGGTCGTCCCGAATTGATGTTCACACGCTGAACCGTCTCGGGGTCCGTGACCGGACCGGACGGCATCTTGTTCCAACCGAACTCGGAGAACTCTCCGGGCTTGGGAACACCCGCGCCGTATCCGCGCGGTAGATACGTCGCGTAGGACGTGTAGGCCAGATGTGCCGAGTAAGCAGCGATTTGTTTACCGTCGACCGTCACGACTGCCTTGATCATCGAGTTCAGGTCGGCTGTTTCCTCGATCGGAAACTTGGAGAGAATCCCCACGTCGGAGGACGCTGCTCCGTAGAAGGTGGTTGCTGATTTGGTCAGCATGTCGGCCAATGCAGTTGTCGCAGTGCCGGCTTCCGACAGGAGAACTATCGACGCCTGTGTCGAGATGATCATGTCGGCGATCAGCTGCAGGCCACCGTTGATCTTGGTTCCGCCGTGCCAGGTGTTGAGGGAGAGCACTTTGATCTCCTGCGCGGGGCTCGCCCCCGCGACGGAGGTATTGGCACCCAATGTAAATGCGCTCGCGGTGACTGTGCCCGCGGCTACCGCCATCGCCTTGACCATCTGGCGGCGCGTCAATCCATTCATCAAATCCCGGCTCTCGTTGTCGTGTGCTCGAACCCCCGGAAGATGATTACCATCGCTACCTAAACGGACAGTTAACCAATTGTAAAATGGCAGATTTCCACAGAACGCCGTGCGGGCAATAGTCTTCTGATCGTGGTACTCAGTGAGCGTTTCCCCGGTAACAAGACCTTCGCGAAGGTTCGTGTCCTGCCGCCGGTGGTGAAGCTGCTCCTCCTCTCGATGGTGCTGTTCAACATCGGGTTCTATCTGGTTGTCCCCTTTCTGGCGGTGCACCTTTCGGAGGACCTCGGATTTGCGGCCTGGATTGTCGGCCTCGTCCTCGGATTGCGGATGTTCAGTCAGCAGGGCATGTTCTTCATCGGTGGAAGCCTCGCCGACAGGTTCGGCAAGCGTCCGATCATCCTGCTGGGCATAGCCGTTCGTGTGGTCGGTTTTCTGATGCTCGGTCTGGCAGAAAGCATGAGCGCCGTGATCGTCGGCGTGCTCCTGGTCGGCTTTGCTGCCGCGCTCTTCGCGCCCGCAGTGGAGTCGGCCAACGCGGAGTACGGACGCGAACTCGAGTCCGCCGGAGTTATGCGTCGTACCGATTTGTTTGCAGTGGAACAGATGTGCAGCCGCCTGGGAACCGTGATCGGTCCGGCGCTGGGAGCTGCTCTCCTGATGTTTCCGTTCTCGTGGACGGCGTCGAGCGCCGCGTTGCTCTTTGCGATCATGTGGGTCGGGTTCTTCATCTGGTTCCCCCGACCGGGCGATGCCCACGACGGCCCGGTGTCGACCTATACGCTGCGCGACGTCTGGCGAAGTGTCCTGACCAACAACAACTTTCTGCTCTTCGCGACGCTCTGCAGTTTTCAGCTGGTTGCGTACAGCCAGCTGTACCTGATGCTTCCGGAACAGCTCGAGCGCGGAATCGGTTCGCAGTCGGCGCTGGGATGGTTCTACGTGGGCGCGGCGGTGTTGGTGATCGTCGGGCAGGGACCGACGGTCGCGGTTGCCCACCGCATCGGGCATCGGCGCGCGATCACCTTCGGGCTTGTGCTCATTTCGGTGTCGTTCCTGGTTCCGCTGGTCACCGGCGTCGACTCCGCAGCTTCGGCGTCGACGCAGATAGTCGGTCTGGCGGTGTGGATCGGGCTGCTGCACCTGGGACAGATGTTGATGGTGCCGCCGATGCGAGACACCATCGCGATCCTCGGTCGTGAAAGCAACCTCGGAGCGCACTTCGGCATGCTCAACACGATCGGCGGTCTGCTCGCGCTCCTGGGAACCGTGGGAGTCGGATTCGTGTACGACCTCGTCGACAACGGCCACGCAGCGCCGGCGTCACCATGGGTGATCGTTGCGCTCTGCGTGGCCGTGTCGGCTGTGGTGTTGTGGGTGTGGTCAGGCCGAACGAAAGTTATCGACCAGCGATCGTCTGATTGATCTTTGCGACGAAATCTTCCAGCACAAACGGAATGGTGAGTGGGTTCGGCATGGACACCGCGTCACTGACGATGGGGTCCAAGCTGATCAGGCCTCCGGTCTCGACCACGTTCAGATTGGTGAACGCCGGCTGCGACTCCATCTCGGCGCGAGCCTTCTCGTAGTTGTCGAAGAGCAGGTAGTCGCACTCGAGGAGGTCGTAGTTCTCGGCGGAGATCTCGTAGTTCAGCTTGCCCGCGAACCGATCCTTCAGTGCGGCAGGCGCCGTGAATCCCAATTGCGTGAGCAGCTGAGCCCGCGCTGCCTCGGGGCTGAACGCTCGCAGATTTCCGTCGCTCCAGCGAATGACGAGAGCTGCTGTCTTGCCTTCGAACTGGGGGTTCTCCGCGCGGGTGCGAACGATGAGGTCTTCGACTTCCTGGACCTCCTTCTTTGCCTGCGCGGGAACGCCCACAGCCGTACCGATGCGGGTCGTGACTTCCTGCCAGGGCAGAACCCAATCCGTCTGATCGGCGGCGTGCAGCACCGTCGGCGCGATGGCGCTGAGCTGCTTGTACAGATCCTCGTCGATCGCGTTGTTGACGGCGATGATCAGGTCAGGCGCTGCAGCCACGATCGTTTCGATGTCGAAATCGGTGGTGGCGTTGGCCAATGGCGTCGGCTCGGCGCCCTGGACTGCGGAGTCGGCCCAGACGCCGATTCCGTCGTCGGTCGATCCCTTCCACACCGGGACCAGGACGGGCGTCAGCCCGAGGGAAAGCAAAACGTCCGCGTCGCCGATACCGACCGCTGCGATGCGGCTGGGTGCCTGCTCGATGGTGGTGGAGCCGAACTTGTGGTCGATCGTCACCGGGAAGGCGTTGACCTCGGCGTGAGCACCTTCGGTGCCGGGAGTGGATTCGTCTTTCGCACTGTCGCCGCAGGCAGCAAGGGCGAAACCGGCTGCTGTTGCGAAGGTGACGGACAGCATGGCACGGCGGCTCAACATAGGGTTCACGGCAACCTCGGGTTTCATGGTTATGGGACCCTAACCATAGTGGAGTTGCTGTGTCGGCAGTGTTTGTTAACCTCCGCCCATGACGGCGGTTCTCGACTACACATCAGCAGGACCGTTCACCCGCATCGACGGGGTGGACATGCTCGCCCTCGAGTCGCTCCCCACCGACCCCATGCAAATATGCCGGGTAGTGCCGTACCTGGTGGTCCAACCCACCGATGCACGGTCGCTGAATCTGCCCACCGACCGATTCGACGAAAACCAGATCCGGCCGGCAAGCGTTCTGCTTCAACGCCTGCTTGCGCTCGATCCGGCACCGGTGACCTCCGCCCGAGAACCCGACAAGCGGCTCGTCGGAACCTGTCGGCACTTTGCTGTTTTGAGTTGTGCGTTTCTGCGCTATCGCGGAATTGCCGCTCGCGTCCGCTGTGGTTTTGCCACCTACTTTCAACCGGGACAGGGCGTGGACCACTGGATCACCGAGTACTGGGACGACGCCGGCAAGCGGTGGATCCGCATCGATTCGGAGATCCTCGGACAAAACGTCCTTCCTCACGCCCATAACCTGCAGCCGGGAGAATTCCTCAGTGGTGGTGAGGCGTGGCTGGCGTATCGACGCGGCGTGATCGACGGGTCCCAGTTCGGGGTGTACGGCACCGAGAACTGGGGGCCTGCCGAGATCCGCGGCAACGCAGTGAAGGATCTTGCCGCGATGAACAAGGTCGAAACTCTGCCGTGGGACGAGTGGGGTCGTATGACGGACGCCTACGACGGAAAGACAGGCGCCGACTACGACCTACTGTTGGACGATGTCGCCGCGGTGTGCGCCGCCGACGATCCCGTTGCCGTGCGAGCACTGTACGAGCACGATGACTTGCGCGTGCCGGACAAGCTGATTCGTTTCTGAGATGCTGGTGCGATGAATCCGGAGCATCGCCAACTCGATTACGGACTTCGATTCGACTGGGGGTTGCGCGGCGCCGAAGCGATTGCTGCCGGCGTCGATGTGGCAGTGGTGGTAGACGTTCTCTCGTTCACGACGACGCTGAGCGTTGCCGCCGACGCGGGAATCGACGTACTTCCCTTTTCCTGGAATGACGAGAGTGCGGTCGACTACGCGCGTGATGCCGATGCGGTTCTGGCTGTACGGCGAAGTGTGGCCAGAGAGGGTCAGATCAGTCTGTCTCCCAAGACGATTCGCGAGACCGAGGCGCCAAGTCGGCTGGTGCTGCCGTCTCCGAACGGGTCGACTATCGCGTTTGCGTTGGCGTCCGAGGTTGCGGTGTGTGTCGGCGCTTCCTTGAGGAACGCTTATGCCGTCGCGGATTGGATTGTGCACGAACATGGTCCGGGATCGCGGGTTGCGATAGTCGCATCCGGGGAGAAGTGGCCCGGTGGAGAGTTGCGCCCGGCGGTGGAGGATCTGTGGGGTGCCGGTGCGGTTGTCACGGCGCTGACCGCTGCTGGTTGGGACGGCCACGTATCGCCCGAGGCTCGGATGGCGGCGGATGCGTGGGCGGCGGTGGCGGATTCGTACGAGGACCGCCTGCGGGACTGTGCCTCAGGACGTGAGTTGATCGCCATGGGGTTTCCACACGACGTCGCCATCGCCTCGGAACTCGACGACAGCGACACCGTACCCGTTCTCGAAGATCGTGTGTTTCGAGGTCAGCGCACCGGGCGTCGGTTGAACAAACTCCGTGCCCAGAGGTAGGAGAGGAAGGTGATTGCGACGCACCATCCGATCGCGAGTATCGCGTTGTTTCCGATGGCTTCGCCGAGAAGAAGTCCTCGAAGAGTCTCGATGATCGGAGTGAACGGCTGATACTCGGCAAACCATCGCAACACGGTCGGCATCGAGTCGGTGGGGACAAAGCCGCTTCCCAGGAACGGCAAGAGGATCAACACCATTGGAAGGTTGCTGGCCGTCTCGACACTCTTGCTGACGAGGCCGAAGGCGACCGACAACCAGATCATGGCGATGGAGACCAGGACGAGGAGTGCAAACGTCGCGGCCCACTCCACGAAGCCTGCAGTGGGCCGGAAGCCGACGGCTATCGCTACGGCGATGACGACAACGAGGCTCACGATCGTCTGAAGGAGGCTGCCGAGAACGTGACCGGTCAGGACGGACGTGCGCGTGATCGCCATCGTTCGGAATCGTGCAATGATCCCGGCGGTCATATCGGTTGCGACGGAGATGGCAGTACCTTGTGCCGCTGATGCCACGGTCATCAGAATAATCGCCGGTGCAACGTAATTGACATACTCGGCTCGGCCGCCACCGCCGGGGCCGAGGCCGTTCCCGAGCGTTCCGCCGAGCACGTAGACGAACAGCAGTAGGAAAACGACTGGCATTCCGACGAGCATCACCGTCATCGACGGATATCGAAGGATGTGTCGAATGCTGCGACGCAGCATGGTTTTCGAGTCCTGATAGGCAAGCGTCATGGTGGTCATCGCGCGTCGGTCCTTTCGGTGGCGGTCAGAGTCAGGAACACGTCGTCCAGGTCGGGTGTGTGCACGGAGAGTTCCTTGACGTCGATCGAGTGAGCGTCGAGTTGGTCGAGAAGAGAGCGCAGCGAGCGGACACCCCCGTCGCTGGGGACCTGGAGGACGTAGGCGGCATCGTCACGTGATGATTCGTCGAAAACAGCTGCAGCAGAATCGAGCTGATCTCGGTCGAAGAAGTGAAGACGAATGTGGCCGCCGGGGATGTGCCGTTTGAGTTCCGCTGCCGTACCTTGGGCGACGATCCGTCCCTGATCGAGGACGGCGATGTGGTCGGCCAGCTGATCGGCTTCCTCGAGGTATTGCGTCGTGAGGAAGATGGTGACACCGCCCTCGACCAACTCCCGGATGATCTGCCACATGGTGCGTCGACTCCGGGGGTCGAGACCGGTGGTGGGTTCGTCCAGGAAGATGATCTCCGGCCCCCCGATCAACGTCATTGCCAGGTCGAGCCGTCGACGCATGCCGCCCGAGTAGGTCGACGCCAGCTTGTCCGCGGAGTCGATCAGATCGAACTTCTCCAGGAGTTCGTCAGTGCGCGTTCGACGTTCGTCCTTGCCGAGATGGTGCAGGTCGGCCATGAGGAGAAGGTTTTCCTCACCGGACAGATAGTCGTCGACCGCTGAGAACTGCCCGGTGACGCCGATGCGCGAACGCACCGCGTCGGGATCGTCGGAAGGGTTGTACCCGGCGATGCGGATGTTGCCGCCGTCTGCCGGAACGAGGGTCGAGAGAATTTCCACCATGGTGGTCTTGCCGGCGCCGTTGGGGCCGAGGAGCGCAAAGACGGTTCCGCGGTCGACGGAGATGTCGATTCCGTCCAGTACCGTCTTGTCGTCGTAGGCCTTCTTCAGGCCCGTCGCGGTGATGGCTGGTTTACGGGACATCAGCGTTCCTTTCGCTAGATCTTCTTGTTGGATTCTTCTCGGGGCTCCGAACGTCGAATGACGATGTCGCCGTAGCTGGTGTGTGCCCGGACGTCTACCCGGCGTTCAGTGGAAGCCGGACCGTGCGTGGCATTCATCTGGTTGTCGACGCGGCCGAAGGACGTATGAGCGTCGAATCGTGCGGCGGTTCCGGATCGAACGCCGATATGGATTCGCCCGGCGGCCGTCTTGGCGGATACGACTCCACTCTCGATGGTCTCGAAACGGATGTCGCCGTTGGCGGTTGCGGCGCTCGCGTCGGATTCGGCGTGCTCGACGGCGACACTGCCGTTGGCGGTCTTCGCCTTCAGTGCGCCGGTGATCGTGCCGATGTTGATGTCGCCGTTGGAGTTCTTGACCTCCGCGTTGCCGTCGACGCGGCCGATGCGGATGCTTCCGGACCCGGTGCTCGTGTCGATGTCACCGGCCACGTGCTCGACGATGATCGCGCCGGCCCCGGTGCTGATGTTGAGCGGCCCGGTGGTTTCCAGTGTGCAATCGCCCGCGGAAACCTTCACCCGTGTTCGTCCGAGAGTGCCTTCGCTACGGAGGTTGGCAACTGCAGCAGTGCCTTCGAGTTCCGAGCCGGAGGGAAGCTGAACGGAGATGTCCACAGATCCTGTCTTCCCGAAGATGCCGAGGCCGCGCTGTTTCGGAGTCTTGATCTGCAGCCGGCCACCTGCGAATTCGACGCGTGTTTGTTCGGCGACTCGAACGTCGACCTCGCGAGACGAGTTGCTGGGCAACACTTCCACGACAGTGTCGTTGCGGCTGCTCGCCGTGATCCGGATGTGTGCGACTGCCACGTCGAAGTTCAAGGTGATGGGGTCAGGTGTGCTGAATGTAGGCATGGTGATACTCCCGATGAGGTTGTCTCGGTTGATGAAAGAGGGTGGTGCGAAAGATGAAGCCGGTGTCAGTGCACCCAGCCGCTGAAGCTTTCGGAACCTTGGGACGTGCGCTGTCTCGGAGTGCTTCTGTTCGCGCCGCCTTCCAGAGCCGTTGCAGCCGAGCGAACCAGCCACGCGTTGACGGAGATACCGGCTTCCCGGGCCGCCGCCTCGATCCGGTCTTTGAGGTCTTGCCCCAGCCGCAGGTTGATTCGAGTCATCGAGGCGTCGTCGGACTCCGTGACGGGGCGCGGTGCCGGAGTCGGGTCCTCTTCGACGGGGGCTGGAACCGGTTCACTGATGGCTGGTGCCACCACGAATTCGGGTTCGCGTCCCCGCAGGCGCAGGTCCACCGAACCCGGGGCGAGGTCACGCGTGATCTCGGCGGCTGCCGCAGACAATGCGTCGAGAAGGGTGAGTCGCACTGCTGATTCCAGCGGTGCGGTCAAACGATCGGCGAGTGCCTTTGCGTCTTCTCCGCCTGCTTCGGCCGCCACCGCGAGTTCGTGGCGAAGGTTGTCTACGTACGGTGTCAAGTCCATGGCATCACTATGGCACCACTTTGGTGCCACCGCAATAGTTTGGTGGCACATTCGTGTGAATTTGGTGAGAATTGCCAGGTCATCGGGGTGGTTGGCGATTCGGTCCGCGGCAGGCTGGCACACTCGTAAGGGTGAGTCCTGCCGAATCGAACCGCCGACGCCGCATCGTGCTCTGGATTGCCGGGGTGCTCGGCGTCGTGATCGTGGTTGGGGTGGTGGTCGTCGCGATCGCACCATCGCGGTACCTGCCCTGGGACACGGCTGAGTTCCCGGCGGTGGACGCGAGTGCGCTCACGTCTGATCAAGGTCGGGTGCTCGAGCTACTGCAATCCGAGCATGAGCAGGACCGTCCGGGCACCTTCTATTCCGACGGCATCGACGAAGAGTGGTGCGCCGACTTTGTCAGCTGGATCATGAGGGAAGCGGGTCGACCGTTGTCCAACCCGAACTCCGGAAGTTGGCGCATCCCGGGTGTGTACACCTTGCAGGAGTATTACCAAGGGATCGGCGCGTACGCCGAGAACGGCAGCGGGTACACCCCGAATGTGGGTGATGTGGTGATCTACGACAGTTCGAGATGGGTCGGTCAGCACACCAACATCGTTGTGGCAGTGGACGGCAACTCTGCGATCACGGTTGGCGGCAACGAGTTCGGCAAGGTGCGGGTTCATGATCTGGACTGGCAATCCGACTCTGCCGTCGTGGGATTCGGAAAACTTCACCCCTGATCGTTGCTCTTCGGAGACAAGGCGAACCACCGCGCCGACGCACGTGCCTCGTCGCCTGCGTCGATGTGCAGCGTGTTCGTGCCGGTTCGCACGCTCACCTGCTCACCTCTCTTGATCGGCTGGGTGTACTCGAGGATCGCGCGAAAGGGCCCGCTTCGTAATCTGTCGGGCAGCGCATCTTCCACGGGCTGCCAGTAGATTGCGTTGTTCACGTGATCGAAGGGGTCGAAATCGCTCGAGCGCAACGGGAACGGCGTATCCGCTGACGGCGTCGTGTCCGGGGTCGGGTCGATCCACCGACGCCAGTGAAGATGCTGGTCCACGGCCGTAGATGCCAGGGCGGCGGTGAACTTCTCACTGATGGATGCCGGCATTCCCGTCTTCGGGTCGATGTTGATCCAGAACGCCTCGGTTTCGATCAACCCGCCGCCATCGGATCTGATGCGAACTCGCATCGAACACCACTTGTTCGACAGGCCTGAACACCAGCGCTGCAGGTGAACTCGATCCGGCCAGACGACCGGCTCGAGTACATCGATCACCGTTCTTCGTACCATCCACAGCGGGTGTGTATCCATGGCGCCGCGGTCGACGAGATTGTCGAAGCCCGCGTCTTGGAGGTAGCGCGCGATCGCGTCGAGGCGCAGTTGTTTGTCGGTGTGGATGTCACCCGTACGCACCGGCCACGAGGCCTGGAAGATGCTTCCGGTTGTCGGTAGTTCGGCCATCGCTACGTGGTCGTCGACTTTTGTACGGTTCATCGGATGTGGGCTCCCGGTGTTCGCCTGATTGGGTGGCTTCACGCTTGCGTTACCCGATGGTGGGATCTTGAACCATCGGAGTTCATCGTTTTCTGAATCCAGTTTTCGATGTACTGTCGCACGTATGGATATCGAGGGCGTAGATGTGGTGACCAACGTGGCGGTGCTTGCGAGGTTCGGGCATGCACTGTCCGACGAGACTCGGACACGGATACTGCTCGAACTGAAGACCGCACCGCGGTATCCGTCCGACCTCGCTGAAACGCTGGCTGTGACCAGGCAGAAGCTGTCCAACCATCTGGCGTGCCTGCGCGGTTGCGGCTTGGTGGTGGCCGTCCCGGAAGGGCGCCGGACCAGATACGAACTCGCCGATGTACATATCGGTCGGGCCCTCGACGACCTGCTCGGGGTCGTACTCGCGGTGGATCCGTCGTACTGCCCGGACAGCGAATCAGAGGGGTGCTGCTGATGGTTGCGCCCGTTGACGGTGTCGGGCTCTCGACTGACCGGCGTGCGCTCTTGTCGAGAAGAATTCGCATCTTCGTGGCGATCACGATCAGCTACAACGTCGTCGAAGCGATCATCGCGCTGGCGGAGGGCACACGGGTGTCGTCCGCAGCACTGTTCGGTTTCGGCCTTGATTCGGTGATCGAAGTGTCCTCGGCGGCAGCTGTTGCCTGGCAGTTCTCGGCGCCGGATCCGACGAGCCGTGAGAAGACGGCACTGCGAGTGATCGCATTCTCGTTCTTCGGGCTCGCTGCGTACGTCTCGTTCGACGCGATTCGGTCGCTGTTCGGTCTGGGTGAAGCTCGGCACACGAGCGTCGGAATACTCTTGGCTGCGGTGAGTTTGGCGATCATGCCGGCCCTGTCCTATGCGCAACGCCGAGCCGGTCGGGAGTTGGGTTCGCTGTCGGCGGTCGCGGATTCGAAGCAGACGCTGCTCTGCACTTACCTCTCTGCTGTCTTGTTGGTCGGTTTGCTGCTCAACTCGCTGCTCGGCTGGTCGTGGGCGGATCCGATTGCTGCACTGGTCATCGCCGTCATCGCGGTGAAGGAAGGCATCAACGCGTGGAAGGGTGATCCGTGCTGCCCGGTTGTGGCTGCGCCCGAGAGCGGTGACGAGTGCGACTGCTGCTGAGTGAACACAGGTTTTGTCGAGTGAGCACCCCCTGCGGTGCGTCAGAGCGGGTGTTCACTCGATGAAAGGCGTGCCGACTTCTGCGCGGCCCTTGATGTGCGCGGCGCGTTGCTCGAGAAGGCGCCGCAGATACGGGCCGACAGCCAACCTCAGTGCCAGGTGTCCGAGCGCCCCGAAGGGGGCCGTAACCGTGAAGCGGTCATGCATCCGCGTCCACCCACCCGGCTGAACGTCGAAGACGTGTCGGAGAGCGATGACGAGTGCGACTACTGCTGAGTGGGCACAGGTTCAGCTGAGTGAACACCCCCACAAGTACGCCACAGCCTGTGTTCAGTCGAGGAAAAGGGTGTCAGGCCTGGTTTGCGATCCCGGCAAACGGGTACGGGTCGGTGACCTGCGGTTCATCCGCGACGGGTGATGTTTTCGCCTTCCAGCCCCTCGAGACTGAGTAAGGGAAGTGCATTCTGTCGAAAGGAACGCTGATGACTGCTCCACCGCGGGAACCCGCGAATCACCCTGTCCGGCAGGGTTTCGCGGTAGGTACGACGTTTGCAGCAGCAATCCTGCTGCTCACCGCAGGCATTGTCGCTCTGCTTCAGGGCATCGCGGCCGTTGCCGACAACAATCTGTTTGTCGTGGGTATCAACTACACGTACAAGTTCGACATCACGACGTGGGGTTGGATCCACATCATCTTGGGCATCATCGGGATCGTGGTGGCCCTCGGCCTCTTCACCGGTGCAGTGTGGGCCAGGGCGGCGGCAATCGTCATTGCGTCGCTCTCGATCATCGCCAACTTCTTGTGGATGCCGTATTACCCACTGTGGTCGATCCTGGTCATCGCGCTCGATGTCGTTGTGATCTGGGCGGTCGCGACCTGGGACAGGGACAGAGTCTAGGCACCGAACAACCCGAGAGCAGTTGGTCCCGACCGAGTCGACTCGGTCGGGACCATCGCTCGTGCGTGGGACATTTCGACAGGGTGTGGCTCGGATCAGTCTGGGAGTCGACGCATTTCGGCGACGGTCAGGCCGAGGGAATCGAGACGGGCCATGATGCTCCGCATAGCCGTGTGGTCCGCGACGGGTCCGTACAAACTGGTGAACCCGCCGGCGGCACTGGCGACACTGAGTTCAGGAAATGCGGCCTTGACGCGGTCCGACACTTCGCCGTCGATGAGGAATTGATACCGAGTGGGAGCATTCATCAGTATCCGCTCCATTTCGTAGGGCCATGAGGTTCGAGAAGGCAGCGCTCCGAGCCTCGAAATCGCATGTCGTCAAGTGCAATCGGCGTCGCTGCCCGATCCAGGACTCCGCATCCGTGGGATCCAGTCTTACTCCCGTACGCGCTCGGGGCGTCATCCCCTACGGGTGAATGTCGTCGCGGGTCCGTTCATCCCTTTTGTGTGAGGCTCCGTAGAGTCGCCACCCCTAGTGTCGACCGGGAGAGAGAAGAGGTCGGCATGGGATCTGTCATCGGGGATCTGTTACCCCTCGCGGTCGGCGTTGCGGTATCGCCGATCCCGATCATCGCGGCAATCTTGATGTTGTTGTCCAAGCGTGCCGGCAGCACGAGCGTCGGGTTCGCGCTGGGCTGGATACTGGGAATCGTCGTCGCCACCGTGATCTTCGTGCTTCTATCCAGCAAGCTCGGTGACTCCGAAGGTGATCCGTCAGCGACAGTGTCGTGGATCAAGCTGGCGTTGGGTGTATTGCTTCTTGCGTTCGGAGTCAAGCAATGGCGCGGACGCGGAGGCGAGCACGAAACCCCGAAGTGGATGCACGCCATCGATGACATGACCGCTGTCAAAGGCCTCGGTTTGGGCTTCGCTCTGGCTGCGATCAATCCGAAGAATCTGATGATGTGTATCGCGGCCGGAATCTCGATCGGATCCGCGTCATTGGGCTCCGGAGAAGTTGTTGTCGCCATTCTGGTTTTCACGATCATCGCGGCCTGCACAGTGTGCGTGCCCGTGATCGGCTACCTCGTTGCCGCGGAGCGACTGCGTGGTCCGCTGGCCAAGCTGAAGGTGTGGTTGCAGGAAAACAACGCCACGGTGATGAGTGTGTTGATCCTGGTTATCGGTGTTGTTCTCATCGGCAAGGGCATCGGCGGTCTCTGACAACTGGAGGTAGTTATGGGATCGCTGCTACTGCAACAGATCCCGCTGGCGCTCGGGATCATCATGAGCCCGCTGGCGGTTGTCGCCGTTGTGGCCGTACTGTTTTCCGAACGAGCGCGTATCAACAGCATTGCGTACCTGATCGGGTGGTATCTCGGAATAGTTGTCGCGCTGGCCGGTTCGTACGTCATCTTGACCGCACTCCAGGTTCATCAGCGCACACACCCTCCGCTGTGGGTGCCCATCATCCATCTCGTTCTCGGGGCAACTCTGCTGGCGGGTGCCTGGTTCGTCTACTCACGCAGTCGTCGCGGGGTTCAGGCGATGGCGGCTGCAGTTGCCCCTGGCGACGTTGTGGCTGCGGCCCCTCAGCTGCCGAAGATGCTGCAATCGGTTGAGCACTTCCAACCAATGCGATCCGGTGTGCTCGGTTTCGCGCTGTTCGTTCTCAACCCCATCGACATGTCGTGTGCCATCGCAGCAGCGATGAACCTTCGTCTCAGCACCGTGGCACCGACGTCGCAGATCGTCTCGGCCGTGATCTTCTCGTTGGTGTCCGTGACCTCGGTCGCGGTACCTGTTGCCCTCCTGCTGATCAAGAAGGACGAGGCAACCGAACCGCTGCTGAAGATCCGCACCTGGATAGCCACCAACACGCACTTGCTGAACGTCGGGCTCCTCGTCCTGATCGCGGCGATACAGATCAGTAAAGGGGTGCAAGGACTATGAGTGCTCCGCACACGCGGACCTGGTGGGTCTTCGGATCGTTGTCCGACTATCAACGCGCTTGGCTTCGCCCCGACATCATTGCGGGCCTTACGGTGTGGGCTGTCCTTGTTCCGGAAGCGCTCGCGTACGCCACCATCGCCGGAGTTCCGCCGGTGGTCGGGCTTTATGCTGCGGTTCCGTCATTGATTCTGTATGCAGCAGCCGGCAGTTCGCGCCATCTGATCGTCGGGCCGATGTCGGCGACGGCAGCGTTGTCCGCGGCGATGATCGCGCCATTGGCTTCAGGAAACGACGGCCGATTCATCGCGCTATCGGCGGCATTGGCGATCGTGACCGGGCTCGTCGGACTGCTCGCAGGATTCATGCGCCTCGGATTCATCGCGTCCTTCATCTCCGAGCCGGTTCTCAAGGGATTCATCGTCGGTCTGGCGCTCACGATCATCATCGGTCAAGTACCCAAACTCCTGGGCGTGGACAAGGGGGAGGGAAACTTCTTCGTCCAGACGTGGACAGTGGTGAAGGAACTGGGTGAGGTCGACCTACCGACCGTGATCATCGGATTGCTCAGCCTGGCAATGGTCCTGGGCGTCAAGCGATGGCTTCCGCTCGTACCGGGTTCGCTCCTCGTCGTGCTGCTGGGCATTACCGCAGTAGCGTTGTTCGGCCTCGACGATCGTGGCATCGACATTGTCGGACACATCGACTCGGGCCTGCCGTCGATGGGTCTGCCGAGTGGTGTGGGAGCCGAGGACTACCTCGACCTGGTCGGACCTGCGGTCGGCGTTCTGCTCATCGGTTTCGCCGAAGGTCTTGGCGCTGCAAAGACATACGCGGCCAAAGCCGGCTACACCATCGACGCCAATCGTGAACTGGCAGGACTGGGTGCGGCCAATCTCGGATCGGGTCTCTGCTCGGGAATGGTGGTCAACGGCAGCCTGTCGAAGACCGCCGTCAACGGAGGAGCGGGCGCCAAATCTCAGGTCAGCGGACTGGTGGTCGCGGCGCTGACGCTGGTGACACTGCTGTTTCTCACCGGCCTGTTCGAGAAGTTGCCAGAGGCGACGCTCTCGGCTGTGGTCATCGCAGCAGTGATCGAACTGGTCGATTTCTCCTCCCTCGCAGCGCTGTACCGGGTGTGGACGAAGAGGTTGGGCAGTATCTACGGGCACGCTGCCCGGGCCGATTTCGCCGCGGCGATCGCGGCGATGTTCGGGGTTCTCCTCTTCGACACGTTGCCCGGTCTGATCATCGGAATCGCCGTCTCGATGTTGCTGCTCCTGTATCGGGTCTCCAAACCGCACGTGGCCGCTCTGGCCAAGGACGGCACGCGCTGGGTCGACATCAGTGGGCATCCTGATCTGAAGACACTCGACGGCGTCGTAGTGGTCAGGGTCGAAGCGGGGATGTTCTTCGCCAATGCCGATCACGTGCGTGATCAGATCACCGGTCTGGTGACCGCCGGCACCACCATGGTCGTTCTCGACGCCGAGACGTCACCGTTCATCGACGTCAGCGCTGCGCAGATGTTGGCTCAGCTTCGAGATTCGTTGGCACGCAGAAATGTGAGCTTCCGAGTGGCACGCGACATCGGGCAGTTCCGCGACGTTCTGTCCGGTGCCGACCAGGGCGCGCTGAAGGTCGACGTCTATCCGACCGTCTCGAAAGCGCTTGCAGGTCGAGACAACACCTCAGCGTGATGTCCGTAGCCAGATTCCCAGGGGACCGGAATCTTTGGCCACTGATCCGACGATCGACGACGCGACAACCACGATGGCCGAGAAGATGAACAGCCAGCCGATGACGGTGAACATCACGCCCAGAAGACCGAACTCGTCCTGCGACGTCTTTGTCATTCGGGGGAGGAAAAGAGTGCCGGCCACGTGCAGTCCGGTCAGGCCCGTCGCGGTGAGCAATCCTGACCCGACGCACATTCGAGTGGTCATGCGATTGGCCGTCAGCAGCATGGGCACGGCTGTCCACACGAGTGCCCACACGACGTAGACCGCTGTGAATTCCAGGACTCTGCCCACTCCCGGAACACCATTCAGTTCACGGCACAGGGCCGCACCGACCACCGACGCGGCCACGACGCACACTACCGCGAACCACCGCCACGCCTGACGGAGTGTCGCCGTCGGCACGCTCCAGATCCGTCCGTACATCCGGCCGAGAGCGCGAGCGTAGGACGTGGAACTGATCAGCAGCATGAGCAAGCCGACAATCCCGAACGCTGCCGCGGTAGAGGTACTGGTCAATACGGTGTCGGGGAGTTGGACGCCGAGGTCGTCTTTGGCGGCATCAGCCAACGGCTTCAGCTTCTCCAAGGTCGACGCTGCAATCATGACCGGGAGCAATGACGTAAAGGCCTGGGCCGCCAAAGTCATGGCGCTGTCCACGAGCCCGACTTCGAAGACCCCGATGGTTGCATCAGTCGCCAACCGTCGACTGGGTGTACGTCGCGCCCACACGGTCAATCGATCGCGCGTATCGGAATACAGCTTCGGGGGCATGGAAGCAGTCTTGCTCAGATGAGTCCGCCGCGTCGCGCAGCCTTGAGCGCGTCGCGTCGGTTGCTCACTTCCAACTTGCGATAGATCCCGCGAAGATGCGTCTTGATGGTGTTGACGGAAAGGAACAGCGTGTCGGCAATGGACTCGGTGGTGTCTCCGGAAGCCAGTTCACGGAGCACGGTGTATTCGCCTGGCGTGAGGATCGGTGCACTCACCAATTCTTGTGGGCGAATGCGGCTACGTACCTGTTCGGCAAATGCTTCCTGATCGCCGAAATGTCCACTGAACTCGTCGAACACCGGTCGCAGGGATGCGCCGTAGTCGAGGAAGGGGCGTAGCAGGCTACCGGCTTCCGCGGCGCGCAGCGCTTTGTGGAGGGAGCGAAACGACTTGCGCTCGTGACCTGTTGCAGCGTGGATCCCGGCTTCGAGTGTCCAGGCGTAGACGTGATGTGCGAGCAACGGGATTTCGGAGGACCCGAGAGCTTCGGAAACTTCGACGAGTGCTTCCGCGAACTTGTTGGATGAGAAGGCGACGGCACCCCGTGCGAGATGTATCTCCGACGTTTCTCCGAATTGATCGGCTGCGTCACGCACGAGTCTCGCTGCCCATTCCACTTCGCCGACGGAAAGGCATGCGTGGACGACGGGTGGTAGAAGAGCCAAGGTCGCGAACGCAAAGGTACGTAATTCGATCGCGCTGAGCATCGCGTCGCGAACATCGGCGGCGGTCGAGCGTCGGTCGGTCGAGCCGTCGAGACTGTGAAGGCCGAAGGTTACGACGGAGTGCCACCCGAACACCGGCGCGCTGGCGCCGAGAACGTCTGTGCTCCGGTAGTTTCCGATTGTCGGGATGCGGTACGGCAGTTCGCTCGAAGCGCAGAGATATGTGGCAAAGGCGGCCACCGACGCGGACAACTCGTACTCCGCAGTCGTCGTGATGCGATGTTCGACCGCGTAGTCGAGTGCGTAGACGGAGTGAGCCCTCATCGCCCCGATGTCTCCGCTGAGAGAAGCTACGTAGCCCAGTCCGGTCAGCGACTTCAAGACGAATCGCGCCCTGCCCCGTATTGTCCCGAGTGCGACGGCTTGAGTGTATTCGACAGTCGCCCTGTCGAACTCACGTCGCAGTAAGTGTGCCGTCGCCAATTCCATGTGTGCGTAGGCTTCGATGTCGGAGTGGGTGCTTTTCTGACGCCGCTCCAGACGTGCCGCCAGCGGCTCGTTGTCGGAAGTCGCCGTAACGCAGGAGATTTCCAGGCTCATCGCCAGGAACAATGGATCTTCTGCAATCGGTGGATGAGTTGCCTCGAGAAGATCGAGGCACGTGGTCGCCGAGGTCACGTCACCGGAGTGGAGGGCGGCCGCCGCCAGCACCAGTCGGGTGATCGGGGATTCCGAAACCTGCGTCGACACCGATTCCAGGACTCGCACGACGTCCCCGCAGTGCCCGTCGAGTACGAGGCCCAGCCCGCAGCGTTCGAGAAACGCGAGAATGCGGTGTGGGTCTCCGATCGACACCTCGAGTTCGAGCGCCTCGAGTTCGAAGTGATTGCTTTCGAACCAGCTTGCTGCTCGCAGGTGTACGCGGTTTCTCTCGATGTGATCGACGCGACGGAACTCTGCCCGAAGGTGCTCGCGCAAGAGAGGGTGATAGCTGAACCACGTTGTGTGGTCGGCGGAATCGGTACGGGTCACGGGGAAGTTGAACTGAATCAGCGAGTCGATCTCGGATCGAGCGTTCGAGTCCGTCAGAGTTTCCGCCAGTTGGGCGGAGAAAGAATCGACTACCGATGTTCGCAACATGAACGAGGTGACATGTTCGGGCAAGGACGTCAGTACCTCGTCGACGAGAAAGTCGGCGATCGGGCGGGGTGTGTGCGTGAACTCGTCCAGTGCATCGCCGATGTCACTGCGGCCGGCCAGAAACGCGGCGGTCAGGCGAACGACGGCGCCCCACCCCTTGGTGAAGTTCTCGACGATTGCGAGTTCGTCGTCGCGCAGCGTGATGTCGTACTCGCCGAATATCGCGGTGATCTCGGAGCGATCGAAAGCGAGATCGGTGGATGCAAAGCGGGTGAGTCGGCCGTCGAGAGCCAGACGATGCCACGTGAGCGGTGGTTCGTAGCGGGCGGCAACGATAATCGACAGGTTGCCCGGGGTCTGTGTGAGTATCCGATCGAGGAGACCGATCGACATCGGATCGTGGAGGGTGTGAACGTCGTCGAGGATCAACGTTGTTCGGCGCTCGTGCGTTTCGAGGGTTTCCGCAAAGTGCGCGAGCCACTGCTCGACGGGCGGCCTGGATCCGGTCTGCACGGGGAGCCTCTGGCCGGCCGCATCGACGGAGGTCGCGATCGCCTCGGCGAGGGATTCACACAGTATCGACACGTTGTTGTCGCGCTCGGCCAACGTCAGCCAGGCCAGCGCAACATCAGGGGAGGCTCGAGAATATTCGCGAGCCCAATCGGCCAGAAGTAGGGTCTTCCCCGCACCGGCCGGAGCCGAGAGCAACCCGACAGGCCCGGGGCCTGAGCCTTTGGTGGCAGTGGATGCGGTGAGTTTGCGGTGCAGGCGCGGACGCGCGACCAGTCCTTTCACGGCAGTTGGCGGGTGAAAACGACCGTTGAGTGCGGCGCCTGGCACGTGCGCTTGCCCGACGCGGTGAGACGCGTCGAGCGTTACTGCAGCGGCATCACGAAATGGGCTGCTCATCCGACTCCTGTTCGACTGGCTGCACTGGACGTGACCGCTGGATCGAAATTTTGAACGAGTTAGATGATGTGAAACTACCCAATTCGGACACCAAATAAGCGTCCAAGTCGAAAATTCGGACCAAAGTCCCTGATTTAGTGGAGTGAATTTCGAACAATGAATGGTGTCGCCAGTTCTACCGCCCGAACGGCGGGGTGCGAGCAAACCTCGAATAGCGGTCGAATACCTTTTCCAGGCCCACGAGATCCGGATCTGACAACAAGGCTGCCAGAAGTACACGTGCCTGCCCGGCTCGAAGATCGGTGGAAAATACAGCGCCTGCGGCGATCAAGTCGTGCCCGCCACCACCGCCACCGTAAACCGGGGAGATTGGCCCCGAGGGCACCCGAGTTGTCACGGCTACCGGAATGTGAGCGCCTACGCAGTCTCGTACGGCCTCGACTATCGTCGGATTGGCATTTCCCGAACCGAGTCCGTCGAGAACAAGTCCCTGCGCCCCGGCGTGCACGCAGGCGTCGATCTGTACGCGGTCTGCCCCGGGATACACGGCGATGATGTCGACGCGGGTATCCGAAATCGGATGCCACGGCAATGGTTCTGGCGTGCGCAGCAGGAGCGGATCGATGTGCACGCGGCGGAAGGCATCGAGTGCCGTTGTATCGGACTTTCGCGTACCTGCGGCTGGATGGACCGAACCGCCGAAGGCGATGAGGACACCACGCCCGTGTGACGAGATGTCCAGTCCGGCTGAGATCGCCGCGGCGAGATTCGAACGAGCGTCGGATTCGGGATGGTCGAAAGTGCGCTGCGCGCCGGTGAAGACCACCGGGCGTTGGTCGTCGTGGTGCAGGTCCAACAAGAACGCAGTTTCCTCCATCGTGTCGGTGCCGTGAAGCACGACCACCGAGTCGAGTCCGGGATCTTTCAATTGATCGGCTACGGCGTCGCGAACACGATCCATGTCCGCGAAGGTCATGCTCGAGCTGTCCTTCGACATCACGTCGACGACTCGAAGCTCGATGTCGTTCTGCTCGTTGCCGACCAGATCTGCACCGGTGATTGCGGGCCGGCTGATTCCATGCGCATCCCGGATGCTGGCGATGGTGCCACCGGTAGTGACAACTGCGACTTTCGACACTGTGGTCCTTTCACGTCAAGCTGCGGGGTGGTGGATGGCCAACTCGCGAATACGATTCCTGGCGGCGTACCAACCAATCATCAAGAGCGGTGCGATGATCGCGATGGATCCGACGGTCCACGTTCCAACAGGGTTGTCGAATGCCATCAACACGATAACGACCGCAAGAAAGACCAGTGTCGCGATCCCGGTGTACGGTGCGCCGAATATGCGGAAGGCAGGGCGAGTGACTTTGCCTTGTTTCGCAAGTTGCCAGAGCCTCAACTGGCACAGCACAATTACCGCCCATGCACTGATGATGCCCAGTGCCGCAAGATTGAGGACTATTTCGAAGGCTTGCGCTGGGACAACAGCATTGAGCCCGACGCCGAACAGGATGACCACGCCGGTGAGTGCGATTCCCCCGTACGGCACTCCGGCTTTGTTCATTCTGGCAGCGAAGGCAGGCGCCGAACCGGCCGTCGCCATCGAATGGAGTATTCGTCCGGTCGAATACAATCCGGCATTGAGGGAAGACAACGCCGCCGTGAGAACGACCAGATTCATGATCGCATCTGCGCCTTGGATGTTGATCGAACCGAAGAATGTGACGAATGGACTTTCACCGGCGTGGTATTCGGTGTACGGGAGCAACAGCGAGAGCAGCAGGACCGACCCCACGTAGAAGACGAGGATCCGAATGATCACTGTGTTGATCGCCTTGGGTATCACCTTCCGGGGATTTTCGGTCTCTCCAGCCGTGGTCCCCACGAGTTCAATTGAAGCGTAAGCGAACACGACGCCCTGAATCACCACGACTGCCGGCAGTATTCCGTTGGGGAACAGCCCACCGTTGTCGGCGATCAGGCTGAATCCGGAGGAATGCCCTTCGATGGGCGTGCCGAAGAGTACGAAATAGACACCGAACCCGAGGAATGCGGTCAAGGCCACGACCTTGATCAACGCGAACCAGAACTCCAACTCTCCGAAGACTTTCACGGACACGAGATTCAGTCCGAGAACCAGCAACACCGCGATCAGAGCGAACATCCACTGATCGATGTGTCCCAGTGGCGCCCAGTACTTTTTGAAGAAGTTCATGTACAACGCCACAGCCGTGACGTCGACCACGGCAGTCATTGCCCAGTTCATCCAGTACAACCAACCCGCAGCGAAAGCCATCTTTTCGCCGAAGAATTCGCGTGCGTAGGAAACGAAGGATCCGGAGGTCGGTCGGTGCATCACCAGTTCGCCGAGTGCCCTCAGGATCAGGAACGCGAAGAATCCGCACAGCGCGTACACGAGAACCAAGGCCGGGCCCGCCTGTTGTAGTCGCCCTCCCGCACCCATGAAAAGGCCGGTTCCGATCGCACCACCGATCGCGATCATCTGAATTTGTCTGGGGCCGAGCGCTTTCTGATACCCAAGATCCTCCTCAGTGGCAACTTCGGCGCGGCCTGTCTCTTCCCGTTCGACGGTCATCAAACCTCCTCCGCAACAGCGGTGGCATGAGGCTTCTCGCCCGAAACGCGGAGATTGGCGAGATGTTCGGGGCTGAGCAACCGATCGAGTTCCTCTCGGTCGAGCAGGCCGGCTTCGATTACGAGATCGGCGACGCGACGCCCGGAAATCAACGCCTCCTGGGCGATCCGAGTGGACGCGGTATATCCGATGTAGGGGTTGAGCGCGGTGACGAGGCCGATGGAGTCTTCGACTCGGGCGCGCAGCAGTTCGGTGTTAGCCGTGATGCCGAGTACGCACCGGTCCGCCAAAATGCGGCAAGCCGCACCGAGGTGTCGCATTCCTTCGGACAGTGAGTGCACGATGATCGGCTCGAAAGCGTTGAGTTGGAGCTGACCGGATTCCGCAGCCATCGTGATCGTCACGTCGTTGCCGATGACTTCGTACGCGACCTGATTGAGGACTTCGGGAATGACAGGATTGACCTTGCCCGGCATGATCGACGAACCTGCCTGCACCGGTGGAAGATTGATCTCGTTCAATCCGGCTCGCGGGCCCGAAGAGAGCAGTCGGAGATCGTTGCACACCTTGGACAACTTCACAGCGACCCGCTTGAGGACGCCGGAGAGGTGGACGAACTGGCCCACGTCTTGGGTCGCTTCGACCAGATCCGTTGCCAACACCAGCGGCAGTCCGGTCAGTGCGCCCAGGTCGGAACAGGCCACCTCGGCGTAGCCGGCGGGTGCGTTGAGGCCAGTGCCGATAGCAGTCGCGCCGAGGTTGATCTCGTGAACGAGAAGAGCGGCCTCAGCCAGACGCGCCCGATCCTCCTCGATCATGACCGCGTAGGTCCCGAACTCCTGACCCAGAGTCATCGGCACGGCGTCCTGCAGTTGGGTGCGTCCCATCTTCACTGTGTCGGCGAACTGAAGAGATTTGGTCGTAAATGCGTTCTGGAGTGTAAGAAGTGCATCCAGCAGGTCATCGATCGCGAAGATCGTCGAGATATTCACGGCCGTGGGGTAGACGTCGTTGGTCGATTGGCTCAGGTTCACGTGTTCATTGGGGTGAAGCCGTTCGTAGTCGCCGCGCTGGTGGCCGAGGATTTCCAACGCGCGATTGGCGATGACCTCGTTCGCATTCATGTTCGTCGACGTGCCGGCGCCACCCTGGATGACGTCCACCACGAACTGTTCGTGCCACCGCCCGTCCACGATCTCCTTGCATGCCTGTGAGATGGCCTCCGCGCGCGGGCGGTCGAGGATGCCCAGCTTTTCGTTTGCGCTGGCTGCGGCCCACTTGACGTAAGCGATGCCGCGGATCAGATGCGGGTTCGTGGCGATTGTTCGACCAGTGATCGGGAAGTTCTCCATTGCGCGCAAGGTGTGGATACCCCAGTACGAATCGGCTGGAACCTCGCGATCGCCGAGCAGATCGTGTTCTGTTCGCGTTTCGAGCACTTGATCAATTCCTCGTGTCTCTTCGCGCAAGCATCACTCTGCGCGGTGGGTGTATTTCGGGATCGCAGCGCTGACGGTCGAGTAGTAGTCCCGCCCAGCTATCGGGCTATCAGGCTGTCTGACAGGTGTAATTGTTACCTCGCTCACTCCGGCACGTCAACCCTTCATCAAGTGCGATGTTTGACGCGGGTCTTCGGCAGTCGCAACAATGACGGCATGAACCTGTCAGACAGCTGGGCCACCAGGCGACCCGTCGCCTCGCGGGTGAGTGCTGCCGAGGCGGTTCTCGCCGACCTCCGTGCCGCAATAACCTCCGGCGAACTGGCAGTCGGAGAGCGTCTCCCGTCCGAGGCGTCCCTGGCCGAAAGACACGGGGTCAGTCGATCGGTCATCCGTGAAGCCCTGCGCTCGTGCCATGCCCTCGGGCTCACCGAGACGAAATCCGGGCTCGGCACCTTCGTCGTCAGCGATTCGATAGCGCGAGACCTCGACTTCGGCAGCTACGCGGCCAACGAGTTGGTCGAAGCGCGGCCGCATGTTGAAATTCCGGCCGCAGGGTGGGCTGCCCAACGGCACACAGCGGAGGAACTGGCAGCCCTCCGCGGACTGGTACAGCAGATGCGTGACGAGGACGATCCGCTCGTATGGGTTGCACTCGACGCCCAATTTCACGGACTGATTGCAAAAGCCAGTAGGAATCGGGTCTTCGAGTCGGTAATCGTCGATATCCGTGAAGCGCTGACAAGGCAATCCGAGACACTCAATCTTGTTGCAGGTCGCCAGGAAAAGTCGAACGAGGAACACGAACGAATAGTCGAAGGAATTGCATCCGGGAGTTACGACCACGCCTCCAGGGCGATGGCCGAACACCTGGACGCCGTCAGGATGACGCTCGAAACACTTGTCCAAGAAAGTGATTCGTTGTGATGGCGCGGCCGCGCAAGTCTGTCCTCGCCTGCGCAATCTTCGCGGCATCGGTGACCGGAGCGTTGGCTGGCTGCAGTTCGTCCGACACCCCGCTGACGCCGACAACCGCGGCGTCAGCACCAACAACGGCAGCTGTACCGCCTACGGGTGTAAATCCACCATCGACGCCGGAATCCGAACGCGCGCTCTTCGATGCTGTGGACCGCAATGATCCCGCAGCTGTTACCGCTGCCCTGACTGCCGGCGCGAACATCGAAGCGCGCGGCGAGGGCGAACGGACTCCACTCGTCGAGGCCACCAAGAACAACGCCGTCGCTGCGGCTTCTACGTTGATTTTTGCCGGCGCTGACGTGAACGCGAAGGACTCCATGCAGGATTCGGCCTTCCTGTATTCCGGAGCCGAAGGTTTGAACGAGATTCTGGCGCTCACGCTCGCCCACGGCGCGGACGTCGACAGCGTGAACCGTTACGGCGGTACGGCGCTGATTCCGGCGAGTGAACACGCGCATGTCGAGACCGTCCGGATGCTGATCGCTGCCGGGGTTCCGGTCAATCACATCAACGATCCCGGGTGGACGGCGCTACTCGAAGCCGTTGTGTACGGCGATGGTTCGGCGCGCTATATCGACGTGATCACTCAGCTTCTCGACGCGGGGGCAGATCCCTCGATCCGCGATGCATCGGGGAAGACCGCGTTGGACAATGCCGAAAGTCGTGGTCAGTCGGACGTTGTGGCGCTGCTTCAATCGCGGAGCTGACGCCAACGAGTCGGGCTCAGCCCGTAGGCCTGTCGAAAGCGTCGGCTGAAGTGTCCGGCGTCGACAAACCCCGCCCGGTGCGCAACGGTCGCGATCGGCAGATCGACGGTAGCGGGTCGAGCCAGTTCGTCCCGAGCCTTCTGCAGGCGCTGGGTGATGATCCACTGTTCGATCCGAAAGCCGTTGTCCGAGCAGATCTTGTACAGCTGTCGCAGTGAGATGTTGTGGGCGTGAGCAATTCGTGCGGGGTTCAGTGTCGGATCGTGAAGGTGTTCACGGATGTATCGACGGATCGAAGTCATGGCAAGGGACGATCTCGGAGCGGATGCGTCAGGATTCGCATGTGCGATCGAAGCGACCAAAGCACGTGCGAGTTCGATCGAGGCCTCGCCCAATTGTTCGGCGGCAGGATCGGTCTCCAACAGAGCGGCGCTGCGGAACAATTCACGAACGTGCGCGATCATCACGGGGTACAGATTGCTGTGATGAGGCCGGGTAGCTGCGTCCCGCACGGTGTCGATCGGCAGTCCCAGCCGATCCATCGGAACGTAGAGGCACTGGGAAGCGCCCGTTCCCGGCCAGGAGAAATCGTAGGTCGACGTCAGGTCCGTCATCAACAGCTCACCGACGGGCACTCTGCGTTGTTCGTCGTGCTGATCTAGATGGCCGATCCCGATCTCCTGCAGGGCAATCGCAAGGACGGGCATCGACGCGGACCGGACGTGACGTGGTGTTCGGGTCAACCGCATACCGGTCGACTCGGAGCGGAACAGTGATGCTGCACCGAGGTTCCACACGTTCATTCTCGCGCTCACCCGTTCCGGGTTCTCCAAGTGGATTGCACACGGGACCGAGGCACGACCCATCGCGTCGACAAAGGCGTCCGCGCGTTGGTCAGGCTCCAACACGGAAGTATCCAGGAGCAAAGCCATGCAGCCCTGATACCCCGCGATGCGGACGCTCAACCAGAAGTTGTGCAGTGTGAGCTCAAAAGTCTGCACGGACAGTCACGTCCGTCGCAGCAGGTATTTCTAGGATCGAAACGGGCGTGTCCCGGCCTACCGCAGTTTCTCGCTTTTCGACGAGAGTGAAGGAAACGCATGAAGATCTCACGTGTATTCACCGCAGTTCTGGCGTTACTCATGACAGTCGCGGCCGGAGTGATCTTCGGCTCCGGCGCTGCGGTGGCGAGCCCCAAGCCAACCGTCGTTCTCGTCCACGGCGCTTTTGCCGACGCGACCAGTTGGGACGGCGTTGCCGCCGACCTACGCTCGCGTGGCTATCGCGTCGTGGCGCCGGACAATCCTCTACGCGGGCCCGCTTACGACGCGTCCGTGATCGAGAAGACGGTTGCGGACATCGACGGACCTGTCGTGCTCGTCGGACACTCGTACGGCGGCGCGGTGATCACCAATGTTCACGACCCGAAGGTGCAGTCGTTGGTGTACATCGCGGCGTTTGCTCCGGTTCAGGGTGAGCCGGTGCAGATCACGATCGATCCCATCAGGTTTCCTGGCAGCCAATTGCTTCCTCCGGCTCTGGGATTGAAGATCGTCGACGATCCTCACGCGATCGGCGGGAAGAACGTCGACGGCTACGTCACGGACGAGTATTTCCATTCCGTCTTCGCTCAGGATGTTTCCGACGAGACAGCGGCAACGATGTTGGCGCATCAGAAGTCTGCGGCTTTGTGGGCGAACCTCGAGCTCGGCGGGCCACCGTCGTGGGCGAACACACCGAGCTGGTATCTGGTTGCCGGTGAGGATCGCGTGATCCCAGCATCGGCGCAGCGGTTCATGGCAAACCGGATGGGCGCGAACACCAGCGAACTCCCGACCTCCCATGCCTCGCTGGTCTCACAGCCAGGGGCAGTGGCAGACGTGATCGTGGCGGCCGCTCACGGGTGAGTGTGCGACCGCCACGAAAGTAGAACAGGGTCAGGCGGAAACGATTACCGAGGAGCCGTGTCCGAACAGACCTTGGTTGGCGGTGATACCGATGCGGGCGCCTTCGACCTGACGGCCTTCGGCCTGTCCACGAAGCTGCCAAGTGAGCTCGCACACCTGCGCAAGTGCCTGTGCGGGAACGGCTTCGCCGAAGCACGCGAGACCACCGGACGGATTGACCGGGATGCGGCCTCCGATACTGGTGTCACCCGCACGCAGGAGGTGCTCGGCCTCGCCCCGCTTGCAGAGGGCAAGGTCTTCGATCCAGTCCAGTTCCACGGAGGTAGCGAGGTCGTAGACTTCGGCGACGTCGACGTCCTCGGGAGAGATCCCGGCTTCCTCGTATGCGGCGTAGCCGATGGATTCCTTGAACGTGCGCTCCGGAGCGGGAACGGCGGAGCTGGAATCGGTGGAGAAGTTCGGCATGTCCATGATCGTCTGGGGGAACGTCGGCGTGACCGTCGAAATAGCCTTGATGCGAACAGGTTCCGCGATGCCCATCTTGCGGGCGTATTCCATCGACGTCAGCAAGATTGCGGCGCCGCCGTCGGACGTCGCGCAGATGTCGAGCAGGTGAAGGGGATTGGACACCACGGGGGAGGCCAACACGTTCTCGACGGTGACTTCCTTGCGGTAGCGCGCATTCGGATTGCTCAGCCCGTGCCTGGCGTTCTTGACCTTCACGTTGGCGAAATCCTCCGCGGTGGCGCCGTAGAGGTCGATGCGACGACGCGCGTTGAGCGCGAAGTACGCCGGGTTGGTCATACCCATGAGGCGGAAGCGCAGCCAGTCCGGGTCGTCCCAACGCTCACCGGCGACGGGAGCGAGGAAGCCCTTGGGGGTGGTGTCGGCGCCGACGACCAGGGCAACTTCGCTGAGGCCGGCCAGAATTCGTGCGCGAGCGGTGTCGAGTGCCTGGGCTCCCGTCGCGCACGCTGCATACGACGTGGCGACGCGAGCGCCGTTCCAGCCGAGGGCCTGAGCGAACGTGGCTCCGGCGACGTATCCGCCGTAACCGTTGCGGACGGTCTCGCCGCCGACGATGAAGTCGACGTCCTGCCAATTCACACCCGAATCGGCGAGCGCGGCGCGAGCGGCGGCAACGCCGTATTTCACGAACGACTGCCCCCACTTGCCCCAGGGGTGCATACCGACACCGAGTACTGCGACGTCCTTGCTCATGACTGCGACTCCTGATCAGCTGCGGCGACAGGCTTCCAGCGCCACGTCGTACGTACTCCGGTTTCGTCGGTGTACAGCGGCTCGACAACCAATTCGACGGTATTGCCGACCTTGAGATCGTCGACGCCGAATCCGTCGGCCACCTGGCCGAGGATGACGATCCCCTCGGACAGCTCGACTGCTGCGAGAGCAAAAGGCTCGTACGGATCCGAGCGCGGGATGTACGGCGGCGGGGGCTGGTACTGCGCGTCGGTGTACGACCAGACAGTGCCGCGGCGGGAGAGTTCCACGTCGTCGAACTCCTCGCTGAAGCAGCTCGGGTTCTTGCAGAACGTCGCCTCACGAGGGAAGGAAATGGTGCCGCAGGATTGGCACTTCGTGCCGATCAGAGCAGGTTCGTCGCCGGTGGTGAACCAACCCTCTACTGCAGGCGTCACACTCCCGTTCGGCGCCGGCGTTGCAGTCTCGCTCATGCAATCCTCATCTGGTTGGCGAGCCTGATCCGGGGGATCGTGGGCCCGCTGTGCCGCTTACTGGAACAGGTTGCAGTATTACACGATTTCGGCTGCTGACGGGCAAAAATTTTCGCTGAGTGGGACGTTGCCGGAACGCAGACGGCCCCGCCGGGCAGACGAGTCTGCAGGCGGGGCCGTGTGCGTGAAAGTAGCTGTTTACCTGTAGCGGATCAGCGAACGCGTACAGGTCGACCGAATCGACGCGTCGGTTTCACCCGGGCCGCAGCGTCGAGGATGGAGGTGATCTCGACCTGATCCAGAACCTTTTCGCGGGCACGATCGTGCGCAGCGCCGCGTTCCAGTTCCGCCTTGTCGATGGCATGCCAGCCCTCGCGGTCGACGACGTCGGACTGTCGCGCCCGGACCAGACGATCGACTGCGGAGTCGTCCGCGACCGGGTTGGTCAGGCGTCCGTCGTTGAAGTCGTCGACGAGCATCCTGATCGTTTCCTGCGCGCAGGACTTGTTGGTGCCGATGAACCCACTCGGTCCGCGTTTGATCCAACCGGTCGCGTAGACCCCGGTGGCGGGATCACCGTTCGGAGCTTCGAGGACTCGGCCGTTCTCGTTCGGAATGACCGACGCACGCTCGTCGAACGGGACGCCGGGGATGGGCACTCCGCGGTAGCCGATCGAGGTGAGGACCAAGCCGGTATCGATGGTCTCGGTATCGCCGGTTGCTTCGATCTGCACGGTTCCGTTGGCGTCGACAAGAGCGTTGCGAGCGAACTCGATTCCGCTGACCTGATCGTCGCCGGTGATCGAGGTCGGCGTGAGCAGGTAGCGCAACGTGATGCGCTTGTTGCCGACGTCGACGTGATCGCGGTTCTTCAGGGCTTCGAGGAGACGCAACTTCTGCTCGACGGCATGCGGGAGTTCGCCGCGTTTTGCCAGTTCTTCGGTGGCCGAGTCGAGAACCATGTCGTCGGGTCCGACAGAGAGTTCGATGTCCGGCAGTGCCATCAGGCCGGTGAACTCGGGGACCGTGAACGCGGACTGCGCGATTCCGCGTCGACCCACGATGACAACTTCTTCGACGCGACTCTTCCGCAGAGCGGCGAGTGCGTGAGCGGAGATGTCGGTACCGGCCAACTTCTCGGGATCGGCCGTCAGAATGCGAGCGACGTCGAGCGCGACATTTCCGTTTCCGATGATGACCGCGCGGCGATGTGAGAGGTCGAAGACGTCGTCGGCGTGATCGGGGTGGCCGTTGTACCAGGCTACGAAGTCGGTGGCCGAGGCCGTGCCAGGCAGATCAGCGCCCGGAATGCCGAGACCACGGTCGGACGAAGCGCCGACTGCGTAGAGCACCGCATGGTGATTTTCGAGCAGTTCGCTGTGCGAGATGTGCTTGCCGATCTCGACGTTGAGGTAGAACTCGAAACCCTTTTGTGCGGCGATCTTGTCGAACAAGCGAGTGACCTGCTTGGTCTTCTGATGGTCCGGAGCAACGCCGGCGCGAACCAAGCCGTAAGGCACAGGAAGGCGATCGAAGACGTTGACCTGCACGTCAGGCTGAGTCAGTAACTCGTCCGCGGCGTACATCGCCGACGGTCCGGAACCGACGATGGCAACGCGCAACGGCGGTCGGCCCTTGTCGACGTGGGCTGCCGGGATGACCTTGGCGAGAAGCGGCCTGGGCCGCTCTTCCTTGTAGAAGTCCGAATTGATGGACAGGAAGACTCGCTGCGGGTCGGTCAGCTTCGACTCGGGGACGATGGCGTCGACCGGGCAGGCCGAGACGCATGCGCCACAGTCGACGCAGGCCTGCGGATCGATGTGCAGCATCTCGGCGGTGAGGAAGTCCGGCTCGTCCGGCGTCGGATGGATGCAGTTGACCGGGCAGGCGTAGACGCACGAGGCGTCGCTGCAACAGGACTGCGTGACTACGTGTGGCATGGCGCTATGAGTCCGATCTCGACTGTCCGGGAGCTACGCGGCGGCGTTGTGCGAGCTGCGGTGAGGTTCGCTACGGAAGCGTGATGCGCGGCCGTCCATCTTGCAGGCCTTCCAGACCAGGCGCGAGGCACGGTTCATCAGGCCGGTGTCGGTGGCCAGCATGCGGACGTCACCGAAGTAGTTGCGCAGGGTCTGGCGCGACTCGGGCAGATCCCAGAACAGGTCCTTCTTCACGGACTTCGGGATGTCGAACTGCTTCCAGAAGGACTTCGGCGGGATGACGATGGCGTCACAGAGAATGCGCATGACGATCGGGAACAGCAGCGAGAGGACAAACCGGTTCGGGCGTGACATCAGCGGGATGCGGCGGCTCAGAAGCTTGTGCGCGAACGAGATATGACGCGCTTCCTCGGCTACGTGGATGGCCATGACCGACTGCATGATCGGGTGGATCTGGCCGCCGGCGCGCAGGATGCTCTTCTGAATGTGGTCGATGGGCTCTTCACCTGCGAGGACACCGACGAAGAACAGTTCGGGGAACGGACCCGCAGCGAGGGGGATGAAGGGTGCAAGCATCTTCATCGGACGGCTCATGCCGGGAGCGTCGGCACCGATGCGGTTGACCATCTCCTGGAACATCATCGTGTGGTTGCACTCTTCGACCGACTCGTGCGTGCAGTAACGCGCCTCGGCCGAATCGTTGGGCAGCGAGAAGACGTACTGCATCATGCCGCGGATCAGAATGTTCTCGAACTGGAGACCGACCTTCGCGACATTGGCCTGGCGCCACATGCCGATTTCGATCTGCCTGGCCTCGGACTGCGACTGGTACCACGGGTGAGCACCCAGCGGATCTGTCTCGGCCGGGAGGATCCAGCGGCGATCGTTCGGGACGACGGCAAACTCGGGGGAGTCCCAGTCGATGTCGAGGTACGGGTCGAAGTGCTTGTGCACCGAGCCCTCGGACAGGAGTCGAAGCGTCTCGTTGTACGAGTCGTCGGATGCTTCTCCGCGCTTGTCGAGCGGCGATGTGAGCGTCATGGCGTCTCCTCTTCGTTTCGGTCACCGCTGGTATTTCTCGCGGTGTTCGGTGGAATCGAGGGCCGGTTGTGTGATCGCTGGCACTCGGTCTGGATTTAATGTAACCCGAGGTATCAGGAAAAGCTAGTGGCAGATACTCCTGAATCCCGACGAATTCTTGACACGGCCGAAACGGCGCCATAACTTACTTTTGAGTAATTTCCGCGGTGCGTCCGAAGTGGGCTGTTCAGGGACGGGTTCGCACCGAATCGCACGCGAAGATCGAACCGAGGCCGACGTGATCAGATCGATTCTCAGCAATCTTGCATTGAGACCGCCGACGCGTCTGCGCTCCCTTGTTCCGTCTCGCGGCGTCACGCTTTCCGACAAGACCATCGTCCTGACGGGAGCCTCGTCGGGGATCGGTGAGGCGACAGCTCATCTTTTGGCTCGTCAGGGAGCCGAGATGATCCTGGTCGCGCGCGGTGAGGAAAACCTCGAACACGTACGGGACGAGATTCACCGCAGGGGAGGATGGGCACACATCGTGCCTGCGGACCTCTCCCGCGGTGAAGCCGTTGACGAACTCGCGGAGACGATCGCGGATCGATTCGGGTCGGTCGACATTCTCGTCAACAATGCGGGTCGCTCGATCCGTCGTACCGCGTTGGATTCGGTCGACCGATTCCACGACTACGAGCGCACCATGGCACTCAACTACTTCGGGCCGACAAGACTGACGTTGCGGCTACTGCCCGCAATGCTCGAGGCGAAGTCCGGACACATCATCAACGTCGGAACCTGGGGAGTCACTGCGGGCGTGATGCCCAGGTTCAGCGCCTATCACGCGTCGAAGTCTGCTCTCAGTGCATTCGGCCGAAGCCTCGGCGCGGAATGTCACGGCACCGGTGTCGATGTCACCACAGTGCAATTCCCACTCATACGAACACCGATGATCGCGCCGACGGCGGATTACGTGAGCCAGCCGGCGCTGACGGCCGATCAAGCTGCATCGTGGATCTTGAGGGCGATCAATACGCGTCCCGTCGAGCTGTATCCGCGGTACGCGGGGCTGTTACGAGCGATTGACGTTGTATCCCCTTCTGCCACTGACGCTCTCGTGCGAAGGGCCGGGATCTGAGGGGCTGGGATTTGAGGGGTTGGGATCTGACCAGAAACGTGCACCAGCACCGGGGCATGGTTCGTCCCCGGTGCTGATGTATTCGATTGTCGCGGTTCAGGCTGCTGTGGGTGGGCTGTTCCCGCCGATCGGCTGTTGATACGGATCGATCGACATGGGTGGATAGAACACCGTCTTCCGATCCGGGCCGATCTCGACACGCCACTCGGTGTGGTGCATCGTCCGGTGGTGATGACCGCACAACAGAACCAGGTTGTCGAGATCTGTTGGGCCACCATCGTTCCAGTGAACAATATGATGGGCATCGCACCACCCCGACGGAGTCCCGCACCCCGGAAACGCGCACCCGCCATCCCGGACGGCCAGTGCTCGCCTTTGTGGAACCGTCGCTGTTCTCGCTTCCTTGCCGCAGTCGAGCGGAACACCGTTCTCATCCAACAAAATTCGCGTCACGGTGCAGTCGCACGCCAACATCCGCGCGGTATCGATACTGATGGGGCCCATCCAATCCGTCCACGCGAAACCCAGTTCCTGAGTCGACGGCAAGAGGTCTTTCAACGCTTGCAGGTCCGTCATGTCTTTCGCCGACGCAGTCACCGTGATGTGCGGTTTCACCCCGCCCTCGATCGGACCCAACCCCGCCCGCTCGTACCGCCGCAACAATTCGCAGAACCCGTCCGCCCGTCGTAATGCCGGCGTACGGGTGTCCTTCACGCCGTCCTTCTCCGGCGTCGGCGCAGACAGGCTCGACAACAACGTGATCAACCGGGCCCCGTTGATCGCATCCAGATCCCCCTTCACAGTGACCCGCCCGTACAAGCCTTTCGAGGCGTAGAACTCGTTACGTTCGGAATCCTCGCCGACCGGGACGCCGTCCTCGCGTTTTCCGTACTGCTTCTCGATCCGCCGAATCGCCGCCCGCACCGCATCGCAATCCGCAATGTTCTTCGACGCCAACGACAACAAAATCCCGCGAGCCTTGTCCACATCCGCCAGGGTCATGTTCTTCGGCGGATGCTGACAAAACGACGCCACCTGCCGCGCCTTCAACGCATCCACGTCACCGCGATGAAACGCATCCGCGACAACAGGTTCGAGCATCAACAACCGCGCCAACCCGACCAGCAGACTGCACTCACCGATCTCCAAATTCGTCGAACCATGCAACCACTGCGCGATCGCCCGAAAACCCTTCCCGCCGAGAACCTCACGGGAAAACATCTCCACGATCAGCAACACCAACCGCGACTGCAACTCGTGCCGGACACGCACCAGATCCAGAACCTCCCCCTTGAGGCCCTCGCCATCCAGCTGCCACGCATCCCGACTGTCCATGCCGAAAGTATAATCGAACAAAGTTTCGAACACAAGAGAATGTGGATCGAAAATTGCTGCTATCAAATCGATTTCGACATTTCGGACAGTCGGTTATAGGCGGGTCGCCGACGTAGTCCACGTGCGCCGACGAGTGCGAGCGCCACCATCAACCCGGAGCGCAACAGCATCACGTCGGAATTGTCTGAGCCCCAGCACATTGTGTAATCGGCGTCGATCATGTTGCCGCCTGTCCCCGGCAAGCGCATGGGTCCAGCCGAGCACCAGGCCCAGGAGTGTCATCGCCAGCGTGATGGGAACGAAGACCACCAGGACCCGCAAGAAATGCCCTCGAACAAGGCTGGTGGATTCGCGAAGATCGACGAGTGGTGGAAGCGCCGGACACGACGGACACCGATTTATTACTCATCGGTCTGGTGTCGAGTGCGCATCTGCAGTCCCGAGCCAAAACCAATCTTCAGCGCTTCCGGCGGCCGAACAATACGCCGACAGCCGAGATCATGATCAGCGCCACAAGAACGACGACGATGTACGACCTGTCCGCGGCCGGTGCCACCGTTTCGCTCTCTTTGGTCACTGCATCAGTGAATGTACAGCTTATGCCTGGAGGGAACCATCCCCAGAAGTCTGTAATTCCTGCCGCTACCCTCTCCGCCCGGCCGGGAAGGAGATAATTGAATCGTGATGGGATTCCATAGTGATCAATGCGCCAGCTGGGCTGATGTTGGAGGCGCAAAGAAGATGCGTCCAACAAATAGACCAAGGTTAGTGCGATCAGCGATATTGCTAAAGACGCTTGGCTTGCTCGTAATAATCGAATCTTCACGACTCGCCCGCAACAGTCACGTCATCATGGGGTGACGATGGTATTGGTTGCTGCGATCCACCGAATCCAGCCGTGCTCAAAATTGACCTGTCGACTTTGGGAGTCGCCGAGCTCTCCTGACATCGGTAGTTCAAATCGACCATCCTCGCAGCCCTGCCTCCCATAGTCAGCAAAGATAGCACCGTGGACACTTTCTCCGTGCCGAGAAACAATCGATCGTGAGATCGGGGAAGTGGTTACTGCTAGTCCGCGACAAACAGCTCGCTATTCTCATCGAATGGATCAGGCAGTGTCGAACTCGCAGGCAACGAGAAGGTCCGGTGCTCTTCGTGGGGTTGTTTTGGTAAACGCACTTATCGCAGCGTCGGCGTCGGCGATGTATGTCGCAGCGAAATGCCATCTCGCCTGGCCCGAACCTGCGGATAGTGCACTCTCGATCGCCGGTGCGGTCGTTCTCTGGGTCCTCACGGCGAGTGTTGCAATCGTGCTGCTCGGAGTGTGCTGGTGGCAGCGACGCCGATGGTTGTGGTCCGATGTCGCTGTTCCGGTTCTCGTGGTGATCGCACTCGGGATCGCGGCCGCGGGGCAGCCACATTTCGATCAGTATCGGGCAGACTTCGAAACCGTTGCACAGCAACTACTTCAAGAACCTGACGATCCCTATTCCGATGGGTATCATCGTGATCTACGAATCGGCAGATTCGATATCTCCTATGCCAACGTCAGCAGTGAAGGCCACGTCTATTTCTATGACGCACGAGATGGATTGGACATCTTGGACAATCCCGGCTGGGTGTACGCACCCGATGGTGTGTCCGACAAGACCTTCAATCAGCTCCGGCTGGAAGACATCGGGGGCGGATGGTACCGATTCCCTCATCTTGTCGTTGACAGCTATTGAAACTCAAACCACCAGACCCTCCGCTCGAAGTCTCGGGCGAATGTGGTGACGCCGACCAGCATTCCTGAGGCGAAGGGAAGTAGGAGTACGAAAAGCGTCGTGAAGGTCAAGGCGGTGGCGGCGCGGCAACCGCCACCCCCCGTCGTACCAGCGCGAGCAGATGTCCCCGAAGTCCCAACTCTCGCCCCAACGCTGCACGAACCAGCCCGAAAGTGCGGCTGTCAGGATCAGTAGGAATATCGTCGCCAGTGACCATGCGATCTACCCTCGGCATTGCCGCCAGGTCGCACACATCATCGGCGAATACAGCTCGGTGAAGTGCGGATGCGTCTCATGATGAAACAATATTGTTCGTCTGATGATCCGCACGGATTCCGAAAGCCGATACCCCGGACTTGCTCCGAGGTATCGGCCTGAGGTCAGAGGCAGAAGAAACTGAGGGAACTGATTGCCGCGTTCTGCTCGAGTTGGCCGGCATCTCCGACGTTGCCGGCGGCGACTGACAGATCTTGAAGGGAGAGAATAGCGTCCATTGTCATTTCCTTTGTTGATCGGCGTTCTTGCCGATGGATTTGATCGATCGAGTTTGCTTGCGGTGTTGATTTAATTCCAGGTTTTTCGCCTGGTACTTCTGTGCTCCAATCTGCCGTGGGTGATAACTTCCGAACAATTAGGCGATGTGGCAGTTCGACGCGCACATCAGTGGAAACGACTGTCGGGCAGTTGCCGATCCGGTATATCGGAGCAACGCCAGTATTCCTGCAGATCCGGTTGCCCAGTCTGTCGAGAGTCTCAGGTTCTGTTCACCTGGAAAGTGCAGGCCTCCTGCGTGATTGAGGCTGTGCAAGCCCAGAAGCTGAAACTGCTGTGCAAGCGTCTGTTCACAATCGGCGCCGGCGTATGGAGTCTTGGAGAGTTCGCTGAGGAACAGAATCAGCCCGGCTCGCCCGTTGAGTAGTCCGGCTTGGGCAGTGAATTCGACTGTGGCGGCGCGGGATATCGCACGCACCGCAGCTGCGTAACGCGGTTCGTCGACATGGCGCAGAAGTTGTAGAAGTACCAGGCCCACACCGACAGACCCGGATCCGAGATACGGCATCGTCCGGCGCTCCTCTCTCAGCTGCATCGACCCGTCAGGGCACATCGACATCACAGACAGATCGATGTCGACGAGCTGGCGTGCGTGTTCCAGCGATCGAGGATCACCACTCAGTTCGTAGTGGCGAGTCCAGAACAGTGCTTGTCCGCTCGGTCCCCGCATCAGCCCACCTCGGCCGGCCACTGCCCAAGGTGTTCCGCCGGCGTCGCGGACATGCAAGCGAGCAGCTGAAATTCGTTCGCGCAGAGTCTCGGTCACGACAGCGAGAGTGGGTGACACAGTCGGTCGTGAAACCGATTCCTCGAGTAGGAGGCAACCGATTCCGGAAAGGCCGCTGAAAAGGCTGGAGTCGATGTCGTCGAGTGGGGCTCGACGCAAAGTCTCGACCCACCTGTCGGCTGTCGAATGTCGCCCGTGATGCCGAAAGGTGTGCACCGCACCCGCGAGCCCGTCGAAGAAACCGAACTGTGGTTGCGTATCCGAATCAACCTGATGTTCAGTCCATTCCAGGACTGACTCCAAGGTGTCGGTGGGAAGATCATCGGCGAGCAGGTTTCCGCACGAGCCGTGCGCAATGCCGTAGCCGTTCACCTCGAACTGGGCGATGTCGCCGGGAAAGAGTCGATCAGGGCGGGAGAGATCAAGCGAGGCGAGGATGCCGCAGCGCAATAGAGCGGCCGCCCGTTGCAGGTTTTCCCCGGGCGACGTGTCCCAACGATGCGGGCGATTCTCCGGTTCCGGCGCCTGTACGTCGAGCATCGAATAGAGCGAGGCACCGAAGGCACGAGGAAGATCGAAGCGAGACACCGCATAGTCGATGAGTTCGGGAATCTTGTTGCAATCGAGAGGGAACAATCTAGTAAGTGGGACAAAGAGTCCCAGCTCGATGCATCCCAACGAGTATCGATCCGCCGCGATTCCTGTCAACTGTCGAGGTGCTGTGTATCCGGGGGCTCCGGTGGACCGGGGCGGATGCTCGTCGATGTTGTGGGCCATCTCGAAGTCGATGATCCGAATACCGGACGGTGAGCACATGACGTTGCCAGGGTGAAGATCGGCATGAACGATTCCGGCGTTGTGGAAGCTCTCGACTGCGGTAGTCAACTGTTGTGCAATGTCGAGTGCCCAGGTTCTGTATTCCGTTCGGGAACTGAGTGTCTGGTCGGCGCGTATCAGTGGGTGGCGGAGCGCAACTTCCTGATTCAGTGGAGTGCCGGCAGCGCGCTCGGTGACAAGGAAGTGGTGTCCCTCGCGCTCGAACAAGCTGATGGCAGAAGGTGTGTACGGGTTGTCGGCAAGGTGAGTCAACTTGTCGTACTCGTAACGGATGCGGTCGATTGCGTACCGGCCGTTTGCGTCCGGGGCGGTAAAGGGACGGCCTTCTTTGATGACCAGATCGATGCCGGCGTCGTCGAATGCGGAGTAGATCCCCCCGCTGTTGCTGAAGTGCAGGGCTTCATTGATCGAATAGGGGAATTCGTCATGTGATTTCAGCTTGTCTTGCTGCGCGCGAACGAAGTCCGGGATTTGTACCCAGTCCGGAGTTCTGAAGGAAGTGCCGCGCACATCGGGTTCGAGCGATCCGTCAGGACGCCGAATTGCCGGGACGCGATCGCCGAATGAATCGTAGGTCTGCATGGGCAGATACGCGCCGTACCGTAAGTAGAGCGGTCCCCGGTTCCATCGCACATCGCTGAGGATGTACGGCCCGTCGGCACCGGTGACAAGTTTGTCCAGTTCGGTGATGACACGTTGTGTGGCAACACCATCCGCCGGATAGATCGTGATGAATTTTCCGCTGGAAGTTCGATTGGCCTGCTTGCTGTTGGACAACATGAGGTCTGCTGCCGTCCGAAGAAATTTGAACGGCACATGATTGTGACCGCAATACACGGAAACGGTATCGAGCAGCTCCTGCGCGTTGGCTCGGGTAGCGGAGCAGTGAATCTTCCATCCTTGTTCTGGCAGCAGACCGTCGGGCGGTTGGAAGTAGTTCCACGGTCCACTTTGGGGACCGCGCCGCCAGAGCGACCAATCCACCGACTTCGCGGGGATAAAGTGCTGGTCAGTTGATGTATCTGGTTGGGTGACCGTTCTGATTCGGTCGTAGAAATGCGAGTCGGCACGCGTGAAGGCAACGTATCGCAGGTCCACGCCAAACCTCCCAGTCGGTCCCCCTGCGGTTGTCATCGATTGGTGCCACGCCCCGAATCCCCTGTGGCTTGGATTGCTTGTGGCGGAAGGTTATCCGATTCCGGACATTTCGGGCGAAGATTGAAAACCTATCATTCGAAAGTACTAATGAATGGCGTGGGCCAGGCGAGGTCACTGATCGCCCAGCTTTTAGTCGGCCGCATTTGTTTCGAGTTCGGAGGCCCCCTCTTGACGAGAGGATCAAGTCGGTGGTAGTTCTTTAGCGAGCGCTAAGTCAGGGTGCTCCCTCGATCTCGGTCCGGTACCCGGCGCCACGAAACACGGGTGCCGGACCGCCCCAGCAATGCACGTCCTCGAAGGGAACGAAGATGACCAAGGCAGTGATCGTCGATGTAGTCCGGATCGCGTCCGGCAAGGGAAAGCCGGGCGGAGCACTGTCCGGGACGCACCCTGTCGAACTGATGGCCCACGTTCTGCGTTCCATCACCTCGCGAAACGGCCTCGACCCCGCCCTGGTGGACGACGTGATCGGCGGTTGCGTCGGCCAGGCCGGTGAGCAGGCGCTCAACATCACCCGCAGCGCGGTCCTGTCGGCAGGGTTCCCCGAGTCGGTACCCGCCACCACGATTGATCGCCAGTGCGGATCAAGTCAGCAAGCTGCGCACTTTGCGGCGCAGGGCGTGATCGCCGGGGCCTACGACATCGTGATCGCGGCAGGCGTCGAATCCATGAGTCGTGTCCCGATGGGTACCACGACGATGGGGAAGGACGCTTCCGGTCCGGGCGTCGCGGCTCGCTACCCCGAAGGCCTGGTCAACCAGGGAATCTCTGCAGAATTGATCGCCGCCAAGTGGAAGCTTGACCGCGACGCTCTCGACGCATTCTCCGCGCAGTCCCACCAGCGGGCAGCAGAGGCAGCGGCGAAGGGGCTCTTCGACAAGGAGATTCTGCCGATCTCGGTGACCAACGCCGCCGGTGAGACCGTCTCGCATATCGTCGACGAGACGGTTCGCGCGTCTACTACCGCCGAGGGACTCGCCGGTTTGAAGCCGTCGTTCTACTCGGAGAAGTACGCGCAGCGCTTCCCCGAGGCGCAGTGGTCGATCACTCCCGGTAACTCGTCGCCGCTCACCGACGGCGCGTCCGCAGCACTGATCATGAGCGAAGAAATGGCGTCGAAGCTAGGGCTGACGCCGCGAGCTCGTTTCCATTCCTTCTCCGTTGCGGGCGATGACCCGATCTTCATGCTCACCGCACCCATCCCAGCCACCCACAAGGTGCTCGCTCGCGCGGGTCTGAGCATCGACGACATCGACACCTACGAGGTCAACGAAGCCTTCGCTCCCGTTCCACTCGCCTGGGCTCACGAGTTCGGCGCCGACCCGGCAAAGCTCAACCCGTGGGGCGGCGCGATTGCACTCGGCCATGCCCTGGGGTCCTCGGGTACTCGTCTGCTGACCACGATGGTCAACCACCTCGAGGCCACCGGCGGACGCTACGGATTGCAGACCATGTGCGAGGGCGCCGGCATGGCCAACGCCACAATCATCGAACGCATCTGAAACACATAACCTTTCGAAAGGAACTCTCATGATCGTCAACGACAGCGTCGCCGTCGTCACCGGTGGAGCATCCGGCCTCGGCCTGGCTACGACCAAAGCCCTTCTTGCCGACGGTGCCAGCGTCGTCATTATCGACCTTCCGTCGTCCAACGGTGAAGCCATCGCCAAGGAACTTGGCGACCGGGTCCGCTTCGCGGCTGCAGACGTCACCGACGAGGCTGCGGTCACCGCGGCACTCGACGTGGCCGAGTCCCTCGGACCCCTGCGCGTGGCAGTCAACTGCGCCGGAATCGGCAACGCAGTCAAGACGGTCAGCAAGAAGGGCGCTTTCCCGCTCGACGCGTTCAAGAAGGTCATCGACGTCAATCTGATCGGCACCTTCAACGTCCTTCGTCTTGCTGCGGAACGTATTTCGAAGACCGAGCCGATCGACGGTGAACGCGGCGTCATCATCAACACCGCTTCGGTCGCAGCGTATGACGGCCAGATCGGGCAGGCTGCGTACTCCGCGTCGAAGGGCGGCGTCGTCGGTATGACGCTTCCCATCGCCCGTGACCTCGCGTCGCTGCTGATCCGCGTCAACACCATTGCACCAGGCTTGTTCAAGACCCCGTTGCTGGCCGGACTGCCCGAAGCAGCCCAGGCGTCGTTGGGTCAGCAGGTGCCTCACCCCTCTCGCCTGGGTGATCCCAGCGAGTACGGCGCGCTTGCTGCGCACATCGTTTCCAACCCCATGCTCAATGGTGAGACGATCCGCCTCGACGGTGCAATCCGTATGGCACCGCGGTAATTTCGGCTATCACATGACTGGCGAGGTGGAGTCGGTGAGCTCGGTGGCAGTGGACTGGAGGTCCTTCCCGCCGCTGGTGATGACCGACATCCTGATGGCTTCGCTCGAGCTGTTCGACGAGAATGGTTACCACGGCACGACGGTGCGCCAGATTGCCAATCATGTCGGGGTAACCGTTCCCGCGCTCTACTATCACCACGCGAACAAAGAGGCAATTCTCGTCGCTTTGTTCGAGGTCTCGATGAGTGAGCTGAATACCAGAACCGAAGCGGCAGAAGCGGAGGCCGGCGAAAATCCGGTACGACGCTTCGCCTTGGTGGTGGAGGCGATAGTTCTCTATATGACCCACCGGTCGCGGCATGCTGCGTTGGACACCGAGATTCGGCATGTCTCACCGGAAAGCCGAAGTCGATACGCCGCCAGTCGTAAGCGGCTCGAGTTGCTGATGCGCAGGATCGTCGACGACGGTGTGGCATCGGGAGATTTCGCGGTCACCGATACCGAAGAGACCGTCCGGGCAATACTCGGTATGGCGCAGTCACTGCCGCGTTGGTTCCAGACCGGCGGTCCGATGTCACCGTCGCAATTGGCGGAGAAGTACGTCGATATCGCTTTTCACACGGTCGGCTATCGGCCGTAAAGTGCATCGCTCGTGAACGAAGGTGGGCAACAGGTGAAAACCTGTTGCCCACCTTCAGTATTCATACTTCGGCATTCACTCGGTGTCAGAGTCGCGTAACTTCGAGTCCGCCCTCGTGGTAGTCGGCGCGAAGGCGTTTCTTGTCGAACTTGCCGACGCTCGTCTTCGGGACTTCCTGGACCACGGCCCAGTTCTCGGGCAGCTGCCACTTGGCAACCTTGTCCGAAAGGTACTGTTGCAGTTCGGACATGGTGGTTTCGGAACCAGCGCGAAGAACAACCGCAACCAACGGGCGCTCGTCCCACTTCTCGTCCGGCACGCCGATGACGGCAGCTTCGGTGACGTCAGGGTGACCCATGACGGCGTTCTCGAGGTCGACCGAGGAGATCCATTCGCCGCCGGACTTGATGATGTCCTTGGAGCGGTCGGACAGGCTCAGGAAGCCGTCGGCCGTGATGGATCCGACGTCACCGGTCTTGAGCCAGCCGTCGTTGAACTTGTCTTCCGCATCGACGCCGTAGTACGACCCGGTGATCCAGGGGCCGCGCACTTCGAGCTCGCCGACGGAAACGCCGTCGTGTGCAACAACTTTGCCGTCATCGTCGATGAGACGTGCCTCGACGGATGCCGGGAAGCGGCCCTGAGAGTAGCGGTACTTCCACATCGCGTCGCCGGTGACACCGGCCGGCGGGCGGGCGACGGATCCGAGTGGGGAGGTTTCGGTCATGCCCCAGGCGTGCAGGACGGAGACGTTGTGGTCGGCTTCGAATGCGTGCATGAGGGCCGGCGGTACCGCGGACCCACCGATCAGAACCTCGCGCATCGAGGAGATGTCCTGCGGGTTCTGCTCGAGGTAGAGGTGCAGGCCCTGCCAGATGGTGGGGACGGCTGCGGCGAACGTCGGCTTCTCGCTGGCGATGATCGCAGCCAACGGGGCAGGCTGGAGGAAGCGGTCGGGCATGATCAGCGAAGCACCGATCATGAATGCGGCGTAGGGAAGTCCCCACGACATGGCGTGGAACTGAGGCACCACGGCGAGTGCACGATCGCCCTGCGCGAGGTTGGGGCCGTCGCTCATGCAGACCTGCATGGAGTGCAGGTAGATCGAACGGTGGGAGTAGACGACGCCCTTGGGGTCACCCGTGGTGCCGGACGTGTAACACATTGCGGCAGCGCTCAGTTCGTCGACCTCGGGCCAGTCGAACTCGGTGGGCTGATCGGCGATCAAGCCCTCGTAGGTGTGAACCTGCACTCCCTCGGGAGCTTCGAGTCCTGCAGTGGAGGAGCCGGTGACGACGATGTGTTTGACGGTGGTCAGCGACGGAAGCTGCGGAGAGAGAAGCGGAATCAGGGACGGGTCGACGATGATCACGCGGTCCTCGGCGTGATTGGCGACATGGATCAACTGCTCGGGGAACAGACGAATGTTCAGGGTGTGGAGCACAGCGCCCATCGAGGGGATCGCCAGGTACGCCTCGAGGTGCTCGGAGTTGTTCCACATGAACGTGGCGACTCGCTCGTCGCCCTCGACGCCGAGCCCGCGCAGGGCGTGCGCGAGCTGAGCACAGCGCTTGCCGACGTCAGCGTAGGACACACGGCGCGGGCCGGACTCGGTCCACGTGACAACCTCGGAGGCGCCGTGAACGGAGGCACCGTGGCGGAGAAGTTGAGCAATGGAGAGGGGGGCGTCTTGCATGGTGCTCAGCATGGGCTGCTCCTGTGTGGTGTGTGAGACCGGTGCTTTTGCCCACGGGCCGTCACAAACGATGTGCTGTGGCTGCCAGATTAGTCACAGCCCCGAAGTGCTCGCTAGTGACCCACTGCACTGGCGAAGAACCACGCTATGAGTAGCGCTCCCGGATCGACTACTCCGCGAGCGGCTTCGCCCACATAACTTGCACGTCCGCGGTTCGCGAGCATGGTTTCGGTCGACTCCGCCCCGGCCGCTGCGGCTTCCGCTGCGCTCGCCAGCGCAGCATCTCGATCGGCTTCCGAGCTCACGGATTGCTCCAACGACTCGACCGCCGGAACTATCGCGTCGACCATCGTCTTGTCGCCGACGCGTGCGCCGCCGAGCGAGGTGATGTTGTCGAGTCCCGCTCGCGCTGCAGCCGCGATCGCGCCGAGGTCGAGTTCGGAGTCCGCCGAGTCTGCGGCCACGCGGAAGAAATGCCGGAACCAGATGCCGAACAATGCGCCGGAGGTGCCACCGGCGTGGCCAAGGTACGCCTGTGAGACTGCATCGAATATCGTTGCGGTGGAGTACGTGTCACGGATCGCCGAGATGTCGAGTTGATCCAGTGCGGCCACCATGTTGGTCCCGAAATCGCCGTCGCCCGCTCGTCGGTCGAGATCGGTCAGTGCCGGTTCCTGATCCAGTACCTTCTCGGCCCAGTCCGCAATCCAGCTTCCGACGAAGCTGCTTTCGGCGGTGCGTGAGGTGTCGGGTGTGAATGTGGGACCGAAAGATTCGCGCGTGCCCATGCCGGTGTACTCACGCGCTATAGCATTCGGCCAGGCGGGCGCTTTTGTTGGTGCGTCCCATAATTCGAGGATTTCTTTGTCTGTGCGAACAAGGGTGATGGACGCGCCTGCCATGTTCAATGCAGTGACGAAGGTTCCGATCAGTGTCCGCTCGATGTGAATTCCCTGTTCGTCCAGATAATCTCCGAGTTCGGCGAACAGAAGTTGCAACTCCAGCGGGTGGGTGGCGCCGAGACCGTTGACGACGGCGATGACGCGGTCGCCTTCGGCGAGACTCAGGGACTTGATGATCGGGTCCGTCAGCCGCCGCACCAATTCCGGTGCGGGCAGGGCGTCCACGCGTTCTGTGCCGCGTTCGCCGTGGATGCCGATACCGAGTTCCATCTGACCCGCCGGCAAGTCGAACGACGGCTCGTCAGCCCCCGGCAAAGTGCATGGGCGAAGGGCGACGGCCATGCTCCGAGCGGAGTGCGCGACGTGTTGTCCGATCCGGGTCACCTCGGCCAGGTCGTCGCCGCGGGCGGCGGATGCGCCGCAGACCTTCTCCACCACGATGGTTGCCGCAGTACCGCGTCGTCCCGGACCGCTGCCGTCTGCGCGTTCGGTCGCGACGTCGTCGTCGACCAGGACGACGTCCGTATCGATCTTGTCCTCGCGTAGCAACTCTCGGGCGATACCGAAGTTCATCACGTCGCCGGTGTAGTTCTTCACGATGTGAAGGACGCCGCCGCCGGCGTCGGCAGCCTTGGATCCCTCGTGGATCTGAAGTGCATTGGGTGAGCTGAAGACCAATCCGGGGCAGACGGCTGTGAGCATTCCTTCGCCGATGAATCCGGCGTGCATGGGTTCGTGGCCTGAACCGCCGCCGGAGACGAGCGCGACCCGTCCACGGGGAAGTGGCCTTGCGCGTGTGAGGTACCCAGGGTCGGGATTCCACGCGATGTCGTCGGTGGATGCGATCAACCCACGGAGTGCGTCGGGAACAAATGTCTTTGCGCTGCGCATGAACATCACTTCAGAGTAGGTCTAACGTCGACTTCGGGCACGGATCACGATCGACGAGAGGTGGACGGCGTGAAATTGGGGTTGGTACTTGCCGGTGGCGGCGTTGCGGGAATCGCCTGGGAAACAGGTTTTCTGTTGGGCCTTCAGGACAAATCACCGGACACTGCCGCTGCGCTGCTGACGGCGGACGTGTTGATCGGCACTTCCGCAGGTTCCACGGTGAGCGCTCAGATAGCGAGCGGCGTGACACTGCAAGAGCTTTTCGACGCACAAACAGCGGAGGCCACCGGGGAGCTCGACCCGAAGGTCGATGTCGAGGTACTCGGTCAGATGTTCGTCGACGCGATCGCAGGATCGCAGGACCGGGCCGAGCAGCTCCGTTTGCTCGGCGAAGCAGCGATGAGAGCCGATACCGTCGAACCTGCCGTGCGTCGCGCGGTCATCGAGGCGAGGCTGCCCAATCGGTTGTGGCCCGACCGGGAGTTGCGCATCCCGGCGATCAACGCACAGACCGGTGAGTTGAGGGTGTTCGGCAACGCTGACGGCGTAGAACTGATCGACGCAGTCGGAGCAAGTTGCGCCGTACCAGGGGTGTGGCCGGTAGTCGTGATCGAGGGCGAGCGGTACATGGACGGCGGAATGGCGAGTGGCTCGAATGTTCATCTGGCTGCCGACTGCGATGTGGTCGTGGTTCTTTCACCCGCAGCCGACCCCGCCCCGAATCTTCTGGGCGGCAGTCTACGAGAGGAAATCGACGTGATGACGCCCTTGCCCGTGCTGCCTGTCTTCGCCGACGACGCCGTCGTCGAAGCGATCGGAACGAACTCGCTTTCACCGACAACCAGGCGCCCCGCAGCCGAACTCGGCCGCGAACAGGGCCGTCGAACCGCCGACGAGATCGCCGCGTTTCTGGTGACGGCATGAGCGCCGCACGGATTGCCGTCGTCGTGCGCCCGGAGCAATCTCCGGAAGATCTGGTTCGACATGCCAGGTATGCAGACGAAGTCGGTATCGACGAGGTCTGGTTGTGGGAAGACTGCTTCTTCGGCGGAGGAATAGCCACTGCTGCAACTGTATTGGCTGAGACCGATCGCGTGGGTGTGGCGATCGGTGTGCTGCCGACCCCGATGCGCAACACCGCGATCACGGCGATGGAGATTTCAGCGCTGGCCAGAGTTCATCCGGATCGACTACGGGTTGGCTTCGGTCACGGCGTTCAGAGTTGGATGCGGCAGATCGGGGCCAAAGCCGAATCGCCGTTGACCCTCCTGCGGGAGCAGTTCGGAGCAGTCGAGCGGCTACTGGGCGGTGAGTCGGTGACGGTGTCCGGTCGATACGTGAATCTCACGGACGTCACGCTGGCGTGGCCACCGGAGACGGTGCCGCAGTTGCTCGTCGGCGCCACGGGGCCAAAGACTTTGGCGCTCAGTGGCGAGTTGGCGCAGGGCACCGTGCTCTCGGGTGGGACGACCCCGGACGGCGTGCGTCGGGCGATCGCTCACATCGGGGCGTCGGATCACGAGGTCGTCGTCTACGTCATCTGTGCTTTCGGTTCCGGCGGTCGTGAGCGCGCCCTTGCCGAGGCCGCAGCGTCCGGTAGCGAGTCGCCGGAGGATGCGATTGCCGTGGGCAACGCGGCCGAAGTCGCGGCAGCAGCACGGCGATGGGTTGCAGCAGGTGCAACCACCGTGGTACTCCAACCGACTGTTGACGAGCCGGATGTCCGCGAGTTCATTCGCTTTGTCGCGCAGGAGGTTCAACCCCTGGTGGCGTAGTTCAGAAGGTTACTCTGGACAGAACCGCGTCGATGTCGGCAGTGCTCACGTCGCGATGCGTCACGAACCGAACCTTCCCGGCAACGGTGACCGCGCCGACATCGACACCGGCGAGCTGAGCAACGGTGACCGATGGATCAGCTGTCGCGGCCAGAACGATGTTGGTGGCAGGTTCGTCGACGGCCCAACCGCGTTCACGAAGCCCCGACGCGAGGCGCTGCGCGTTGTCGTGATCGTCGGAGAGGCGAGCTTGTGAGCGCAACGCGACGATGCCGGCTGCGGCCAGCACTCCGCCCTGACGAACGCCGCCGCCGAGCATCTTGCGGATCCTTCGGGCTTCGGTGATCAATTCGGGTGATGCGGCGAGTATCGAGCCGACCGGCGCACCGAGTCCCTTACTCAGGCACACCTGAACGGTATCGGCGCCGGAAGTCAATTCGGTGGGCGAAACATCGAGTGCAGCAGCGGCATTCCAGAGACGGGCGCCGTCGAGGTGAATCTTCAAGCCGCGTGATCGCGCTGCGTCGACCAGCTTCGTCCATTCGGTCGGATTCATGACGGCACCGCCGGCGAAGTTATGAGTGTTCTCGAGACAGAGCAGCGTGGTGTTCAACGCGAAGTACGGGCCGGGGGAGCCCGCCGCCTTCACAACAGTCTCGGGGGTGGGACGTCCGGGTCCGCCGTCGTGCGGCAACGCCATCGGCATTCCCTGGGCGAGCCAGGCAGCGGTGCCCAATTCGGAGCCCAAGACGTGAGAGTGTTCCGGTGCCAGGAACTGATCGCCGCGGTGAAGGTGCAGCATCAGCGCAATTAGGTTGCCCATCGATCCGCTCGGCACCCACAGTGCCGCCGGTAAACCCAGAGTGTGCGCCACCTCTTCCTCGAGCGCCGCCATGGTCGGGTCGTGATCGAGGACGTCGTCACCGACCTCGGCGTCGGCCATCGCCTTCCGCATCTCCGCATCGGGCTTGGTGACGGTGTCCGAGCGTAGGTCGATGTACGACGAAGTCATGGCTCATTCGATCAAGCCGCGTGTTCCGGCGTCAAACCGCGGTATTTCCAGGACGGCTCTTCCGGCCTGATAAATCGATATCGCTGAGGATGCCTTCCGTGTGATGATGAGCGTCGGCAATAGCCGGTGACGAGAACAAGAAGTGGAAGGGGACAGGCATGCGCGACTGGAAGCAAGCGTTGCACCTGCGCGGGCACTCACCCCGCGGTATTTCCCATCCCGCATTCGGGGAACAGAGCGGCGCTGGATATATGCCGTTCCCCATTTCTTGCATTTGCTCCTGACCCGTCTTCGTGTCCAGGAGTTTCACTCCTCGACACGAACTGAGAACTCTCATGCGGAACCCGAACCGCGCACTTGCTCACAGTTGGATGAACCGCCCCGTCCGGGTACTCAACGCCACGTACGAGTACCTCGGTGAAGTGAGCGCCGATCGTGCGGTCGTCCTGATCGCCACCGGCTCCGCGCAGTCCACCGAAGACGTGACCCCGATATTTCCGGTGCGCTCCAAGCACGTCGAAATCCCACTGCCGAGGACGATCCTGCTCGCCGAGTACGTGTACGTTGCTCACCGGGTGACGGTCACCGATTCCAGTCGGGCCACTTTTGCCGGTGTCTTCGACCGGGACGGTCGTCAATGTGCGTACTGCGCCGCCCGGGCAACGACCATCGACCATGTCCAGCCGCGGAGCCGTAACGGGCCCAACACGTGGGGAAATCTGGTGGCGTGCTGCAGTTCCTGCAATCAGCGCAAGGCGGATCGCACTCCGGCCGAGGCCGGTATGCGGCTGCTGTGGGAGCCGAAGGCACCTCGGCGCATCGAGAAAGTGCAGCAGAAGATCTGGCGCGAATTGAGTCGGACGTGCCAGTCGAAGGGAGCCAGTGATGTGCGCTGACGAAATCTCCAATTTGGCTGAGCTTTTGCCGATCTCGGACGACCGGACGTGGTGGCAGGCGGAATGCCGAGGAGACCCCGAGCCGGACCGGTGGTTTCCCTTTCCGTCCGAGGGATACGACTACGCGACCGACGTGTGCAACAGGTGCCCGATTGTGGCTTCGTGTCGTGAATTCGCCTCTGCCACTGGTCAGACCGGAATCTGGGGTGGAGTGAAGTTCGAGCAGGGCAGGATTGTCGCGGCGTGAGGGATCAGATTCCCGGCTCCGCGGCGATCGTGCCGGCCGACACCGCCCGGCACAGAGCGTCGTGGTCACGTTCGGTCTGATCGGCGTAGAGCCGAGCAAACCGGGTGAGGGCGGTGTCGACCGTGTCCGAGGTTCCCAGGTAACCGGAAATCAGTGACGCGCCACTGGTTCGTGCGTGTCCCTTGGCCAGTAGGCGACCGCAGATCGCGACATAGTCGGTCAAGGCTGCTGCATCGATATTGTTCAGGTCCACAGAACCTTTCATGTTCCGGAACTGACGGACGTAGTACTGGCGGTCGTCCACGGTGCACCACCCGAGCAGTGGATCGCTGACTGTCTGGAGAGCCTGCTGGTATTCCGCGACGCGTCGTCCTTGGTGGTCGTGCCAGGCCGAGTCACCGTGCACGAAGGGTGCAACGACGGATCGGCGAGCCTGCTTGAGCTGCAAGAAGATGACGTCGTCCGGGATGCTCCCTTCGCACAGGGCCACATAGGCGCGCAGAGCGACACTCCCGACTCCGACAACCCGGTGCGCGACGTCGATGACGTTGTATCCCGAGACGACTCGGCGCCAGTGTGGTGCAAGGGTTTCGAGATACTCGTCCAGACCCTCCAGGAGGAAGTCGGTGTCCTGCGGCGTGAGTCGTGTTGTGAGCGGCGGGTTCTCGACCAACTGGCGCCGTCCGTGATCCTCGACGGTGAACCGCGGCACCGCATGGTCACTCGTACGCCGCCGGGCGCGCTCCGCGGCGCGCCTGATCTCGGCCAGCAACCCAGGATCGGTGACGTGGTCGGTGAGTCCGTCGAGATCGACCCGGTCGAAGGAGCGATCGAACAGCGGACGCTCGGAGAGCTTCGCCAAGTGGAGGCGATACGCGGACACACACGAGGTTGTTGCTGTTTCGCATTGAGCTTCGGTGAGACCGTTCTGTCGACCGGCCACCCAGATGCTCGCAGCCAGCCTTCGTAGATCCCATTCCCAGGGGCCGGGATGTGCTTCGTCGAAATCGTTGAGGTCTATGACAAGTTCGCGTTCCGGAGATCCGTAGAACCCGAAGTTTCCGACGTGCGCATCTCCACAGATGACGGGAGTGATGCCGGTGGACGGCAGCTGCGCCATGTCCTCTGCCATCAATCCGGCGGTACCGCGCAGGAATCCGTATGGCGAAGCGACCATTCGCCCCACACGGATCGGAACCAACCAGTCGAGTCTTCCCTCGTGTGCCGTGTTGACCTGATCGACCGGGTCACGTCGATCGGATGGGGGCGTCCAGTCGCCGAGCGACGATCGCGCCACTCGCTTGCGCAGGCATTTCCCGATCTTGCGACGCTCACTGCGCGGCGTCTGACGCGCCCGCAAAGTCGCCCTGCCGTCCGGTTCGTTCTCGAGAGCCAGCTGACCGGCAGGCCTGTTCAGCGGGTCCATGTCGGGCTCTCTTTCGTCGGGCGTGCGAAACTCGCGCTCGATCTTATGCCCGCCGGATTGTGCGCCGCGCGACGAGTTCCTTAACTACCCGCCTGGGCAATCAACTCGACAGCGCGGTCGGCGCACAGTTCAGGATCCGGCATTCTCCCGATACCGAGGCATTCGACAACGGCGAACGACGCATCCGGTGTGGTTTCCACGCCGAGCGCCCACCCGAAGTAGTGATTCCAGGCGAGTACGGCTCGGTGGCCACTGTGCTGCGGAATCTCGCTGCCCAGAACGAGTACTGCGTCGAACGCGGGGCCGTCGCACCAGATGACCGATTCGGCGAAGGTGGAGCTGGCGACGGCGACTACGTACCTGTGACAAGTCGATTCACTCGGAATGGCGATGTGTGCACGCATGGTCGCTCCTCCGGCTCGGTTGCGATCGGAGGGTTCCCCGTTGCCGGCGCCGAAAAAACGCTTGTCAGATTACGTCCCGGCCACAGATCTACGACGCAGACGGTGCCTGAGATGTTTTTGTGCTGCCCGCGCGACCGAGCGAGTCGAGAGATACTGTTCGGCCGGTATCAACCGGGAACCGAACAAGTAGAACCTTCGGGCTTCGTCGTGGTCGTGGGTGGCCGCGGAGATGAGCAGACGTTCGATCGCGGTGAACTTTCGCCCACCGGCGTAACCACTCATGTAGTCGATGTGATTCGTCATACTCGCTCTGGCGCTACGGTATTCGGTCAATGCAGCGTTCACGTTCCGATGTGAGTCGAGTGTGTCTGCCGGCGTCTCCGTCAGCATGTGCGCGGTCGCATCGACCAGCATCTGAGCGGTCTCGAGTGCCCACGAGCATCCGATACCCCACAACGGGTCGTTGGTTGCCGCAGCGTCGCCGATGAGTGCGAACCCGTTACCTACGGGTTCGGTGAGGGTTGTGGAGAAGTGTTTGGTACCAACGATCTTCCCGACGATGTGCTCTCGCCGAACAAGCGGAGCGCCGGGTAATGCGTTGGCGTACTCGAGGAAAGCAGTAGACAGGCCGTCAGCGAACGAGCCGAGCTTGTCGAGGGCAGGGAAGACCACCAGCACGCTGATTCCGCCGTCGTTGGGGAGCAGATAGGCGACGTCGGGATCCATGAACCACGACAATGACGTTTCTCCGCCGGGTCGTTCAAGTCCGGAGAGTTGGGCGAAATAGCTGAAACGCCCGTTGGATGCAGTCACGGAGTCGCAACGAGCGGATCGTGCGACGGTCGAATCCTTGCCGTCCGCTCCGACGGTCAATCGTGCTTCGACAGTGAAGACCGAACCCTGTTCGGTGCCGTAGACGCCTGCAGTAGTGCCGTTCTCGGTCAGTAGTCCGGAAACGCGATGCCCGAGAAGAAGGTCGACGTTCGGGTAGTCGTTCGCGAGTTGGCGCAGTAGGGGGTCGAGAGTTTCCCTTCGGACGTTGAACCCAGGTGGCGGTGAGTTCTCTGCGGCATCAGGGGTGATTCTTCCCCACGGGGTCCAGAATGTCGGAACGGTTTCCACCATTCCCAGGGCGAGCAGTTTTTCCGTGGCGCCGAGTCGTTGCAAGATCGGGGCACCGCACGGTTGCAGGTGGTGAGTGCACAGGACTTTGTGCGCCCGGATGTCGGAGCGAGCGTCGAGAAGCGCTATCCGCAGACCTTGCTGGGCGTACATGATTGCGGCCGCGCATCCCGCGATGCTCGCGCCGACAATCACAACGTCATACTTTTCCCGTGCCTTCGAAGTCACTCGATCAGCTTAATGCATAAGGTTATAACTTAAATATGACTGGATTCAGTCATCGTGTTCGGGCGTTAAGTCCCGAACTGCGGCCCGGATGGACTGTTCACGAAGCTCGTTCTCTCTGCGCAGTTCACGACGCCGACGCCCGGCCTCGAAACGCTGCCTGGCGATTGTTCCGGTCGGTCGGAGTTGGGGTACCTCAGCCGGTTTCCCGTCGCTTCCCATCGCCACCATCGTGAAATAGCAACTATTGGTGTGTCGAGATTTTCCGAGAAGAATGTCTTCGGTTTCGACTCGAATTCCGATTTCCATCGAGGTGCGCCCGGTGTAATTGACGGAAGCGCTGAACGTGACGAGTTCGCCGACATGCACCGGTTCGCGGAACACCACACGATCCACCGACAGAGTCACGACGTAGGTCTGGGCATATCGACTCGCGCACGCATAGGCAACCTGGTCGAGAAACTTCAGAATCGTTCCGCCGTGCACGTTGCCCGAGAAGTTTGACATGTCCGGCGTCATGAGGACGGACATGGACAAGGTTTGTTTCGATGCTTGCTGCGATGCTTGCTTCAATTCAGGTAGGGAGTTCGATTCAGACATCAAGCGGGCCTCTTCGGTTCGGTGGACGGTGAAGAGACCGTATCCGGCAAAGAGGGTTACCCGCGCGTTCGGAAGAGCGCGGTGTCAGAGTTCGGGACAGTGCCCGTGTGGAGGACGTATTCGCTGGTGGCGACGGGGCCGGCCGCGCTCGACCTGAGACAGGGTGCGAGCGTCGAGCGGAGGTGCGCTGACATCGAAGCCCAATTCCCTGCGCCTCGAACCGCCTCGCGAAAGTTCTTCAACGCCGGCGCCTGGTCGCACAGTTCCTCGACGGGATCCGAACCGGCTGGTAGTTGCCACTCGAGCAGGTGCGAGGCCGAGCTCACCGACTCCAATCCAGCTGCTGCCTTCTCGAATTCGCTCGGGCTCGACCATGTCGTCGGTAGTGGTGTGATGCCATTCCACGCAGAGGCGGCCTCCCTTCGGAGTGCTGCTGCCCACCCGTTCTCCGACCACGTTGCGACACAAATGCTTCCACCCGGGCGGGTCACCCGCATCATCTCTGCGAGGGCGATCGCAGGGTTGGGACAGAAGATGATCCCGAAGATGCTGACACAGGCGTCGGCGCTCGAATCCGACCACGGCAGAGACTGTGCATCGCCGATCGTGAAAGTGGGTTCGGTAGTTCCGGGGCGAGGAATCCAGCGTTCGCGCGCGACCTCCAGCTGGCTGGCGGAGAGGTCGAGTGCGTGGACCGCGATCCCGGACTGGGCCGCCGGGAGCGTAAAGTTCCCCGTTCCAGCGCAGACGTCGTACGCCGTGCTCACGTGCCCGATCGAGCGCAGCGCCTCTGTCGATGCAGGTGAGAGTTGTTCGGCAAGAGGGGAATATGCCGCACCGTTCCAGTTTCCCCGATTCACGACAAGCTCCTTTCGACTGCGTCGATGACCGTATCGAGCGCTGCGCCTGCCGCACGCGCTGCTTCGCCGGGGTTGCGTTCCTCGATGGCAGCGATCAAGGGTCGGTGCTCGTCGACGTGGAAACCTGGACCGACACTGACGGCGGACAGCGAATCCGTCACGGCAGCAAGGACTCCCCGGTAGACGTCGATCAGTGCGGAATTGTGGGACGCCTCGACGATCGAAAGGTGCAAGGCCATGCCGGCTTCGACAGTGAAGCCGCCGACGTGACCGGGGTGGGCATTCCAGGCTGCATGTATCCGCGCGAGATCTTCGGGGGTGTGGCGCTGCGCTGCAAGTCGCGCGGCTTCGACCTCGAGTCCGCGTCGCAGGCTCAGTACGTCGAGAACGTCACCTCTGGCGAGCCTGCGCCCGAGTAATCCTTCGACCGGCGACGCCGCCATGACGTACACGCCGCCACCGTGGCGTACGGACAGAACTCCGGCGTGGGCAAGCGCCCGTACCGCTTCGCGCATGGTGTTTCGGGCGACTCCCAATTCTTCGACCAATGCGGTCTCCGGCGGGAGTTTCGATCCGACGGGCCATCGACCGGTCGAGATCGCCTCCTCGATCGCCGCGGCGACGATGTCTACCTTGCGTCCGGAATCGGCCATGTATGTCACCTCGGATAAGTGGGTCAATGACTTGATCGAGGTTAGCGTGCCCGACCAAGTGGGTCAATGACTCGGAAATTACCCGCGTACGTCCAGGCTGCGGGCGTAGTGCTCCTTGAATACCTCGAGATGTGCCCAAGATTCCAAGCCGCTGACACCGTCGATCCCGCGGATTCGTTCGGACAGCGCATGCAGGTCGCTCGAGGAGTTGGCGGCAACCGTCGCGATCACGTCGTATCGTCCGAGGGTCCGGGCGAGGAATTCGATTCCGGGCAGCGACTCGATCTCCGATACCGCGTTGTCGTCCCGTGAGCCCAGATTGACGCCGATGCCCATCGCCAGCGTTCGGCCACCACCTCGCCGCTTGACGACAGCGCCGACGCGCAGTGCCGTGCTCGCGATCAGATGATTGACCCGGTTGCGCACGGCGCTCGGCGACAGTCCGGTGTGTTCGGCCAGCTCGAGAAAGGGCATTCGCCCGTTGCGCTCGAGCAGTTCGATCAACGCGACATCTGTCGAGTCGAGTCGGATATCGGCTTGTAAAGCGGTCTCGGGCATGAAGATTCCCTTGATGACGTCGACGTAGACCAGCGTGCTCACGGATCGAACGCCACGTTGTGAGCGGAGTTCGGCGATGGCACGGTACAGATCGTCGTGACTGGGCACCCGAAGTTCCGCAATCACGTTGTACTGCCCGCTGACTGCCGAGATGTAGACGGCGGCCTCGGATGCGATCAACGCGTCCAGCACCGGGGTCATCGGTCCGGACACTGCGATCGAGACGTGTGCAAGCGCCTTCAGCCCGAGAAGTTCGGGGTGCGCGACGGCCACTACGGACACCGTTCCCGAGTCGAGTAGCGCCTGCACTCTGGTGGACACCGCCGCTCGTGGGGCGTCGACCGCCACGGACAGTTCGCGGTACGTCGCTCGCCCGTTGCGCTGAAGTGCGGCAATGAGCTTGGAATCGAGATCGACCGTCATGGTTGCCCCAACTTTTCCAGAGATTTTTCTGTATGAGCTTCCTATTAGAACAGTCGCATGTGGCCATGGATGATGTGGATAAGTGCAGAAATGCTCAAGAACTCATACAAAAAAGTTGTATACCGCCTGGTCTGAAACTTTGATGCATTGCATAGCTCCAGGTCAGGGCGTAGTTTTCGCTCAACACGCAGTGACCTGCACCACCATCTCGACGAAGGACCACCATGCGCAAGTTGCACACGCACGAAGCCTCGCCTCTCGACGCCACCGGCACGATCTTCACCGGCGCCAAGATCCACACCGTTGACGACAGCACGGTGGGAGCCGAAGCGTTCCTGGTGTTCGGAAACCGCTTTGCAGCGGTGGGAACGCTCGAGGAATGCCGCACCGAGGCGCGTCGGCTGAGCACTCGCACAACCGCGGTGGTCGAACTCGACGGCGCCACCGTCGTCCCCGGCTTCGTCGATCCACATGCACACCCGTTGATGTACGGGCAGATGCTCAGCTGGGTGGACTGTGGCCCGGAGAAGGCACATTCCATCCCCGGAATCATTGCGCTACTTCAGGAAGCGGCGCTCACAGCACCTGCGGGCGTCCCGATTCGCGGATACGGCTACGAGCACCGCAACCTGATCGAAGGGCGTCACCCGCTCAAGGAAGAGCTCGATCAGGTGGCCACCGATCGCGAGGTCTACCTCATGAACGCGAGCGGTCACGGCGGCGTCGTCAACTCCTTCACTTTCGACAAGCACGGTATCGACGCGAGCACCGAGAATCCGGCCGGTGGCGAGTTCTTCCGAGATGAAGACGGCGAACTCACCGGTGAGCTCTCCGACGCCGCGTGCAACATTCTCACCGGCGTCAACGGAGTGAAGGTCGGCCATCACGGCCCCAACTTCCATCTCGAGGACGAGCCGGAAGAGCACCTTCGCCAGCTGTCGGTCGCTCAGGACAAGTTCCTGGCCGGTGGCGTCACCACCATCGGTGACTGCCAGGTGACCCGGCGTGAATTCGACATGTACCTGCGTCTGGCCGAGCAGGATCAGCTCAAGACCCGCGTCAGCATGTACATGCTCAGCCACCTCCTCGATCACGTCATCGACACGGGAATGCACGGCGCCTTCGGCAATTCGCGGCTCGCGTTCGGCGGCATCAAGTTCTACGCCGACGGCACACTCGGAGGCTGGACCGCATACTTCCCCGACGGCTACGTGGGCGACCCGTGCCGCACCGGGCAGCTCTACCACGAGCCGGCGGACTACTCGGAGCTGATTGCCAAGGCACATTCGGTGGGTCTGCAGACCGCCACGCACGCTCAGTCACCGACCGCCATCGACATGGTGCTCGATGCCATCGAAGCTGCGCAGAAGGCTCACCCCGACGCCGACGCTCGTCACCGCATCGAGCATTGCGGACTCCCGACGGCCGAGCAGATCGCAAGGATGAACCTGGCCGGCGTCTACCCGGTGAACCAGCCACAGCACTACTACAACTGGGGCGAGGGCGTCACCGCTGCGATCGGCACTCCGGGCGAGCGGTTCAACCCGCTAGGCGAGTTCATCGCTGCCGAAGTTCCCGTGACCATCAGCTCCGACGCCCCCGTCGCAGAGCCGAAGCCGCTCGAAGCAATTCAGGCAGCCGTTACTCGTGTGACGCGTCAGGGCCATCAGCTCGGCTCCGATGCACTCCGCATCACCGCCGACCAGGCATTGCAGGCTCATACCCTCAACGGTGCGCGTGCGCTGGGCCGCGAAGCAGAGCTGGGCAGCATCTCGGTCGGCAAGCGGGCCGACTTCGTCATTCTGGGCGCGGATCCCCTCGAGGTTCCGGCCGACGCGATTGCGCAGATCGAGGTCCGAGAGACCTGGATCGACGGCGAACTCGCACATTCAGGTCATAACCACCTATTGTCGAGCACTTCGACCACCGAGGAAAAGTAATGAACCGAGAGCAACAGATCGTGAAGGCCCGCAAGGCGGGATTTGCAGCCTTCGTCGGTACAACTATCGAGTGGTACGACTTCTACGTGTATGCCACGGCAGCCGCCCTGGTGTTCGGTGACATCTTCTTCCCACCTGGAACCGACCGCCTGACCGGCGTTGCGGCGGCGTTCGCGACATATGCCGTCGGTTTCTTCGCTCGCCCGCTCGGCGGAATCGTGTTCGGCCATGTCGGTGACAAGATGGGCCGACGCACCGCCTTGGTTGTGACTTTGACGCTGATGGGTGCAGGCACGTTCCTCATCGGCATGTTGCCCACTTACGCGTCGATCGGGTTCTGGGCGCCGTTACTGCTGGTACTGCTCCGCTTCGTCCAGGGCTTTGCCGTCGGCGGCGAATGGGGCGGCGCGGTCCTGATGGCCGTCGAGCATGCACCCGAGGACAAGAAGACCTTCTACGGCGGTTTCGCTCAGCTGGGCAACCCGGCCGGCGCGCTCCTGGCCACAGGTTTCTTCAGCATTCTCTCCACCTTCGGCGACGACGCTCTGCGCGAGTGGGCTTGGCGTCTGCCGTTCCTCTGCTCGGCGCTGCTGATTCTCGTCGGCTTGGTCGTTCGCCTGAAGGTCGAAGAGTCCCCGGTTTTCGAGTCCGAGGTGAAGTCCGCGGACGTGCCGGAAATGCTCCCGCTCAAGTACGCGCTGGTGACCAACTGGCGCCCGATCATCCTGGGCATCGGCATTCTGCCCGTCGCAGTCGGCGGCTACTACCTCGTGACGACCTTCATCACGGCATACGCAACCGACCCCGATGTCGGATTGTCGGAGACGTTGATTCTCAACGCGCTCAGTGTCGCTGCAGTGGTCGAGTTGATCGCGACTCTCGGCGTGGCGTGGCTCGGCGACAAGGTGGGACGCGTCCGCGTCGTCATCTGGGGCCTTGCGGCAGTCGCGATTCTCGCAGCGCCGCAGTTCCTGGTGCTGAAGTCCGGATCCGTGTTCCTGATCTTCCTGACCTTCGCTGTCATGCGACTGGTGCTGGCGGCCACGTACGGCCCGATCGCCGCCGTCCTGTCACAGATGTTCAAGCCGCAGGCCCGCTACACGAGCATCTCGTTGGCGTACCAGGGTGCAGGCGCGATCTTCGGTGGGTTGTCACCGCTGGTGTCGACGCTGATGTACAAGGCAACCGGCAGCATCTGGCCGGTCATCGCACTGCTGATCGGCATGTGCGTCCTGAGCATCGTCTGCCTGCTCTTCGCTCCGCAGCACGTGGACGAAGCGACCGATACCGACGGTGCTCCGCACGACCTGAACAAGGAATCGGCTTCCGCCTGACTGCCGAGAATCGGCTACCGCCTGACCGCCGAGAATCGGCTCCGCCCGACAACTGAACACACGAAGCTGGGGCAGTACACGATTTCCGTGTACTGCCCCAGCTGTCGTTTCAGGTCAGTTGTCGTTCAGCGCCGGTTACGCGCCGACGAGATGGCGATGAAAATGATCGCTGCGTCGGTGGGCCTGGCTGAGATTTCTGATCTCACGCAGCCAGAAGTGAGACGCCAGCGTGTTACTGCTTCCGTAACCAGTGCCGGACGTGTCTTCGTCGATCAGGGCGACAAGCGCTTTGATCAGGCTGGTGACCTTGAGGTTGTTGGTTTGAGAATGTCGGAGCAACAGCTCGGCGGCTTCGTCGGTGCTGCAACGGTAGAGGGTGCAGACGATTTCGATACCGCGCTCGCGGATCCGGCCCGAAGAAGTCGGGATCCGTAGACCGTTCGTCGAGTTGCTGTTCGTCTGGTTGTTCGTGTCGTCGGGGTGAATCATGGTGTTGATCAAGGTATTCCTTTGAACCGCAGGGTCTTTGGGCTCGTGCGGTGTGTAGCGCATGTTGATACTGGTGCAGTCGGTACGCGATTGGCGGCGGACTTCGTCGGAGCCTTCGGCCTGGTCAACAATCTGCGGGACTGATGAAAGTGCGTAGTGATCAAAGGCGCGGATTTGCACCGAACTGGAAGTCTGCCCCTGGAACGGATACTGGAACTGTTGTTCCGGGCGAAGCGACCGGCTGCCTGACTGACGGCTGCCCTCTGATAACCCCACCGTACGTCATCATTGGAGTTTCAGCTAATTCTATTTCGAGCGGCTGAGACCACGGTGGTCCGTATTACCTGCTCAAGAGGCGTTTATGTGGCCGATTATTGCTTGCTTGGTGATAGCCCAGGCGTCGGTCGTCGGGTTGCCGAACTCGCCGTGGCCGACGCCGGGAAGTTCGATCAGATCGACCACGTCGCCTGCTGCTCGGGCGGCACGGGCATAGCGCCGACTCTGTTCGACCGACACGACCTTGTCTCCGAGTCCGTGGATCACCGTGACGGGGAGGCCGGTGGGGAGGTGCTCGATCGGTGATGCGATGCGGTAGCGATCGGGATGATCGGTAGGCATGCCGCCCAGAAGATTTCGAACAAATCGATCTTTGCCCGCGGTTGCGGCGAGCGTCATGTCGAAGACGCCGGCCATGATCGTCGTCGAGCGAACCGGCACCGAGAGGTTTGGTTCCGGGGCGTCTGCGCCCTGTCGGGATCGCGATGCGACCCAGGCGGCAAGTTGTCCACCCGCGGAGTAGCCGGCGATGTGTACACGGCTCAAATCCAGTCGCCCGGAGGCCTTTTCCTGAACGATGCCGGCCAGGGCGTTGGTGGCCGTAACGGTATCGGAGAGCGTGGTCGGCCAACCACCCTGACCGCCGACGCGCCTGTATTCGATGTTCCAGACCGCAATTCCGTACGGGGTCAAGGTTTTTGCCCACGCGCCCGCGTACTCGAGATTGCTCTTCTGGGCCCATCCGCCGCCGTGGATGAGTACGACGACCGGCAGGTCGCCGTCCGATCCTTCTGGAAGATACAGATCGCCGAAAGTGTCTGCGGCCGCGGCGTAGGCGATGCGGACCGGAGCGACATCGCGGTCGAGGCCGGTCGCACTGCTGACAGATGTGAGGAGGGCGAGTGCACAGACGAGCACTACGGCGAGATACCCGGCCAAGCGGTCGCGGGAGCGGTGCGCGATGACCTGATTCCTCTCGGCAGGCGACGGACGATAATTCGGAAATCAGTCTATCGGTGCCAGGTGAATTTATGGTGTGAGCGAATGGGCCGTGCTCGCGCGCACGCGGAGTTCGCTACGCGTATAGCTCTGAACTGGGGGTTCGTCACCGTTGACCAGGGCCAACAGTGCATGCACGGCCGCTGCCGCCTGTTCTTGGGGGAAGAAGTCGAAGGCAGTGATCGGGGGCTGGGAAACCAGCAGGGCAGGTTCGTCGCTGTCCTGTGCAATCAAGACGTCACCCGGAATCGACAGCCCGAGATCGAGGGCCGCTCGCGCCGCTGCCGGGGCGCAACCGAGAATCAACGACAGGATCGCGTCAGGCGCAGTCGGGGAGTCGAGGGCCTCGCGGGTGGCCGCATACGCGGCGCCGATGAGGCCTCCGACGGTGCTGGCGCCCGCAAACGACGTCAAATCCTCGCTGGTGCGTGGTGCCACTCCCCGGGCGCGGCACCATTCGAAGTAAGCGAAAGTCGTTGCGCGGGTCCACTCCGAATGATCTCCGGCGGTGAGGACGAAAATGTCCCTTGCGCCACGTTCGGCGAGGTGGTTCAGAAGGGTTTTCGTGGTGGAGGCGAGGTCCGGTGAAGCGGAGTATCCGAACTGCCCGGAGTGTCCAGGACCCACTGCGACAGAGGGGATTCCGATCTTCTGCAGAACCTCGACGCGTGGGTCGTCGACCATCGGGTCGACGACCAGTACGCCGTCCATCTCGATGCGCCGCAGTCCGTTCGGATCTTTCATCGACGGTAGTAGGAGGAGTGAGTGATCGGCGTGGAATGCGGCCTGGGTCGCGGCGGTCGCCACGCGCCCGTACCAGTCGAAATTGAGGTACTCGGCCGATGACAGTTGGTCGGGAGCGGGGAGCATCAGTCCGAGGGTGGCAGTCCGACCCGACCTGAGATTCTGGGCCGACCGATTGGCACGGTATCCAAGGCGGTCGGCAACCTCTTGAACCCGAGCGCGAGTGGCCGCGTCGACCCGGCCCTTGCCGTTGAGTGCATAGGAGACCGTGGACACCGCGACGCCGGCGGCGTTGGCGACATCACGAAGCGTCGGCGAAACAGGGGTAGCCACTGCGGATCGTTTCTACTCGTTGGTCGGTTTGTCTCCAGCCTATCGATCAATCGTTTCGGCATGTTGCGTGCACCGGTGAGGGGCACCTCAAAACAAAACGTCGAATCGTTTCAGCGCAGGTATTGACACTGGTGAAACGATTCGGCACTCTCTTAGGAACACCGGGCGAACGTCGAGAGAAATTCGGGCGAACCTCGGGAAACCTGACCAGGCAGGCGCATACTTGCCTTAACTCGCGGAGCCTCCCCATGACCGAAAAAACCGACCCTCCCGGTGCAGGAACGCATTCTGAATCCGGTTCTCTCACGTCATCCTCGGGCCTGCGCGCCGGAACTATCAACAGCCGTCATCTGGTCTTCTTCGTCATCGCCGCAGCGGCGCCACTGACGATCCTGGTGGGATTCGCGCCACTGGGCCTGATGGTTTCCGGCTCTGCGCTTCCGGTGGGGTACGTCGTTCCCGGGATCGTCTATCTACTGTTCGCCGTCGGCTTCACGGCGATGAGCAGGCATATCCGCGGCGCGGGCGCGTTCTACGCCTACATCACCGAAGGGCTCGGAAAAACAGTCGGCGCAGGCGCCTCTGTGCTGGCTTACATCGGCTATCTCGGTGGCCAGATCGGATTCGTCGTGGCTTGCGGCATCTTTCTCTCGTCGACGATCGAGTTGTTCCTGGGAGTAACCGTTTCCGTCTACACCTGCGCATTGGCGGTCGCCGTTCTGGTCGTGGTGGTGGGATATCGCAGGGTCGATATCGGCGCGAAGGTGCTGGCCGTTTTGATGGCGCTCGAGCTCGGCGTCCTCGCAGTCTTCTGTGTGGCGGTTCTGTTGAAAGGCGGCCACGAAGGACTGTCGCTCGACAGTTTTTCGCCGTCGACCTTCATGACAGCCGGACTGGCGAGCGTCTTCGTGTTGACCTTCACCTCCTTCGTCGGTTTCGAGCAGACGGCGATCTACAGCGAGGAAGTTTGTCGATTCCAAACGCACAGTGTCGCGTGCGACCTACACAGCAGTCACTGTTCTGGCTGTGGTCTACGCATTCTGTGCTTGGGTGATCGTGCAGGCCGTCGGCCCGAGTCGGATGGGCGACCTACTCGGCGGTGACCCGTCCGAGCTGATCTTCGATCTCAACAATGAATTTGCCGGCTCCATGATGACCGACGTGATGCATCTGTTGATCGTCACGAGCTTCTTCGCGGGTTGCCTTGCCCTCCACAATGCTTGCAGTCGCTATCTGCTCACCATGGGGCGCGCGAGAGTCTTTCCTGCCGGGCTTGCACGGGTTTCGCCGACCACTGGAACGCCGAGCGTCGCCGGAATCACACAAGGCGCACTGGTATTCGCGGCAATCGCCGGCTTTGCGCTGACGCCCGCAGACCCGTACACCCAAGTAGTCGTGTGGACGAATACACCAACGATCATCGGTGTGCTGGTGTTGCAGGTTCTCACTTCCGTCGCCGTGCTCAGGTTCTTCTCGCAGGATTCTCGCGGTGAAGGTCTGTGGCAGAGGTTGATTGCACCCTCGCTCGCTGCAGTGGCGTTGATCGTCGCGCTCGGGTACCTCTTGATGAACATGAGTGACCTGACCGGGTTGACCACCGCGCAAAACTTCTTGTTGGCAGTGCCATTGCTGTTGGCTTTCGCATTCGGCGTGGTCCGCGGGATGCGCGTACGTGAACACTCGGTCGAGGAGTTGTCGGCATGAGCGAATACGCATGGTCGGTCCCCGGAGGGTTGGTCGAACGTCCCGGAATTGTTCCGGGCGCTCCAGAGATATGGGTCTATGCGGACAGGTTCTCGTACTTCGGTGGTGACACCGTCTCGATCCGAGTGCATACCACCGCAGAAGAATACGACCTCGAAATTGTTCGAGACGGCGCCCGGCCGCAACAGGTCGCGCAATACTTCGGTCTGCCGGGCAAGCAGCAGCAGACGCCTGCCGGCGCGTACGCAGTGGGCTGCGACTGGGCGGAATCCCTTGCCGTCGAGATAGATCCGAAATGGACGTCCGGCATGTACTTGGTTCTGGTCCGGATGCTCCACGAAGGGGTGACTATTGAGCGGGAGGGCTTCTTCGTCGTCAAGGCGCGCGAACCCGAGCATGCCGACTTCGTACTCATTCACACCACCAGCACGATGTTGGCCTACAACGACTGGGGTGGGGCAAACCACTACCGAGGTGTTCCGGACGGCTCCGGCGATGTGCCGACACCGATTTCCTCGACGCAGCGTCCCGTCGCGCGGGGGATGTTGCGCAAACCCGAGGGTGCAGCACGCAACATCCACACCGACACACCGGGAATCGGATGGATTCCCCGTCACCCGCCGTACGAATGGGCGTGGGTGAACGGCTACTCGCGTCACCATGCGGACGCCTTCTGGGCCACTTACGAGAGGCCGTTCACGGTCTGGGCGGAAGAGCAGGGGTTCCGCGTCCACCACGTGACACAACACGATCTGCATAACGATCCGTCAGCGCTGCATGGATATTCATGCGCAGTTGTCGTCGGTCACGACGAGTACTGGTCCTGGGAGATGCGTGACCGCATAGATGATTTCGTCGAAGAGGGTGGTGGTCTGGCGCGATTCGGCGGGAACTTCCTGTGGCAGGTACGCCTCGAAAACGACGCACAAGTCTGTTACAAGAATCCGTTCGACGATCCGATGCGAGAAGTCGACCCGACCCGGGTGACGACGGCGTGGGATTCGCCCGAGGTTGCCCGACCGGGGGCGTGGACGATGGGATTGACCGGCATGGCCGGTGTCTACAATCGTTACGGTGCAACAACTCCCAGGTCTTCGGGCGGTTTCACGGTATACCGGCCGGATCATTGGGCGTTGAACGGAACCGACCTGTACTACGGAGACAACTTCGGGATCGCCCCGATCTGTGTTGCCGGATTCGAGATGGACGGCGTGGATTTCACGTTCCGGAAGGGCCAGCCGTATGCGACCGGCGTCGACGGCGCTCCCGAGGATCTGGAGATCATCGCGATGGCGCCGGCAGTTTCGGGTTCGCGGGACAAATGGAACGGGAAAGTTCCGATCGGTGCGCCTTTCGCCGAAGTGCAGGGAATCATCGAATGCTTCTATGGCAGTGAGCCTCCAGATCACCTTCGTGATCTCGAATACGGATCGGGAATGGTCGCCTGTCACAAGCGAGGTCTCGGCTCCGTGTTCAACGCAGGTTCCACCGAATGGGTGAACGGGCTGATCCATCACGATCCGTTCACCGAACGAATAACTGCAAACGTACTGAATCTGTTTGCTGCACGAATTTCCAGCTCCAACACGAAGGAAAAATGACATGAGTGTCAACGGCATTCGAATGTTCGGGCCAGGGCAGGGGACGCGGTTCATCCCGGAGTGGGGTGACGACGCGAGCCCGAACTGGTCGGAATCCGAATGGAGGTCATTCGGAGATCCGAACGGGGAATACTTCGGCGGTGGTTGGGAAGGCGAGCCCGGCACGCTCTTGTGCGACCCGTATCCGTACGACGAGGTCTGTATCATGATCAGCGGCCGGGTGGCGCTGATCGACCTCGATGGAAACCGTCGCGAATTCTCCGCTGGGGAAGCATTTTTCGTGCCGCAGTCGTTTCGCGGTACCTGGGAGACGGTTGAGCCGTCGAAGAAGTTCTTCGTCGCGCTCCCCGGATCGCGCTCATGACGGTGGAAACTTCGATGACTGTCGCAGCGTTTGGTCACGTGATCAACGGAACGTGCGAGAGCCCGGCAGGTAGACTTTCCGTGCTGGTCGATCCGGTGACCGACAATGTATACGCCCGTGCTGCCGTCGGTTCCGCCGATGACGTCGACCGAGCCTGCCGTTCGTCCGAGAAGGCTGCGCGGTCCTGGCGCCGGTCCACCCCTGCGCGCCGTCAGGAGTTGCTGCTGGCCCTCGCGGACGCGCTGGAAGCAAACGCGAAATATTTCCTCGAGGTCGAATGCCGCAGTACCGGCAAGCCTCTCAGGCAGGTGCGAGACGACGAGATCCCGCAGTGTGTTGACTTTCTGCGGTACTTCGCGGGTATTGCCCGCTCTCTGCCGGGCGTTGCCGCAATGGAGTGCACGGAGGGTGCTACGTCTTATGTCAGACGTGAACCCATTGGCGTGATCGGTGCGATCGCTCCTTGGAACTACCCGTTGATGATGGCGGTCTGGAAGATCGCGCCGGCACTCGCGACGGGAAACACCCTCGTGCTCAAGCCGGCCGAGGAGACGCCGGAGACCGCGGTGATGCTGGGAGTGCTTGCAGCGCAGATCTATCCGCCCGGGGTGTTGAACGTAGTGTGCGGCGATCGCGATACCGGAGCCGCGCTCGTCGCTCATCCGGTTCCTCGGATGATTGCGCTGACGGGATCGACGAGAGCGGGGATTTCGGTCGCAAAGGCCGCATCGGAAGACGTCAAGCTGTTGCATCTCGAACTCGGAGGCAAGGCACCCGCCGTTGTTTTCGCCGACGCGGACCTCGACGGCGCAGTCGCGGGGATTGTTGCCGGAGCCTTTTACAACAGCGGTCAAGATTGCACCGCTGCGACGAGGATTCTCGTTCAAGAGGAGGTTGCGGAGGAGTTCACCGAGAAGTTGACGGCTGCGGCCGCGGACTTGAGGTTGGGCGGACCGGAATCGGGCGATTGTCTCGGCCCCCTGGTCAGCCGCGCTCACCGTGATCGAGTGGCGGAGTTGGTAGAGAGACGCTCGGCAAATACGAACGTATGTATTGGCGGGGGAAAGCCAGCTGGACCAGGGTTTTTCTATCTACCGACTGTTATTTCCGGGGTGCAGCAGGAAGATGAGCTGGTCCAGGAAGAGATATTCGGGCCGGTTGTCACCGTACAGTCGTTCTCCACCGAGGCTGAAGCGATCGAACTTGCGAACGGGACCAAGTACGCTCTCGCGTCGAGCGTGTGGACGTCCGACCACGGCACCGCGATGAGGATGACGGCCGAACTGGACTTCGGCTGCGTCTGGGTGGGAGCCCACGGAATGCTCGCCGCTGAGATGCCTCACGGTGGCTTCGCCGGGTCGGGTTACGGCAAGGATCTGTCGGAGCTCGCACTGGCGGAGTACACGAGGGCCAAGCACGTCATGCATGTGACGAGCGTCTGACTCCTCGGCAATATCCAACGACGGCCACCTGCCCGCGCTGCGGGACGGTGGCCGTCGTCGTGCCTCGGTGGACCTGCAAGCTGCTGTTTAAATATGTTGCAGTGCAACATGTTTAGAGAGAATTTTCGTTGATTCGGGTCGCGAATGCCGGTAAAGTGACGTGTGCAACATTGCGCACTTCGGCGCACATTCAACCCCACTTTCAATTCTGACTCCAGGAGACTGCCATGGGTTCATCCGACACCGATCTCAAAGCGCTCGACAGCGTTATCACCGTCGCCGGTGCATTGGCGGCGATATTCGGCGGAATCGCCGGAGTTGCCGGGCTGGCCACTTTTCTCGGAACCGGCGGCGGTTCTTAGGTTTTCAGCTGACATCACTGAGGCTCGGACCGTTCGATTCTGACGATCAGATCCGCGCGTGGCCTGACTGCGCTGATCAACTCGGCGTTCGGCTGATCTACCCGTTTCACCCACTCTGCAGCCGCTTCGGAACTCTTTCCGAAGCGGCTGTGGCGTTTCACCAAGCGCTTCGTCCGAGTTTCCTCCGGAACGTCGAGATACCAGACCTCGTCGAGTGCTGCTCGCACTTCCTGCCATCCACCACTGGGTAGGAGGAGATAGTTCCCCTCGGTGACTATCAGCGGTGTACATGGATCGACAGCCGTTGTGCTGCCTATTGATTCGTCGAACTCGCGATCGAAGACCGGAGCATAGACCGTCGAGTTCGAGGCTCGGAGTCGGCGTAGTAGAGCCGCGTAGCCGTCGACGTCGAAGGTGTCCGGTGCGCCTTTGCGTTCATGCCTGCCGAGTCGGTCGAGTTCCCGATTGGCAAGATGAAAACCGTCCATCTCGACGATGGAGCAACGAGAACCTAATTTCCGCACAATTGCCTGTGACACCGTCGACTTTCCGGCTCCCGGTGCGCCCGTGATGCCGAGGATTCTCCGACCGTCGTGGGTGATCAGGGAAGCAGCGCGTGAAGCAAGTTGGTCGAGCGTCAGCGAGACGGTCGGCGGTGAGGTCGTCACGTGTTGCTCCGATCAGTCCGAAGGGCCGGTGCATCGAGAGTACGCCGGAGGCTTTCGGCCATTGACAGTCTGAATGGACTGTGAAACTGTGATCCATGCCACTCGAGAAGTTGGAGGTGAGACCGTGACCCTGCGCGATGCGCAGCGCGAAGCGACGCGCCACCGGATTCTCGATGCGGCAACGGATTTACTGATAGCGGACGGTTATTCATCTCTGACGGCGCAGTCGGTGCAAACCGCTGCCGGAGTCAGTCGGGGCGCTCTGCTGCACCACTTTCCGAACATGCAGGAGCTCACTGCGGCGTTGGTGTCGAACATCGTCGTACGGAACGAGGTGGCGGTAAGAGCTGCCATGTCTCGGCAGGATTCGTCGGTTGACACGATCGAGAACTCGATCTCCGCTCTGTATTCGGCGTTGACTCAGCCGCCATTTCAAGCGGAACTCGAACTGTGGTCCGCAGCGCGGACGGATCCGGTGTTGGCCGAGGTGCTCCGGGAATCGGAGCGAATCGCCGGGCGGGATCTGCGGCGAGTTGTCCACGATGCTTTCGGTCCCGAAATTGTTGCTTCCGAGAACTATTCGCAGATTGCAGATCTGACGGTGCTGATGCTCCGTGGTTTGGCGCTGTCCCGGGCAGTGCAGAAGAGCGACGCGTCTGCGCGTCGTTCGATCAGTCAATGGGCAGGCGTCGTACGCCTGCTCCTCACCCAGAACTAGCGTAACTCGTTCCGAGCGAGGCGCGCTCTGTCGACAGGACCGATGATGACGGATTTTGCGACCCTGAAGTACGAGACGTCCGGCGGAAAAGCGTATATCACGCTCAACCGCCCCGATCGGCTCAACGCGATCGACGACCGGATGCCGTCTGACATTCGAAACGCGGTGGCAGCAGCCAATGACGACGACGAGGTCCGTGTGATCGTCTTGCAAGGTGCGGGCAAGGCATTTTGTGCCGGGTACGACCTCAAGAAGTTTGCCGAAGGTGACCTTGACGGAAAGTGGAACCAGGGCCCGGTCTGGGACCCCATCAAGGACTTTCGCGGGATGAAGCAGAACACCGACGACTTCTTCACGCTCTGGCGATCGCTCAAGCCGACGATCTGCAAGGTTCAGGGATATGCGATTGCCGGTGGAAGTGACATTGCGCTGTCCTGCGACATGCTGATCATGGCCGACGACGCTCGCATCGGATACCCGCCTGCGCGTGTGTGGGGTTGCCCGACGACGGCGATGTGGGTGTACCGGCTCGGAGCCCAGCGTGCCAAGCGAATGCTGTTGACGGGAGACACCATTGACGGTGTCACTGCGGCTGACTGGGGATTGGCGCTCGAAGCGGTGCCGGCCGACGAATTGGACTCGGCGGTGGAAGCGTTGGCGGATCGCATCGCCGGTGTTCCGCTCAATCAGTTGGCCATGCAGAAGATGATGATCAACCAGGCGTACGACAACATGGGATTGCAAGGCACCCAGGTACTGGCAACCCTGTTCGACGGAATTACGCGTCACTCCCCGGAGGGGCGCTGGTTCAAGGATTTTGCCGAGCGCGACGGATTCCATGCCGCGGTTCAGTACCGCGATTCCGGACGCAAGATTCCAGACGGAGGCGGGCCGCTCCCCGCGTCCGACACCCCTCCTCGATAGAAAGTGGATGTGAGATGAGCAGTGTTCTCGAAACGTCGTACTTCCCCGCTGACGTGTCTGACCCGATAGAGGAGCAAACGGTGGGTGGGCTGCTGCGAGAGTGCGCCGCGGACTCGCCGAATCTGATTGCAATCAGAGAAGTGGTTCCGACGCAATCGCATTCGCTTTCCGGGGCGGCTGAAACCGATCGCACGTGGACCTTCGCGGAGCTTCTCGACGAAGCAGAGGGGTGTGCGCACTATCTCTTGTCTCGGTTCGACTGTGGAGATCGGATCACTGTCTGGGCTCCGAACGTTCCGGAATGGATGATTCTGCAATACGGCGCCGCGCTCGCCGGGATGGTTCTGGTGACCGCCAATCCGGCGTTGGGTGCGGAGGAGCTGGCGTACGTCTTGTCGCAGTCCCAGTCTCGGGGGCTCTTCCACACCGGAAAGTTCCGCGGTGGCGATATGGCAGCGGTTGCATCCGAGGCGATTTCGATTTCGGGAGAAGAAGTTCTCGCAGTCAACTTCGAGGAGTGGGATCGCCAGGTTCGAGGTTGGGCGGGCGAGCGGGGCGCTCTGCCCGAAGTCTCGCCTGACGACAATGCGCAGATCCAGTACACGTCGGGAACCACCGGGGTTCCCAAAGGTGCTCTGTTGCATCACCGAGGATTGGTCAACAATGCCGATTTCGTGAGTCGGAGAGGCCGATTCCCTGAGCGGGGTTCGGTTGTGTCGGCCATGCCGCTGTTCCACACCGCCGGGTGCGGCATCCTGGTTCTCGGCGCCGCGCAGCGAAGAATGTCGATCGGCCTGATCCAGTACTTCGATCCGACTGCGGTTCTCGATGCGGCGGAACGCTTTCACGCTGACGTGGTCAGTGGAGTGCCGACGATGCTGATCGCGATGATCAACGACGCCAGCTTCGCGAGCCGCGACTTCTCGGCCTGTTCGGTAGTCGTATCCGGCGGGTCGTCGGTCCCGCCCGAACTCGTCAGCACGGTGGAGTCGGCCTTCGGGGCGGGGTTCAGCATCGTCTACGGACAAACCGAGGCCAGCCCCGTCATCACACAGACCAGCCCGGCCGACACCCCCGAGGACAAGTCGGAGACGGTCGGACTCGCGTTGCCGCAGGTCGAGGTGAAGATCTCCGACGTCGTGACCGGGGACAGCGTGCCGCTCGGCGAACAAGGCGAGATCTGCGCGCGCGGGTACCTCGTCATGACCGAGTACTTCCGTAATCCGGAGGCTTCGGCCGACACCGTGGACAAGGACGGTTGGTTGCATACCGGCGATTTGGGGACGATGGACGAACGTGGATACGTCCGGGTTACCGGCCGCCTCAAGGACATGATCATCCGCGGCGGTGAGAACATCTATCCGCGTGAGGTCGAGTCCGTGATCTTCACACATCCGAAGATTCTCGACGTGGCGGTCGTGGGTGTGCCCGACGAGGTGTGGGGTGAGCGAGTTGTCGCCGTCATCCGCTGGAAGGACGAGTCCGACCAACCGACCGCCGCTGAACTGGTCGAGTTCTGCACCGAGCGACTGGCGCGCCACAAGGCGCCCAAGGAGTGGTTCAGCGCGGAGGCGTTCCCACTGACAGGGTCGGGCAAGATCCAGAAATATCGAATTGCGAGCCTGGTCGGCGAAGGCGTGTACGGCGTCGTCAACTGATCGGTGCTCATAGCACGTCGGAGCGATTCTGTCTGGGTTATCCCCGTAAATCGCTTCGACGTGCCCTGTTTATCCTGGTGCCGTGAGTTCAACCTTCGGTGAGACCGGGCACAACGCCACCTCCAACCGCATTCGCGCCACAGCGTTTGCGTCGAAGGTGATGTCCGCGTCCGACGCCGTGAAGTTCATCAACCCGGGCGACACCGTCGCGATCAGCGGTTTCGCAAGCGCCGGTACACCCAAGGTTGTCATTCCGGCCCTGGCCGAGCGCATTCACCGGACCCGCGGCAACGGATCGAACTTCACGATCAATCTCCTGACCGGCGCTTCTGTGTCCACCGAGACCGAAAGGCTGCTCGCGGAGGTCGACGGAATCGCGCTGCGCATGCCGTATCAGTCCGAGGCCACCGCACGTCGCCGGATCAACGACGGTCGTATGGACTACGTGGACATCCATCTCTCCCACGTGGCTCAGCAGGTGTGGGAGGGCTACTACGGCAACGTAGACGTCGCGGTGGTCGAGGTCGCCGGTATCACCGAATCGGGGGAACTGATTCCCTCCGCGTCGATTGGCAACAACAAGACCTGGCTGGACGTCGCCGACAGGGTCATCCTCGAAGTCAACTCGTGGGTGCCCGAGGCGATGGAAGGTATTCACGACGTTTATTACGGCACCGCGCTGCCGCCGCATCGCAAGCCGCTCGAGATCATTCGTGTCGAGGACCGGATCGGCCAGACCACGTTCCGAGTGGATCCCACGAAGGTTGTGGCCGTTGTCGAGACCAACTGCCGTGACAGCGCGAGCCCTCTCACTGCACCCGATGCCGTCAGTGAGGCGATCGCCGGCCACGTCCTGGAATTCTTCGACTTCGAGGTGCGCGCCGGACGGATGCCGGCCGATACGTTGCTTCCGCTGCAGGCGGGCATCGGCAATGTCGCCAACGCGGTGCTCGGAGGGCTCGATCGGGGGCCGTATCGCGGCCTGACCTGCTACTCCGAGGTCATCCAGGACGGGATGCTGAAGCTGATCAAGGACGGAACCGTCGCGCATGCGTCGTCGACGGCTTTGGCGCTCACCGAAGAGGGCATCGAAGAACTGACCGCGAACATCGACTTCTACCGCCACCACATCACGCTCCGTCCGCAGGAGATCAGCAACCACCCGGAGGTGGTGCGCAGGCTCGGAATCATCGCCATGAACGGCATGCTCGAGGCCGACATCTACGGCAACGTGAACTCGACGCACGTCATGGGGACGAAGATCATGAACGGAATCGGCGGCTCGGGGGACTTCGCCCGCAACGGCTACGTGTCCATGTTCCTGAGCCCGTCGACGGCCCGCGGCGGTGAGATCTCGGCGATCGTGCCGATGGTTCCGCACGTCGACCACACCGAGCACGACACTCAGGTGTTGGTGACCGAGCAGGGGTTGGCGGATCTGCGAGGTCTGTCGCCGCGGCGACGCGCGCGCCTGATCGTCGACAAGTGTGCTCACCCGGAATTCCGGCCACTGCTCCACGATTACATCGCTCGCGCCGACGCTCAACCGGGTGCGGGGCAGACGCCGCACATCCTGGGCGAGGCATTCTCGTTCCATCAGCGGTACATCGACACGGGTTCGATGCGCCTTTCGTGACGCCAGGCAATGCTGCCGGCAGTGAGAGAATGCGAGGGTGAGCCGAACCGGGGTACCTGACGACGCCATACGCCGGGTTGCCGCGGCGGGGGCCGATGACGCTGGTGGCCTGCCCGTCGAACTGCTGGGTGATTTCCTCGACGTGCTCAGCGACGCTGTCTGTGAAGGGAAACCGCTGCAGCGTCGCCAGCTGCACCGCTTCCGCGCTCGCGGGGAAGAAGCAGCGCAGCAGGGTGTCGCCTTGCGAGCCCTGCTCGATCTGTATCTCTCCTCGGCCTGGCGTCTGTGGCGTGAACTGCCTGCTGTTATTGCGGCACAATCGGATCCGAATGCCGTCGTCGCGGCCGGCGAAGTGATGCTGCGTGCCGTCGACGATGCCGTCGCCGAACTGGCCGAAGGGTTTCAGTTGGCCAGACGTTCTCTGGTCCGCTCGCAGGTATCGGCACGCCGCGAGTTCGTCGACGACTTGTTGACCGGCGGCGCTGACGTCGTCGGATTGTTGGATCGCGCTTCAGGATTCGGTCTCCACCTCAGTGGTCCGCATGCCGTGGCGGTAGTGACCGCCGCCCGTGAGTTCACCGACGACAACCCTTTGGTGCGCGCCGTCGAACGTGCCGTTCTGGGTAGCAAGGGTGACGCCGATGCGTTGGTCGCCAGCAAGAGCGGCAAACTGGTGGTCGTTTTCGCGGCGCCGGATCGCGATGCCGTCGACCACGTGCTGGCAGGGATTCGGTCGGCTCTCGGGCCGGGGACCGATGACGACGGGCGAGTGCAGTTGCAGCGGCGTCCTTTGGACGGCACGTGGCAGATCGCTGTCGGGCGCCCTCGAACCACCGCTTCGGGCGTGGTGGCGTCGTACCGGGAGGCGCTGGACGCACTGGACCTGGCGCAGCGCCTGTCGTTGACCGCACCGATCATCGATGCTCGTGACCTGCTGGTCTACCGGGTTCTGGTCAACGACAGACCGGCGGTCACCGACCTGATCCATACCCTTCTCACACCGCTGCTCGAGGCGCGTGGTGGCGCTGGACCGATGATCGACACACTGCTCGCGTACTTTTCCGCCGGCGGCAATACGGCTAAGACCGCCCGAGACCTGCATTTGTCCGTCCGCGCCGTGACGTACCGGTTGGACCGCATCCGTGAACTCACCGGTCAGAACGTCAACGATCCCAACGACAGCTTCGCGCTCCACGCTGCCGTACTGGGTGCGAAGCTGCTCGACTGGCCGGCCACCGAGCTGACCTGATCAGCTTGCGCGGGCGCGTTCTTCGTAGGCAGCACGTGCCGCGGTGTCGACGTCGCCGAGAAACTGCGTCTCGACGCCGAACAGTCGGCTCAATGCCTCGTACGGCCGCCGGGGGAAGAAGCCCTGTGCCTGCACGAGTAGCCCGGACACCCGCGTAATACGTACGCGTGGAAGCGGTTTGGTGATCAAGCCGACGACGGCTTCGGCGATTTCCTCCGGCTGAACCTCTCGGAATCCCTTCATTCCCGAAGTGCCCGAGGTGAGTTGGGTGTTGGTGAGCGTCGGCAGCACGGACGAGATGTGAACTCCGGTGCCACGAACTTCCTTGCGGACAGAATCGGTGAAGCCCAACACCGCATGCTTGGCGCCGCAGTACGTCGACAAACCGGGGCACGGGAGTTCGCCTGCAAGCGAAGCGATGTTGATGACGTGTCCACGTCCGCGCGGAAGCATCCGTCGCAATGCGAGCTTGGTTCCCGTGATCACGCCGAGGACGTCGATCTCGATGATGCGTCTGGTCACGGAGTCGTCCTCGTCGACGATCCGTCCGACCGGCATGATGCCCGCATTGTTGACCAGCACGTCGATCGGGCCGAGTTCACCTTCGACGGTGTCGAGGAAGTCGAAGAACGAGGCGGGGTCGGTGACGTCGAGGCGCCCGAACGTGCGGATGCCCAAATCCTTGGCTGCTCGCGCGAGAGTGGCTTCGTCGATGTCGCCGATCGCGACCGTCGCACCCAGGCTGATCAGCCGCTTCGCGGTGGCGTATCCGATGCCCCGGGCGCCGCCGGTGATGACCACTACCTGACCGTCGAAAGGTTTGTTCATTTACTCCAGCGTCTCCAAAGATAGGGGTTGGTTGCAGTGAGATGAATCTGCAGGGATGTGATTGTGGACCAGTCGAAACCGGGTTGCTAGGGCTTCTTGGCCGAAGTGAGACGATAGATTTGTGACTAAGTCACAATCAGGGTGACAAGTCGGGGAGGCGCCATGGACACATCGGAGTTGGACGGCTGGATTGCAAATCTCGCGCCCATCTATCTCCAGCCGGAGGTGATCGACGGTTTCGTTCAACGCATCGACGACGCCATTGCGGTGGCCAATCCTGAAGTGGCGGGTGATCGGGAGCTACGACGCGATGTGGATGCGAGCACTGCGGCGCAGCTTCGAGTCATCGTGGCCGCGATCGCGGGCGGTTCCCAGGAGGTCACGCCGCCGCCGGAGTCGGTTGCGCTTGCACTCACCGTTGCCAGGCGCGGTATGGATCTTCGAGTCCTGCTCAAGATCTACGGTGCCGGACGCCTCGCGATGCTGGGCTTCGTCGACGAGTCGATAGAAGCACTCCCGATCGGTCCGGAACTCAAGCGCGCACTTCTGGTCCGAGTGTGGGGTTCGGCGATGAGATGGCTGGAAGTGACCACCGAATTGTTGGTGGCAACGTATGCGAAGGAGCGTGAGAGCTTGGCGCGCGGCGCTTTTGCGCGTCGGTCCGAGACGGTGCACGCGATTGTCGCAGGCGAAGCACTTCACTCCGATGAGGTGTCGCAGATTCTCGACTACCCGATGCGGCGCCACCACACTGCGTTTGTTCTCTGGACGGACGACACCGATCCGGCCGCCGACGTATTGGCCCGATTGGACTCGTATGCGCGTTCCTTTGTGGACGAGTCGAATGCCGAGCGCGTGCTGACGCTGCCTTCGGGGGCGCGCGAGGTGTGGTCGTGGGTCGCGCATTTCGACGACCATGAGTGGGCGGCGCTCGATCGTGCTCGGAATTCGGATCTCCGTGTCGCGGTGGGGGCCAGCGGTTACGGAATGGAAGGATTCGCGCGCAGTCACCGCGAGGCTCTCGCCGCGCAGCGCATCGCGGTCCGTTCGACGGGTTCGCCGGGGGTCACCGTCTACGAAGATGTTCAGGTTCCCTGTCTGCTCACCGAAGATCTGGACGAACTGCGTGCGTTGGTGGCCCGGGAATTGAAAGGCCTCGCCGGCGCGGACGGTGTCACGACGCGTATCCGTGACACCGTTCGGGTCTATTACGAGAACAATTGCACTGCAGCCGCTACCGCCGTGGCGCTCGGTCTGCACAAGAACACCGTGCGGTATCGACTCGATCAGGCCGAAAAGCTGTTAGACCGCAGCGTGGACCAGCGTCGGCTGCCAACAGAGTTGGCGCTCATCGCGCTGGAGAGCTACGGAGCCGCCCTCCTGGCGAACCCGTGACTCGCTACTGCATGTCGTCGAGCCCGGGGAGCGAATAGCCGGAGCTGTCATCCCAATCGGCGGGGGTGTCGTCGAGTGAAACGTCCCAGTCTGCGTCGGGCACCGCTCGCCGGAGTTCGGTCAGAGCGTTGAACCAGTAGACGAGCGAAGGGATTACCTCGGTCGGGTCGCTCGAGATCTTTGTCGAACCGTTGAGCAGAGTGTCGGGGATATCCGACGGATAGAGGTCCAGGACCTCGTAGTCGAACGGAAATTCGTCGTTGTGGACGGCGATGAGTCGGTCGACTTCGGCCTTCTCGTCGTCGGTCAGCGGTGTGGTGCGGACGGCGGAGTAGTACAACGAGGTGCTCATGCTTGCCAGGCTAGAACAAGATGCCGTCCAGCGGCGGTTTCGGACGCAACACCCTCAGATTGCATGGTTTCGGCAACTTCAGGTGTGAAAGTCGTCGATATTTCGACCGGGATGGATAGAAGTCGGCAAGGAACACTGGAGAAGACGGCGAGACGGCCGTCCGAACCCAGTGAAGGAGCTCCCCGTGACCGCAGTCATCAGTGCCATTCGGGTAGGTGGTCAGCGATGAACGTTCCCATGTGGGCGTGGGCCGCGTTCGCCGCAGTCATCGTCGTCATGTTGCTCATCGACCTGCTCGCCCACCGCGGCGCGCACGTCATCGGCTTCAAGGAAGCGGCCTGGTGGAGTGCACTCTGGGTCGGTTTGTCTCTCGTATTCGCGGTGGTCGTCACCCTGACCTTGGGGGTGAACTCGGGCGTCGAATTCACCACGGCCTGGCTGTTGGAGAAGAGCCTCTCCGTCGACAACCTGTTCGTGTTCGCCCTGATCTTCGGTTACTTCAAGGTGCCCCGTGAATACCAGCACCGCGTGTTGTTCTTCGGTGTCATCGGCGCCCTGATCTTCCGCGGTATCTTCCTCGCCGCCGGCGTTGCCGTGGTCAGCAAGTTCACGGCCGTGCTGTTCGTCTTCGCCGCCATCCTGCTCTACAGCGCCTACAAGCTGCTCAAGGACGACGACGAGAACTTCGATCCGGGAACCTCGCTGGCAGTTCGCTTGCTGCGCAAGATCATGCCGGTCCGTGAGGAATACGCAGGAACCAAGTTCTTCGTCAAGGAAGCCGGAAAGCGCGTCGCAACACCACTGTTCGCCGTCGTCGTCGCCATCGAAGCTGCCGACCTCGTGTTCGCAGTCGACAGTGTCCCGGCAGTGCTGGCAGTGAGTGACGATCCATTCATCGTGTACTCCAGCAACGCGTTTGCGATCTTGGGTCTGCGTGCCCTGTACTTCCTGCTCTCGGGCCTGCTCGAGAAGTTCCACTACCTGTCCAAGGGTCTGTCGATCATCCTCGCCTTCATCGGCGTGAAGCTGATCATGCAGGCCAGCCACAAGGTGATCAGCACGTCGATCCCCGAGATTCCCTCACTGGTCAGCCTCGCGGTGATCATCGTGGTGTTGGCAGGCTCGATCATCCTGAGTCTCAAGAAGCCGCTACCGGAAGAGCCTGAGGCCGAAGAGGTTGCGACCGGTGATGCACCGATCGACCTCGGGAAGTCAGGTGCTGACGGCAGCATCGAGAAATCCGGCGTCCAGCTCGCAACCGGCGAGCGCGACGACGATGACGACAAGGTAGATGCTCGGCCCAGAGGCTGACGCCTGATCGGCTGAACGAATCGAAAAGGGAGACCACACAACGACGTGTGGTCTCCCTTTGTCAAATCATCACCAACTGCTTCCCCCGGTTGTGCCCCGAAAGCTGCCCGATCAAGGCCGCTGGGGCATTTTCGATGCCCTCGGTGACATCGTTGCGGTAGCGCAGTCCACCTTCGGCGATTCGAGCGGACGCCCACGCCCGGTACTCCGGGTACCGGTCGTAGTGGTCGTAGCAGATGAACCCTTCGATGCGTAGACGTTTGCGTAGTACAGGGCGTAGGGGAGGCCCGACTTCGCTTTCATCCTGGTTGTATTCGCTGATCATTCCGCACACGACGACCCTTCCGAAATCGGCCATGCGATCGAAAACCGCTCGCGTGATCGAGCCTCCGACGTTGTCGAAATAGACGTCGACGCCCTTCGGACACAATTCGTCCAACTGCTCGCCGATGTTCGCCGTCTTCCTATCTATGCAGGCGTCGAACCCCAATTCCTCCACAACGTATTCGGTCTTCTCACCCCCGGCGATTCCGATCACCCGGGCGCCCGCCAGCTTCGCGATTTGGCCTGCAACCATGCCGACTGCTCCGCCGGCCGCCGAAACCACGACTGTGTCTCGCTCTCGGACGTCGGCGACCAACCGCATTCCGCAGTGTGCGACAAATCCTGGCTGTCCTAGAATTCCGAGTTCATCTCCTAGGGAAGCTCGATTCTCCCTCGGTATGCGGTCCAGGGCAGCGCCTTTGATTGTGTGATAAACCTGCCAGTGCGTGCCGCCTCGAACCAAATCACCTGCCGCAAAGTCAGGATGCCGCGAAGAAATCACTTCGCCGACTGCGATGCCGTCCAAACCGGAGTGCGCAGGCACCACTCCAGCCAAGACGACGTCGCCGATACCGGCAACAGCTCCCAACGGCCCGGGGGCAGAGCTGGTGGACGGTAGGCGTCTTCGTATCGCCGGATCGATCGAAAGATAGTGGGCGCGGAACAGAACTTCGCCGTCCGCGGGCGGCCGGATCGGAACCTCGTCGATCCGAAAATCTTCTACGACAGGCAAGCCGCGGGGAGCTCGAACGACTCGCACAGCGCGGTTCACATATTCGGTCATGCGCAATTTCCAATCTGCTTCGACACCGGTTCGCATCACTTCTCGGGACGATTGCCCGGAATTGATCTCGCCGCCTTACTGATTCACGGCGAAGACGTCTGGGAATTCTGTCCTCGAGCAGCAAGGAGCGCACCTTCCCGCCCGCTCAGTGAGAATGTGGCAACCCGACGTCCGGAGCGCGACTTCATTTCCCATACAGCGGGCGGTTTGTTGGTTGCCTCGTAGTCCGACTGTGAAGCTCTGCGCAGTTCAGTTCAGTTCAGCGCAGCGCTGACGCTCGTCACCAGTGGTATTCGGCTGTGGATTTTTACGAGGGCGTCAATGATCTGCCAGATCTTGTGTGAGTGATTTTGTCGAGGACGAGAGGTTGGCTATGACTTCGCCGGTGGGTTCGGAGCGTGCGGTTCATGACACAACGGATTGGCTCAGAACGGGATTGGTCGATCCAACGGAGCCAGGCTTCCTGTCCGATCCGTACGCGCGGTACGCGATTGCGCGAGAAGTTGCTCCGGTACAACAGCATTCGAATGGCGTATACATGCTTTTCGCCTACGACGACGTGAAACGCGCACTGGCGGACAAGTCGCTGAGTTCGTCGGAACAGTATGCACTCGAGGCACCGCGCAATATGCGGATCAAGGCGGCCGGTGGCAGCGACGCCTACTTGTTGCGCCCATCGTTGTCGAAGCTGGATCCGCCGGACCATCTGGCATTGCGCAAGCTACTGGCGCGCCCGTTCACGCCCAGGGCAATCAAGCGTTACGACGCGCGGGCGAAGGAAATCGTCGACGAGTTGCTTGCCGATCATGGACGGGGCTCCGAGATCGAGCTGGTGACGGAAGTTGCTCATCCGCTACCGATTCGCCTTGTCTGCGAAATTTTCGGTATCCCCGTACCTGCCGACACCGATACGATGTTCGAGTGGACCCGTAAGGGACTCAACCTACTCGATCCGTTTCTGACTGCCGAGCAGACCAGCGACTACATTTCCGCTCAGCGTGATTTCTCGGCACACCTTCAGGACGTTATCGCTTGGAAGCGCAACAATCTTGGCGACGACATCCTGTCGGACTTCATCTCCGCCGGCGACGAAGGCGAGATAATCGGGCCGGATCAAGTTGCCGCTACCGTGCAGACTTTGGTCATCGCCGGACTGGACACCACAGTCAATCAGGTCGGTCTCACCATGAATGCACTTATGGGCCATCGTGATCAGTGGGAACGACTCGTCGACGACAGGGCACTGCTCGATCACGCGGTAGAAGAAGTCCTGCGCTATGAGCCGACGGCGCAGTTGATGATTCGCATTGCTCCCGAGGATTACGCGGTGGGAGATGCGGTGATTCCGGCCGGAAATCACATTGTGACGTGGCTGGCGTCGGCAAACCGCGATGAAACTCGATTCGGTCCGAACGCGGACAGATTGGACTGGTCGAGGTCAAATGTCCGGGACCACATCACGTTCGGTCACGGTGCGCACGCTTGCCTCGGTGCGTGGTTGGCCCGGCTGGAGATCAAGACCATCCTGAATGCGTTGATCGACAAAGCGCCGAAGACCGAGCTCGTCGACGGTGGAGTGACGTGGGGTGGCACGGCCTTTATCCGCGGTGTCTCCGAACTGCGATTGAACCTTTTCTGATTGCACGAATTCGTGAACAGACCACTCGGTGGGCAAGTCGGTGTCAGGTGGTCGACGTCTTGTTAGTCTGGGCCGGTGCCTGATCCCGCAACTGCGTGTTACCCGGCATTGCCCGCGACAAGTTGGGCAGTGCTGGGAATGCTCACATTCGGAGAAGAACTCAGTGGCAGCGATCTGAAAAGCTGGGCCGACTGGAGCATCGGGTTCTATTACTGGAGCCCGTCGGTGAGCCAGGTCTATACCGAGCTCAAAAAGCTGGAAACGCTGGGATTCGTCAGTTCGCGGGAGGTTTCGGAGTCGGGTGGGCGTCGTCGACGAGTGTTCACGATAACCGAATCCGGTATCGAGGCTCTCAGATCATGGTCACGCCGATCGGAGATCGAAACCCCCGTTCTCAAACATGGAGTGATGTTGAGACTGTGGGTCGGCCACCTCAACGACCCCGATCAGCTCAAGTCGATAGTGCTCGATCACATCGACAACCTCGAGGCAAAGAAGCTCAAGGCAATCGAACACGCCGATAACTCGGAGAATGAACCCGCCTGGGCATTTACCGAGATGAGTCTGCGATGGATAGGCCGCCATTTTCAGATGGAGATCGACCTCGCCGCTCAGTTGCTCGATGACATCGATGAGGCCGCCGCTCGATTCGCGCAAGGCGACGCCAACGCTCTCGGCTTGCCGCAGCCCGTCAATGCCGGTAGTTGGAAGTTGATCTGAGCGTGCGGAGGTACAACTCCCCAGATTCTGCCCCACGCCAATAGAATTGTGCTGTCGAGGTTTTCGTGCCCAGTCTTCGTGCTTAGTCTTCGTGCCTAGTCTTCGTGCCTAGTCTTCGTGTCTACTGAGCTCGCATGCTTTCGGTGGTCCGGACGCCCGCATTTCGCCACAGGGAAGCGGCTGTTTCCCGAAGAAGCCCGGTGAGAGGCGAGTTTCGCTCGTCGAGCGGCATTTGTCGGAGCGGTCCGCAGATCGACAGCGCGGAGGTCGCGACGCCGATCGGGCCGATCGGAGTGGCGATCGTGCCGAATCCGTCGATCGGCGTGTCACGGCCGTATCCCACGCCGGTTTTTCGGACCTCGTCGGCCGCCTCTCCTCGCTCGTTGTTGAAGGTGTGGAGGACCCTGCCGACGAGAGTTCCGTCTGCGCGCGTGCTGAAACCGATCCGATTCGGAATCATGCTGGCGAAACGACCTGCCATGTGGGCGCGGCACACCACATTTGAGCCGTCGAGAATCGTCATCTCGACGATCAGTCCGGTACGCCGGTGCAATTCGTACAGGTGCGGATGCGCAGCTGAGTGAAGTCTGTCCTGGTACACGGCCAACGAGCCGAGTTCCACGAGCCGCAACCCGAGCGTGTAATCGCGGCCGCTGCGGTGCAGCCACCGAAGTTGGACCAGATGGTCGAGTATGCGGTGGGCTGAAGACCTTGGAAGCCCGGTTCGTCGGACAATCTCGGCGAGGGTGAGACGATCTCGACCGCCGAACGCATCCAGTAGCAGAGAGACTCGGTCGAGGAAGGCGTTCGGCGTTGCGGGATCGACCTCGAGCTGGAGCGACATGTGTTCCCTCTGCTATCCCGTAGTCAAGTTGGACAACTGCCCTGGACAAGGCTATTTCGATTAGGAATGATGACATGTTTTTTCTGCTTTGTGAAGAAGGCCACCCTGTGGATCGGACGCCTCCGGTGCTCGTCGGCGGAAACGGACCACTGATCGGGAGAGCGGGTTCCTTGCTTGGTGGTGGGCGATCTACGTTGACGTGATCACACGCCAAGTGGACAAACGCGGATGCCGGCGCAGACGTAGCGCCACCCGCCGGGCTGAGAGACCAGGAGACGATATGACGATTCAAGCGGAAGTCACCACGATGCTCGCAACCCTCAACGCTGGATTCCCGGATGTCACCAGTGTCCCGCCGTCGGAGCTACGAACTCTGATTCGGAACCGACGTGCGCCGCTGACGGGTCTTCCCGACATGCTTTCAGTCGAGAATCACGTAATCGACGGTCCCGGTGGAGATCTGGCAATTCGCGTCTTTCGTCCGCATGGAACCTCGAACGACGTTCCTCTCGTGGTCTTCGCTCACGGGGGCGGTTTCGTGTTCTGCGATCTGGACAGTCACGACGAATTCTGTCGATCGATGGCGCAGGGAGTCGGCGCAGTAGTGGTTGCCGTCGACTATCGGTTGGCGCCGGAGCATCCGGCACCGGCAGCCCACGACGACGTCTACGCCGCGGCGGCGTGGGCCAGCGAGCATGCTGCCGAATACGGTTCCGACGCAGGTAAAATCGCACTTGTGGGCGACAGTGCGGGAGGGAACCTCGCGGCGACCGTGGCTATTGCCGCTCGGGATCGGGGTGGTCCGGAAATCGCCCTTCAGGTTCTCATCTACCCCGTGATCGACGACGACTTCGAAACCGAGTCGTATCGGCTCTACGGCACGGGTCACTACAACACCACCGCAGCGATGGAATGGTACTGGCAGCAGTACGCGCCTGAAGGTCGCGACGACGCCCGTGTGATTCCTACGCGTGCGGAGACGCTCGCCGGTCTTCCGTCTGCTGTCGTCGTGACAGCCGAACTCGATCCGCCGTGTTCGTCAGGTGACGCGTATGCGCAGATGCTCGCGACGGCTGGCGTTTCGGTGCGCCATCATCGCTTCGAAGGATTGTTCCACGGCTTCCTCACTATCCCGTCTTTGTCGCTGACCGAGCCTGCGCGACAGAAGCTTTGGGCGATGACGCGCGAGGCGCTCGGTAGCGAGTAGGCAGATCACTTCACTGTCAGGAGTCTCTCGGTGAGATTGCCGAACGTGTGACAGATTCTGTCGTGGACCACGGCCTCGGGACATTCGGGGTCGAACCACCGGTCCACCACTGCCCAGTGAATCGGATGATCGAGGTACTGGGTCTGCAGTGAGCCGAGGTCGGTGAACTCCTGCTCCCAGACATGAGTCCATGGTGTGTGCCCGATCGCTGCGTCGACTCGGCTGAGACGCCAGGCGCAGATCGACGAGATATGGGTAGGCATCCTGAGCAGATCCCGTTCGAATTCCTCGAGTACGTCCTGGGGTGTGCTGGGGGATACCCGGATGAACAGCGCTCGGTACACCTGACCGGCGGCTTCGGCGCCGGAACGTCCCGTGGTCCCGGACGAGTACTCGGCACCGTGGAAGTGGTCGACGGCGGCGCAGCGCAGGCTGTCGTCGACCGCATCTCGGGCTGTCTGCCAAGCCATCTCGTCTTCGAACTGAAGATGGACGATCAGATCTCCGCCGTTGATGACGCCGGGAAGTGTCGTACAGACGAGACGACGCAGCGCGTTCGACGATTCGGCAACTGCGGCAATGTTCTTCACTGCAGCGGTCCACTCGTCGGCGCCCGCCCCGTTGGCGGCGTGCACGACTCTTGTCACGTTATACATTGCTCAGTCCTTCGATGTCCTTTGCTGCGGCGGCCATGGAGCGACTCCGTTCGATTATGAGCGGAGCCATTGCATCCCACCACTGCCTGAGGGTGGAGTCTCTGCGGCCCTGGCGCGTCATCGACCACCAGCCGGCCGTGCCGTCGACCGTCCAGGTGACGGTCAAGGTGTTCGGGTCTTGATCGCACCACAACGGAGGGCTGACGAGTACGTCGGCGAGTGTCATGCCGCGACGCTGTGCACTCGGCAAATACTGGTCGAGTAGCGCGTCGACGAACTGTCGACCGCATCCCGGTTTCGTGACTATCCGATCGATCACGTAGAGCGTTTCATCTGCCATTGGTGAAGATTACTTTCCCCTAACCCGTTGTGATGCTTTCGATCTCACACAGCGGGAGATAGCGAATTTGGTCATGTGCCCGGCATTTCGACACCTCCCGTCAGGCGGGAATCGTTGCTGTGCAACAGAATCGGATGATGCAACATGGCGGACAACGATTGCGTGAAATGCAGTCGAACTCAGGTCGAACACATACGTCATGTGTTCGATGTCGTGAAGTGGAAGAGCCTTGGAGGAGCAGTTGAATCACTCGCTGGTAGGGAAGACCGCGCTGGTGACCGGGAGCAGTCGAGGCATCGGCAGGGCGATCGCCAGGCGACTGGCGGCAGAGGGGGCAACCGTGGTCGTCACCGCACGGTCGACTCGGCCTACCGCGGCAGTCCGTGCCGACAGTAATGTCGTCATCGGCGGTACGTTGTCCGAGACCGTCGAGATGATCGAGTCGCAACACGGTCGTGCACTTGCCATTCCGGCCGATCTCGAGGATTCCGAGGCTCGCGACGGATTGATCGAGAAGGTCGTCTCGCGGACCGGAGGTATCGACATCCTCGTGAACAATGCCGGGTTTGCCGACTACGCGCCGATCGAGAAGATGTCGCTGGCGACGTTCGATCGGACCCTCGACCACTACATTCGCGCGCCGTTCGCCCTGTCGAAGGCAGCCATCCCCTACATGCGAGAGCGCGGCGCAGGCTGGATCGTGAACATCGGTTCCTCGACGGGACTGAATCCGATCAGGCCCTTCCGCGACTACAACAAGACGTCGGGTGACGTGATTTACGCGTCGATGAAGGCAGCACTGCACAGGTTCACACAGGGCCTCGCCGCGGAGGTGCTGGACGACAATATCGCGGTCAACTCGGTGGGACCTTCCACTGCGATCTCGACTCCCGGCGCCGACGCACTCATTCCGGATGGATACGAAACCGAGCCCGTCGAGTATCTTGCCGAGACGGTACTGGCCATGTGTTCTCTTCCCGCGGCCGAGCGGACCGGCCTTGTAGCGTTCAGTCTTCATTTTCCCTGGTATCAGGATCTGGTCGTGAAGGCGCTCGACGGGCAAGGGCTGATGCCCAGACGTGAGCCACCGACGTGGTGCAATCCCAACATTCTGCCCGAAGGAATCTGAAGTCTTTGTCGAGCAATAGTTTCGGCGACACAACCCGAGGAGTGGAGATGTCCCACGCTGAACGCCGGTTCGGTACCGGCACGGCCGTCGTGACCGGTGCGGGGGCCGGTATCGGTGCAGGGTTCGCCCGTCACCTTGCGCGGCTGGGAATGACGGTGGTCGTTGCCGACATCGACGAGGCGCGTGCGTCGCTCGTCGCCGAGGACATTCGCACGGCCGGTGGGAGAGCTGACGTTCATGGAGTGGACGTAGCGGATGCCGATGCCGTGAAGAGGATGGCGGACAATGTGTTCGATCGTCACGGCAGCGTCGAGTTGCTGGTCAACAATGCCGGAGTGGAGACGGCCGGGTTGCTGTGGGAAGTCAGTGGTGCGCGGTGGAGACGGTTGATGGAGATCAACGTCGACGGCGTCTTCTATTGCCTTCGTGCTTTCGTGCCATTGATGTTGAAGGTGGGTAAGCCGGCGTGTGTGGCCAATCTGTCTTCTGTCGGCGGGATCAACAGCGCCGCGGTGCAAGGACCGTACATCGTCAGTAAGTTCGCGGTGCTGGCGATGACCGAGAGCTTGCACCAAGATCTGTCGTTGGTCGACTCTCCGATTCAGGTCAGTGCTGTTGTTCCACACTCGATCCGGAGTGAGATCTTTCGTGCGGCCCAGCGTGACGCGCCGACTACGAACGTCACGGCAAACGCTGTCTTCGATGCAATGCAACAGGCGAACGTCGAATCCGGACTCGACCCGCTCGATGCCGCCGAGCACATGACCGAAGCAATAGCGCGTGGGGACTTCTGGGTGTTCTCCGACGACGACGCGTGTCGGCAGTTCACCGACCGCCGAGCCGCTCAGCTTCGAGACCTGCTACCTCCCGCCGATCCTCGCACAATGCTCACACGCATGGGCATCTCGTGAATGCGGAGCTGTTCGGAGCAGGCCTGTTCACGCGCTGCCGTTGACAGACGTCGACGCACTCTTGGGGAGGCCTGACCAACCCACCAGGCCGACCAGAGCGAAAGCTACGGCGGCAGTGACGAAGGTGACGGTGAAGGCGGATTCGCTGGGCAGAGCGGATACGCCCTCTGGCAGGTTCGCGATGGTCATCGAGGCGAGAATCGTAGTCACCACTGCACTGCCCATGGCGCTGCCGGTGGAACGGGAGATCGAGTTGATGCCGTTGGCTATTCCACTCTGGTGTCGCGGAACGCTCGACATGATGATCGCGGGCATGGCCGCGTAGCCCAGGCTCACGGCGGCGCCGATCACGATGCCGGCACCGATGACCGACGCGGTGTGCGTGTGGTCGTACGCGAGCCAGGCGAACGGCACCGCACCACAGATGGCGGTGAGTCCCAGGACGAAGCGTGGCCCACGCACTCTGATGAGCCGCCCACCGATCGGTGCTGCGATCAGCGAGGCAATCGCACCCGGCAGCAGGAATTCCACCGACGCACGCAGAATGCTGGCGTCGAATCCGTATCCCGTGAGGGCGTGGGGAAGCTGCACGAGATAGGAGATGCCCAGGAAGTTGGCGAACATTCCGAAGCCCAGCATGACCCCCGCCAGATTCGCCATCATCACGGGCCGGTGGACGAACATTCGCATGTCGACCAGTGGTTCGTCGACGATCTTCTCGATCCAGACCCAGACTGCGAACATCACGATCGAGCCCAGGAAAACACCGATGGTCAAGGGTGAGAGCCAACCCCATTGGTGGCCTTGCGAAATCGACAACAGGAGCAGAAGGAGTGCAGCGCCCAGGCTCAGCGCGCCGATGACGTCGACGCGCCCGCCGCTCTTGTGCTTGGTTGCCGGAACCAGCGTGATGACGGCGACGAGGGCAAGCAACGCGAACCCGGTGGCCATCCAGAAGGCGTTGCGGTAGTCGGCATCCGGAGCCGATGTGAGAAGTCCGGTGGCTACGAGGGCGAGCCCGCTGCCGAATGCGAGAGTTCCGCTGACCAATGCCATCGCGCCGGGAAGCTTGTGTGGGCGGACCTCTTCGCGCAGGACCGACAGAGCCAGCGGGAAGATGGCGGTGGCGGTCCCCTGGAGGACGCGTCCGAGGATGAGAAGTGGCAGATTGTGTGCCAGTGCGGCGACGATCGAACCGATGACCATGACGACCAGAACGCCGACCAGTGTGCGCTTCTTGCCGTGTTGATCGCCATAGCGGCCCAACAGGGGAGTGAAAACGGCGGCCGACAGCAACGTCGCCGTCGTCACCCAACTGATGCCGGCCGACGATGCGCCCAGATCGGACTGAATGCGTCCCAGAATCGGGACGGGCAGCGTCTGCATCATCGAGACGATCATCGCGGCCAGGCTGAGCGCCCCGATGATGACGGCCTCGCGGCGCGGCGATGTTACGACGGATACATCCGGGGTGTCGTGGACCGTTGGCTGCGCAGCGCTGTCGGTCGTCACTGAATTCGTCAAGTGGGTCCTTCTCGGGAATTACAAGAGAAAATGCTTAATGTGGCGAAGTAATTTTCTCTGGATGGTAAGTCCGCGAGATCGATCCCGTCAATGCTGGTCAGTGAGCCCCTGGGGCCAGCTCGGTGTATTCAGGACCAACTCGGCGTGTTTCGGACTAGAAGGGGTAGACCGGGAGCGCGCTCTGCGCAGTCACCCACTGCGTTTCGGTGAAGGCGTCGAGGTTTGCGCCGATACCGCCGACGCGGCCACCGTTACCCGAAGACGCCATGCCGCCGAACGGGATGACTGCTTCGTCGCCGACCGTCTGATCGTTGATGTGTACGAGGCCGGTGGGGATTTGTTGGGCGAGCTCGGGCCCGCGCATGGCGTCGGAGGTCAGAATGCCCAGCGACAACCCGTACTCGGAATCGTTGGCTATGGCGACGGCTTGTTCGACGGTGGCGAAGGAGGTGACCGGTGCGACTGGCCCGAAGACTTCGTCGGCGAATGCCGGCGCGGTGAGTGGGGTGTCGGCCAGCACGGTGGGCCGGTAGAAGAGATCCTCGTAGGTGCCGCCGGCCGCCAGTTTTGCTCCGGCCGCGATGCTTCCGGTGACCAGGGAGTGGATGTGGTCGCGTTGTTTGGCGTCGATGATGGGTCCGAGTGCGACCTGACCGGTGAACGGGTCGCCTACCGGAAGCTTGTCGGCGCGTTCGGCAAGGAGTGCGGTGTAATCGGCGGCGATGCTTTCGTGGACGAGCTGGCGGCCGGTGGTCATGCAGATCTGCCCCTGGTGCATGAACGAGCCGAAAGCGCCTACAGATGCAGCCTTTTCGAGGTCGACGTCGTCCATGACGATCAGTGCGTTGTTTCCTCCGAGTTCGAGGTGTGCTCGTTTGAGATGGCGGCCCGCCAGTTCACCGACAGCGCGTCCTGCCCGGGTCGACCCGGTGAATGCGATGACGCGAACGCTCGGATGAACCACGATTGCCTCACCGGCGTCAGCGCCACCCGGCAGCATGCCGAACACTCCGGCAGGCAAACCGGCTTCTTCGAAGATGCGGGCAAGAACCACACCGCCACAGATCGCCGTGCGCGGATCAGGCTTGAGGATCACCGAATTGCCCAGTGCCAGTGCGGGAGCGACTGCACGGATCGACAGAATGATCGGGAAGTTGAACGGTGCGATGACGCCGACGGTGCCGACGGGGACGCGACGAGAGAAGCTCAGCCGCGGTTGCTCCGAGCGCAGCACCTCGCCGACGGGGTGTGCGGCCAAAGCTGCTGCGTTGTAGCACTCTTCGGCAGCGGTGTGGGTTTCCAGTCCGGCTTTGGCGGGAATGCTGCCGGCCTCGCGGATTACCCATTCGCCGATTTCGTCGGCGTACCGCTCGAACAGTTGACCGGCGCGGCGTAGAACGGCGGCTCGTTCGGTGTACGGCCTTGCTGCCCAATCCTTCTGAGCGGCAGTAGCTTTTGTTGCAGCGGCTGCCACGTCGTCTGGTGTTGCCATGCCGACCGTCGTCAACTGCTTGCCGGTGGCCGGCTCGACGACAATACGATCGTCGGCGCTACCGAGAACCCATTCGCCGTCGAAGATCTTCGATTCCCACACAGGTTCGCTCAGTAGACGCGTCATGGCCGCTCCTCGGTAAAGGGATGCAACCGCGCGCCGCATCACATGGTTGTGGACCACGTTGCTCCGTGAGGGGAGTCGATCGCCATCGCACTTTCACTCAGTGAAAGACGGATTCATGGCGTCCTTGAGCGCTTGGATCAGATCGGCGAACTCGGTCGAGTGGGTGGCGCCGCTGCGGGTCACTCCCGAGACGGGAATTCGCAAGCGGCCGTGCGATTCTCGCATGAAGCTGATGCCGGCGCGTGGAGATTCGCCTGCGGTGATCGAATACAGCAGGGTCCAGGCGCGCGGGTTGGTGATCACGTCCAGCGTGGCTGTGTGATCGCTCGGAATTGCAGGGCCCAGTTGGACGCGTCGATCTATCTCGCGGAACGCGTCCTCGACCACCTTGTGAATGAGCACCTGGCTTTGGCGCGGCGGCAGGAGCAGGGGGTATGCGGCCAGATCATTGAGGTCGACGCTTTGCTGGCCGGCCAGGGGGTGCCGGCTCGACATGACGACCAGGAGATCTTCGACGCCGAGGTCCAAGGGTTCGAGTCCGGGGCGGTCGACGCCGCCGCGAATCAGCGCGATGTCGGCGTCACCGGAGGCCACGGCGTCCATGCGGTGGGCAAAACTCTTGATGACGAACTCGACGTCCAGGTCCGGATGAAGTTCGCGCACGTGTGCGATGGCGTCCAGCGTCTGAGCGGCGAAGCTCATGTTTCCGGTGATCCGGATCCGGGCTCGTGGGTCCCGTGCGACGGAGTAGGCCATCGTTTCGAGGCTGAGGACTTGCTGCGCGATGGGCACGAGTCGCGATCCTGCCGGGGCAAGGCGAACGGCTCGGGTCGAGCGTTCGAAGAGTGTCGCGCCAAGCTCCTTCTCCAGTCGGGCGACCTGATGGCTGATCGCCGACTGCGAGATGAAGCAGCGCTCGGCAGCGCGACTGAAGCTCAGTTCCTCGCTCACGACGAGGAAGTACTTGAGTTGGCGGAAGTCCATGAGGACAGCTTACTTATGAGCAATCGAGATAACAGTCTTGCGAATACTCCAGCTAGCTGGACCCGACCCATGATCAGTCCATACCGTAATAGTCATACTTTCAATTTGGTTGAGGAGATTTGTTGTGGATAGAACAGCTGCGGGTCGCGCTGACATCGACGCGACTGGACACGAGCAGACTCAGGTAGTCATCGTCGGTTCGGGATTCGGAGCCCTCGCCGCGGCCAAGACCCTCGCGAAGTCCAAGACGCCGTTCGTCCTCATCTCCGCCACCACCGAGCACCTCTTCCAGCCGCTGCTCTACCAGGTGGCGACGGGCGTTCTGTCGGCAGGCGAAGTTGCTCCGCCCATCCGCACGATCCTGCAGAAGTACCCCAACGCCGACGTGCGTCTCGGTCGCGTCGTCGAGGTCAACGCCGAAGAGAACACCGTCGTCTACGAGGCTTCGGGCACCCGCCACACTCTCGGATACCGCTCGCTCATCGCAGCCACCGGTGCCACCCAGGCGTACTTCGGTCATGACGAGTTCGAAAAGGTCACCTACAAGCTCAAGACCGTCGAGGATGCCGAGGTCCTGCGTAAGCAGATCCTGCGTTGCTTCGAAGAGGCTCACACCACCAACGACGCGCTGGTTCGCCGCAACCTGCTCAGCTTCGTTGTCGTCGGTGCAGGCGCGACCGGCGTCGAGCTCGCCGGACAGATCAAGGAACTGGCGCGTCGCTACTTCGCCAAGTCCATCAACAACATCAGCGCCGACGAGGTCACGGTCACCATGGTCGAGGGCGCGGGCGTTGCGCTTCCGGCCTTCGGCGGCAAGCTCAGTGAGTACACACAGGCCTCGCTCGAGAAGTCGGGTGTCGAGGTTGTTCTCAACACCATGGTCACCGCCATCGACGAGCACGGTGTCACCGTCTCTTCGGCAAAGACCAAGGAAGAGAAGCGCATCGACGCCGAGACCGTCATCTGGTCGGCCGGTGTTCGCGCCAACGACTTCGCAGCAGTGCTCGGCGAGGCGACCGGTTGTGAGAGTGACCGTGCAGGTCGTCTGCTCATCAATCCGGACTTGACCGTCGGCGGGTTCGCCAACGTCTTTGCCATCGGCGACATGACTTCGCTGAACGGTCTGCCGGGTCAGTCGCCCGTTGCAATGCAGGGTGGCCGTCATGCAGCGAAGACTGTGAACGGAAAGGTCAAGGCCGGAACGCCTTTCAAATACTTCGACAAGGGCAGCATGTCGATCATCAGCCGATTCAGCGCTGTGTGTCGCGTCCGCAAGGTCGAGTTCAAGGGCACGATCGCCTGGTTCATGTGGCTGGCCGTGCACGTGATGTATCTGGTGGGCTTCCGCAACCGGTATGTCGCTGTGATGTCGTGGTTCGGTTCGTTCATCGGTCACCGTCGTCCGCACTTCCACTACGCGCAGGAGCCGATGAAGATCGAGGCCACGCCGCCGGTGACCGAACGCGAACCGGAATTGGCGCACTCCGCGTAGCTTCGCACCGCCTGAACACGTTTCGCCTGATGTCAGTCACACTGTGTGAATGGCATCAGGCGAGCGTTCGTTGATCGGCCGGGCATTTATCGTGCTCGGTGCCTTCGACGCGAAATCGCCGCGGTTGACGCAGTCGGAGATCAGTCGTCGCAGCGGTTTGCCTCTGCCCACCGTCCACCGACTGTGTGGGCAGTTGGTGGCTGAGGGCGCACTCGAGCGTCGGAGTGACGGCAAGTACCAGGTCGGAGTCCGGTTGTGGGAGATCGGCGCTCTTGCTCCCGGCGCTCACGGCCTACGGCAGGTGGCGTTGCCGTTCCTCGAGGACCTGTACGAGGTCACCCGAGAGAACGTGCAGTTGGTCGTTCGTGAGGGCACCGAGGCTCTGTACCTCGAGCGCTTGTCCTCGCGTAGCGCCGTCACCGTGGTCGGCCGTGCTGGCGGAAGATTGCCGTTGCACGCGTCCAGCGGTGGATTGATTCTCCTCGCGCACGGCGGAACCGAGCTTCTCGACGACGTCCTTCGCGCCGGCCTCGAGTCGTTCACTCCCAAAACCATTACTTCCGAGCGGATTTTGCGAGCAACTCTCGACGAGATCAGGCGCGCCGGATTCGTGGTCTGTCGCGAGTATCTGAACGTCGGAACCCTTGCCGTCGCCGCTCCTGTCCGCGAAGCCGGGGGCAGTGTCGTGGCAGCGGTCTCGACAGTTGTTCCGGTGGAGCAGGATCCGGCTCCTTTACTGCCCGCGTTGGTCGCGGCCGCCCGTGGAATATCACGCGGGCTTGGTGGCGGTGGGTTTCGATAGCTCGTTTCGGTCTTTCACTGAGTGAAATTGCAGCTGTTCAGAGGAGTGATCGTGGTCGAGGGTGGTCTCAATCGTCACTCACCTCAGGAGCTCTCTGTATGTCTTCTTCACGCACCCAGGTCGGAATCGTCGGTGGTGGTCCCGCCGGGTTGATGCTCTCGCATCTGTTGCATCTGAAGGGAATCGATTCGGTTGTCCTGGAATGCCGCACCCGCGAAGAGGTAGAAGGCACCATTCGTGCCGGCGTGCTCGAACAGAACACGGTTGATCTCATGGTCGAGACCGGACTCGGTGATCGACTGAAGCGGGAGGGCCTCGAACATCACGGAATCGAGTTGCGATTCGGTGGACGAGGGCACCGAATCGCGTTCGACGAACTGACCGACGGGCGAGCAGTCACGGTGTATCCGCAACACGAGGTGCTCAAGGATCTGATCGCGCGGCGTCTCGCTGACGGCGGGGACATTCGATTCGGAGTGTCCGGCGCGCAAGTACACGATCACGAATCGGATCGCCCGAGTATCACTTTTGTCGACTCGGACGGAAATGATCAGAAGCTCGAGTGCGCCCTGGTGGCCGGTTGCGACGGTTCACGCACCGGAACGCGAAAGCTGATTCCCGAACCGTCGATCCGAACGGATCATTTCCGCCAGTATCCCTTCGCGTGGTTCGGCATCCTGGCCGAGGCGCCGCCGTCGTCCGAAGAACTGATTTATGCCAACCATGAGCGCGGGTTTGCACTGATCAGCACACGGACGCCCGAGGTACAGCGTCATTACCTTCAGGTCGATCCGGACGACTCCGTGGACAACTGGTCCGACGATCGAATCTGGGACGAGCTGCACATGCGCGTCGACGGTGAGGGGGCGGAGATCAAGGACGGCAGGATCTTTCAGAAGTCGATCCTCCAGTTCCGCAGCTTCGTGTGTGAGCCGATGCAGCACGGCAACCTGTTTCTTGCCGGGGATGCGGCGCACACCGTGCCGCCGACCGGCGCGAAGGGAATGAACCTCGCGATCGCCGACGTCTACGCACTGGCGAAGGCAATGGACGGTTTCTTCACCTCGTCCGACCGAAAGATGCTGGACGGGTACACCGAAACGGTGTTGCCGCGTGTGTGGCGGACGCAGCACTTCTCGTGGTGGATGTCGTCGATGCTCCATCGCTTGCCAGACGACAGCGGTTTCGGGCATCGCCGACAGTTGGCCGAGTTGGACATGGTCACGCGTTCGGTGGCGGGACGAACGCTGATCGCCGAGAACTACGTCGGAACTCCCTTGCATCAGTAGGCCGATTCGCAGGTTGCACGGTGCGAAATCAGGGGGAGTGGGGTGCCAGGTGTCACCAGGACCTCGAAGTTCTTCGTATGTGTCCGCCTGGCGGGAAGCTTCCGAGCCGAAGTAGCGGGAGCTTTGTAACCTCGAACACGTCCTTGTCCAACCGAGGGTGGCTGATGCTTCGACCGCACTGCGGGGGAGTTGTCGTATGACTGAGCGTCGCAAGAAGTGACTGTTCAGGATCCACTGTCTCCCAGGCCGATCGGTGCGAACCGTCGTCGAGCTCATCGAGGCACTTCAGTCGCTCCGGTCAACTGAACAGAGGGATCTTCCGATGAAGTTCAGCCTCGCCGTGGCGATGATTCCCCTCTCTCAACTCGTTGCACTTGCGAAAGTGGCCGAAGAATGCGGCTTTTCTTCGATCACGATGCCCGACTCACTGTTCTTTCCCGAGCGGGGCGCTACCGGGTATCCGTATACCGCTGACGGTGTGCGTATGTGGGACGCGAAGACACCATTTGTAGACCCCATGATTGCCGCGGCCTTCATGGGACCCGGAACGTCGAAGATTCGCTTTTATCCGCAGGTGCTCGAGCTCAGCTCACGCAATCCTCTGCTGCTGGCAAGCCAGGTGGGGTCGGTCGCGAATCTGACAGGAGGCCGCTTCGGTCTCGGGGTCGGTGTGGGCTGGGCGCCAGAGGAATTCGAGTGGTGCGGCGCTTCCCCGAAGGATCGAGGCCCGCGAGTCGACGAGATGCTCGAGGTACTGCGACTGGTTCTAGGCGGCGGTATGGTCGAACATCACGGCAAGTTCTTCGACTTCGACAGGCTGCAGATGAGCCCGGCGCCGATCGATCCCGTCCCCATCTACATCGGAGGACATTCCGCGGCCGCATTGCGCCGTGCAGCGCGAGTGGGTGACGGTTGGACCTCGGCTACAGTCTCTTTCGCTGATCTGCAAGCTCTCATCGCGAGGATCGGCGTCCTGCGGGTCGAGTACGGGCGCGCCGAGTCCCCGTTCGAAATTCAGGCCGTCTGCGCCGATCGCTTCGGTCTCGACGGCTCCTTGGAACTGGCCGATAGCGGAGTGACGGAATCGATCGTCATTCCTTGGGCCATGTACGACCTCGGGTTCGACTGCGACCTGGAAGCGAAGAAAGATGCGGTACGCAGGTTCTCCGAGGAAGTCATCTGCAAATTCTGAAATTCACGTAGCGCGCCCGTGCTGCAATGACCCGTGTGCGGGGATCAATCCGTATGCGGGCGTTGCGGCTCCAACATCCGTTCGCGCAGACTGTCGTAGATAGGTGCCGACCCTGCCGAAGTGGTGACGAATACCGCTGCCGCAGTGGCAGCGAGCATCGGGACCAGCGTCGACGTCACCGCGGTCATTTCGACCACGATCACGATGCCGGTGAACGGTGCGCGTACTACGGCGCCGAAGAAGGCAGCCATACCGACGGTGGCCATGGTGACCGTGAGCCCGGCGTCCACTCCGGGCACGAAGCTCGACAGTCCGGTGAAGATCGACCCCCAGAGCGCGCCGAGAGCGAGTAAGGGAGCGAACAGTCCGCCGGGAGTTCCAGCGGCATACGAGAGCGGGCCAGTGAAGAACCGAACCACCAAGTACAGCAGCAGGATCGGCAGTACGAACGTCCTTCCGCCGACGATCATCTGTGCAAGAACGTCGCCGCCCCCACTGGCCAACGGGTCGAGGAACAGCGTCAGGCCGATGACGGCGCCGATCGTTGCGCCGATGACAGTCGGCGGGATCTTGTCGAGTCGTGCCACGATGTCGAGTAGTCCTAGAATCAGGCGGTTGTACGCAATACCCAGTAGCCCCGTGAGGATTCCGAAGACGACGAACAGTGGCAAGAGTGCAAGTTGAGGTGTCGGCACGGTGCCGACCTCGAAATCGGGTTGATCACCGATGACGATCCGTGCACAGCCCACCGCCACTGAAACACCGAAAAGCGTTGGCAGCACGGTGCGCAGCCGGAACGAGTGCGTCACCTCCTCGCAGACGAACAGTGCTCCCGCGATCGGCGCGTTGAATGCGACAGCGAGTCCTGCTCCGGCCGCGGATGTTTGCAGCATGGCGACGTCGGGTTCGGTGAGGCGGGCTCGCCGTCCCGCTTCTGCTCCGATCGCCGCACCCATGTGTACGGTGGGGCCTTCACGACCGAGAACCAGACCGGAGCCGATCGCCAAGAGGCCGCCGATGAATCTGGCGGGCACGAGATTGATTCCCGGCGGTTTCGCTTCACCGCGGGACACCGCCTCGACGTGCTGGATGCCGCTTCCCTTTGCGAGGGGCACTCGTCTGACGATCAGTACGGCAAGTACGGTGCACAGGGCCACCAGGAGGACCGGCACGAGCCACCCGACGTACGGAACGTGATGCGCCCAGTTCACGATCGCCTGACGAAGTTCGTCGGCCCTGATCAGACACCAACGGAACGCGCCGCCGACAAATCCGACCCCGACGCCGGCGACCGCAGCGAGTAGACACAGCAAACCCAGTCCGCGGTTGGAGTCACGCGGTTCGGTGCCGCCATCGTCCTCGGTCATCGTGATCAGCCCTACCTGATGGTCACAACTCGCGACAGGTGAATTGAGCTTCCTCATCTTGGACGGTAACCCATCCCGCTACCCGCAGGGTCGGATCGAGGTTGTGCAGCCTGGTCACAATTCGACAAGCAGGCTGATTCCGAGAACCGCCATCATCACGGCGATCAGAGCATCGAGAACCCGCCAGGCGTTGGGTTTCGCAAAAAGCGGCGTCAGCAGACGTGCGCCGTAACCGAGGGCGCCGAACCAGACCACACTTGCCGTGATGGCACCGGCGGCAAACCACCAACGTCCGATCTCGCCGCGACCGTTGGCGATAGAACCCATGAGCACCACGGTGTCGAGGTACACGTGTGGATTGAGCCAGGTGAGAGCCAATGCCATCGTGACGGCGGCAAGCCTCGACCCGTTGCCATGTCGATCCGGTGCCAACGTCTGGGGGTGAAGTGCCCGCTTGGCGGCGAAGAGCGAATAGCTGAGGAGGAAAACGGCGCCGGCGATACGAACGAACGTGATCATCGACGGTGCGTGTTCGAGGAGGGTCCCGATTCCGCTGACGCCCGCGAGGATCAGAATTGCGTCTGACAACGCGCACACTGCGACGATCGGGAGTACGTGCGATCGCGTCAGGCCTTGACGAAGAACAAACGCATTCTGGGCGCCGATTGCGACGATCAAAGACAGTCCGACCCCGAAACCGACGAGGGCCGACGCAGGGTCGTTGGTGCTGAGCATGTTGTCGAGCCTGCCGCGCAGATATCATTCAGTCCAGCTAATGATTCTAAAGACACATCAGAGTAGCTTCAGATTATGTTGGATTTCGAGCAACTGAGGGCATTGCACGCCGCGGTCGACGAGGGAACCTTCGAGGCGGCGGCGCGGAAACTACACATCACGCCTTCGGCGGTCAGCCAACGAATCAAAGGTCTCGAGACCTCGGTTGGCCGGATCCTGGTGCAGCGCACCAAACCCGTCCAGGTCACCGATTCAGGGAGAGAAGTCCTGCGTCTTGCACGTCAGATAGACGCTTTGTCGCGTGACACCGTGCGAGAGCTCGGCCTTGAAAATGGTTCAGGGATGTTTGCGCGTGTCTCGATCGCGGTCAATGCCGATTCGCTGTCCACCTGGGTTCTCGGGGCCCTCGCGGAGTTCACGCAAGAAGTCAGTTTCGATTTTCATCTCGACGATCAAGACCACACCACCGAACTGCTGCGCGACGGTTCGGTCATGGCTGCCGTCACGTCTGTTGCGTCACCGATTCAAGGGTGTACCTCCAGTCGGTTGGGCATCATGCGGTATCGGCCGATGGCGAGTGCAGAGTTCTGCCGTCGTTGGTTCGCAGACGGTGTCACGGCCGAATCCCTTTCGGAGGCGCCGCTGGTGGTGTTCAATCGCAAGGATCTGCTGCAGGATCGGTACCTCGATCAAAAGGTCGGCCACCCCGCCGATCCGCCCCGTCATCTTGTTCCTTCATCGGCAGACTTCGCGGACGCCGTCAGGCGGGGATACGGCTGGGGATTGATACCGGACCTGCAGCGCGGCGACGACGATCGTTCCGGCGTGCTGATCGGATTCGATCCGGACTTCGTGGACGACGTTCCGCTGTACTGGCAGCAGTGGAAACTGTCGTCACCTGTCTTGCGCCGGATCTCCGAGGTGGTGACCAGACGCGCCCACGAGGTGTTGCATCAGCCGTCGAGCTGATGTGCACCGCACGGGCGGTGTTGTGCTCAGGCGCTGTTGTGCTCAGGGAACAAAGAACCTGGACAAGTTGATCCCCTGGGACCGTTTCTTCGGCCGCAGGACGCCGATAGTGTTTTGAGTCACACACGAATGAAAGGTGCTGACTCTCGTGGCGAACATCGGATATCTGGCTTGGGATCTTGCAGAGAAGTACGGGCAGAAGCCGTGCTTGCGGGACGACCACGTCGAACTCACGTATGAAGAGTTCGCAGATCGCACGGAAGCTGTTGCCGCGCAATTGGCCGGACTCGGAATCGGCCTCGGTGACGTGGTGGCGATCATGCTGCCCAATCGCGTCGAGTTGCTGATCGCGATCATGGCTGCCTGGCGCATCGGTGCTGCCGCTACACCCATCAATCCGATGTTCACCGCGAACGAAGCGGACTACCAGATCGCGGACTCCGGGGCCGAGTTGGTCATCACCGCCACTGCCGACGCACCCTCGGGCGGCCGCGCAGTGTTGGCCGTCGAGGATCTGGCGACAGTGCCGCCGACCGATCCCCGACCCGGAATCGATGTTGCAGCAGACGATCTGGCGTTGCTCATCTACACCAGCGGCTCCACCGGACGGCCCAAGGGAGTGATGCTGACTCATGCCAACCTGCAGTTCATGGCTTCGTCGATGGGCAAGAACATCGGTGTTACCGGCGCGGATCACTGCCTGCTGATTCTGCCGCTGTTCCATGTCAACGCGATCTGCGTCAGCGTCTTGACGCCCTTACTTGTCGGCGGACAGGTGAGTGTCACCGGGAAGTTCTCGGTTTCGAGATTCTTCGACGACGTCGCGCGGCTTCGCCCCACGTATTTCTCGGCGGTGCCGGCAATCTACGCGATGCTGACCTCACAGCCGGAAGACTCCTCGATCGACACGTCGTCCTTGAGGTTTGCCGTGTGCGGTGCGGCGCCGATCAGCAAGGAACTCCTCGAACGCGCTGAGCAGCGTTTCGGTTTCGTGATCGTGGAAGGTTACGGACTCACCGAGGGGACCTGTGCGTCGGCCTGCAATCCTGTGGACGGCGTGCGCAAACTCGGTACGGTCGGCCCGGCGTTGCCCGGCCAGCAGATTGCCATTCTTGCCGAGGACGGAACCTTTGCGCCCGCCGGGACTGCCGGAGAGGTGGTCATCAAGGGTGGCAACGTGATGCGTGGCTATCTGGGGAAGCCGGAGGAGACTGCGAAGACCGTCAAGGATGGTTGGTTGCATACCGGTGACGTCGGAGTCCTCGACGAGGACGGCTACCTGACCCTGGTCGATCGCATCAAGGACATGATCATCCGTGGGGGAGAGAACATCTACCCCAAGGAGATCGAAAATTCGCTCGCTACACATCCTTCCGTGCTCGAGGCAGCCGTCATCGGCGCTCCGCACCAGGTCTACGGAGAGGTGCCAGTTGCCTATGTCGTTGCCTACCCCGATGCACCCGTCACCGAAGACGAACTGCTCGAACATGTCACGGCCTTGCTCACCCGAGTAAAGGTGCCAGTGGCGATCTACGTCGTCGATGCGCTTCCCCGAAACCCGGTGGGCAAGATCGACAAACCTGGAATGAGACGAGCTTTGAGCGCAACTCCCGCTTACTAGTCACTTCCCCGCAATACCAGCACAGCTCGACGACGTCCGTCGAGTCGATCCGTCATGCCCACATTCCGTATTTCAGGAGCACATCATGGGATTCAAAGAAGGAAACTTCCCTCCCGTCGATCCGGCAACGTTCATGGACAAGCCGTTTCTCGAGCGTCTGCGTGACATGTCCACGCACTGGGTGGATTACGGCTTCGGTACGCCGAAGATGGTCCACACCGTCTACATCATGAAACTGTTGTTCCTCTACCTGGCAGCTGGAACAGCCGTTGCCACTTTGACTTCCGGCCTCTCGTGGTTCGACATCGGATCGTGGTGGAACCAGCCGATCGTCTACCAGAAACTCATCATCTGGACGATGATGCTCGAGATGCTGGGCTTGGCAGGATCCTGGGGACCGCTCGCCGGCCACTTCAAGCCGATGACCGGTGGAGTTCTCTACTGGCTCCGCCCCGGCACGATTCGTCTGCCACCGTGGCCGGGCAAAGTGCCGCTCACCTCGGGTGACACCCGCACGGTGTTCGACGTCTTCATCTATGCCGCCGCAGTCGCCAATCTCCTTGTTGCCGCTGTTCTCCCCGGTGTTCACACCACAGGAATCGATTCGGCAATCGCTGACAATGCCGGACTGGTGCGCCCGACGGTCTTGTACTCCTTCCTGGTACTCATGGTGATTCTCGGGTTGCGGGACAAGGTGCCCTTCATCGCTGCCCGTAGTGAGCAGTACCTGCCGGCGATCTTCTTCTTCACATTCCTGCCGTTCGTCGACATGATCCTGGCGCTCAAACTGCTGATCGTCATGGTGTGGATCGGTGCCGGTGTCTCGAAGTTCGGTCGCCATTTCTCGCTGGTGGTTCCTCCGATGCTCAGCAATACCCCGTGGATCCCGTCGAAGAAGATCAAGCGCGCCCACTACCGGAATTTCCCGGAGGATCTGCGGCCTTCACACCTGGGCGGCGGCGTCGCACACGTGGCCGGAACGATGGTCGAAATCGTCACCCCGTTGATACTGCTGTTCTCGACGAACAAGACCCTCACGATCCTCGCCGTGATCCTCATGGTCGGATTCCATCTGTTCATCGCGTCGACCTTCCCGCTTGCCGTCCCACTCGAATGGAATCTTCTGTTCGCCTATGCCTCGGTCTTCCTGTTCCTGGGATTCCCGGCATGGGACGGCTACGGACTCGGCGCCATGTCCTCACCGTGGATCACCGCGGGAATTGTTGCAGCCCTTGCCTTCTTCCCCATTCTCGGAAACCTTCGACCGGATCTGGTGTCCTTCCTGCCGTCGATGCGTCAGTACGCCGGCAACTGGGCATCCGCGACGTGGGCATTCGCGCCGGGCGCTGAAGCCAAGATCGACCAGTTCATCAAGCGTCCGTCGCCGGATACGCGCAATCAGTTGATGACGATGTACCCCGAAGATGTGTCCGATGTCGTTCTGCATCAGCTGTTGGGCTGGCGTTCCATGCACAGCCAGGGGCGTGCGCTGTTCTCTCTGATGATCAGGCACCTCGGCGACGACATCAACACGTACTCACTGCGGGAAGCAGAGTTCATGTGCAACTCCATCGTCGCCTTCAACTTCGGTGACGGGCACCTGCACGACGCGACGTTGATCGCAGCCATTCAGCGTCGCTGCAATTTCGCACCCGGTGAGTTCCTGGTGACCTGGATCGAATCGCAGCCCATCCACAAGGGAACGCAGGAGTACCAGGTGATCGATGCCGCTCTCGGTGTCATCGAACGAGGTACTTTCAAGGTCGCCGACGCAGTCGCCGAACAGCCGTGGTTGCCGAACGGGCCCATTCCGTTCGACGTTCAGTGGACACTGGACGTACGGGCCGACCGCGCGGCAACGGATCCGCAGGTTGTCTCCGAACCGAAGATGCGTACGAGGGTCAGCGGTAGCGAGCAAGAGGTGAGTAAGTGACAAAGGCCGTAGTCGTCGGCAGCGGGCCCAATGGGCTCGCTGCCGCGGTACACCTCGCACGTAGCGGTGTGGACGTGCAGGTGCTCGAGGCTGCCGACCAGATCGGCGGAGGCACCCGCTCCGGTCCGATCGACGTGCCGGGGTTGATCCATGATCACTGCTCGGCGTTTCACCCGATGGGTATCGGCTCGCCGTACCTGTCCAAGCTGGACCTCGAGCGATACGGGCTGATCTGGAGATGGGCAGAGGTGGACTGCGCGCATCCGCTCGACAACGGGGACGCCGGGGTTCTGTACCGCTCTCTGGAGCAGACGGCTGCGGGACTCGGCGCTGACGGGCCTCGATGGCAACGCATGTTCGCTGACTTGTCGACCGGGTTCGATGCGCTGGCGTCCGACCTGATGCGCCCGATCGTCAATGTTCCGCACCATCCGCTGCGGCTCGCAGCTTTCGGTCCGCGAGCGCTGCTTCCGGCAACGGTGACCGCCAAACTGTGGAAGACGGACAAGGGGAAGGCGCTGTTCGGCGGGGTTGCCGCACACGCCTTCTATCCACTCAACCGTCCGGCCACCTCGGCGGTGGGATTGATGATCACTGCTGCTGGTCACCGCTACGGTTGGCCGGTTGCCGAGGGAGGTTCGCGGTCGATCACCGACGCGATGGCTGCGATGCTCCTCGATCACGGCGGCAAGATCGACACCGGCGTTCGGGTTCGTACGGCCTCCGAGATTCCGGACGCCGATGTTGTTCTGCTGGATGTCAATCCGGGGGGTGCGCTCGAAATTCTGGGCGATCGACTCCCTGGTCGAGTGGCGAGGGCCTATCGAAAGTTCAAGCAGGCTCCCGGAGCATTCAAGGTCGATATTGCGATCGAAGGTCATGTGCCGTGGACCAATCCGGACTGTGCTCGGGCCGGAACTGTCCATCTGGCAGGTGGTTTCGACGAAATCGTGGCCGCTGAGCGTGAGACGAATTCAGGCCGTATGCCGGACCGGCCGTTCGTGCTCCTAGGTCAGCAATACCTGGCTGATCCCACCCGATCTGCCGGGAACTTTCATCCGCTGTATGCCTATGCGCACGTGCCTCACGGTTACGCCGGCGACGCTACGGAGGCGATCATCCGTCAGATCGAGAGGTTTGCGCCAGGATTCCGGGAGCGGATCGTCGCGACATCGAGCAGTGGTACAGCTGACCTGGCAGAGGACAATCCGAATCAGGTAGGCGGCGACATCATCGGAGGTGCCAACACCGAACTGCAGGTTGTCTTGCGTCCGCGCGTCGCAGTCGATCCGTACAGCACGGGGATCGCGGGCACTTACCTGTGCTCGGCCTCGACCCCGCCGGGTGCCGGAGCACATGGAATGTGCGGGTACAACGCAGCCGAATCGGCTCTGAAGTACCTGCGACGAAAGGGTGCGGAAGTTCTGTGAGTAGTCCATCGCACAAGGAGCGAGGCGCCGGTGCGATGCGGCGCCTCGCCCGAGTGCCTACAGCCGCGGAGCCGGAAGTGCTTGCGGTGGTTGCCGAGTTGGCACGACGACTCGACGAGCGCAGCGCCGACATCGCGCGTGAGATGGCCTTCATGATGGCTCACGAAATCGACCAATTGGATGCAGACGCCAAATTGCTCGAAATGCTCGAGGCCAGCGTGCAGGGAAACATCACGACGATCATCCACGTATTGGCCAACGACATTCCGATCGATCATCTCCAACCCACCACTGCTGCAGTGGAATACGCGCTGCGTCTGGCGCAGCGGGATGTCCCGTCCAACTCCCTTGTCCGGGCCTATCACATGGGCCAAGGCGATCTGATGCGGATCTGTCACGACGAGATCAGCACACTGGATATTCCGGCGCGACTCACTTTGGCTGTCCTGAAACACACTTCGGACGTGGTCTACAGCTACATCGACTGGATCACGCTCTACGTCTTCGACGCGTACGAGCGGGAACGCAGTCGATGGATGGCAGCGCAGGGAAACCTCCATTCGGCCGCAATCCACGCCCTCCTGTCCGGCACCAACGCAGATACCGCTGCTTTCGAAGCGGAGACCGGGTACCGCCTGGGTCAGAACCACGTCGCCCTGGTGGTCTGGTCGACGTGGGATGCCGACGTCATGGGCATCAATACGCTGGACCGACTCGTACGTGATCTCGGCGCAGCGGCGGGAGCGGACAAGCCGCCGATCATCACCGCCATCGATCGGCGCACGGTGTGGGCGTGGCTGCCGTTCGGTCGCCGGGTGCCTGCGCCGGATCCGGAGGTTCTCGCGGCGGCAGTGCCGTTGGACGGCGGGGCGCGGGTGGCAATCGGACTGCCGGGGTCAGGGGTCGACGGTTTCAAACGGTCCCACGAACAGGCAACCGCCGCCTATTCGGTTGCCGCCGTCCCGGATACACCGCAGCGACCTGTGGTGAGCTTCGGAGACCGCGGCGTCGCTGTGGTTTCACTTCTGTCCGAGAACATCGATTCGACGAAGTCATGGGTCTGGGAGGTGCTTGGCCCGTTGGCGGAAGATACGCCCTCTGCTGCATCCTTGCGGACGACGTTGAGTGTGTACTTTGCACATGGTGAAAGTCATCTGCACACTGCCAATCACATGAATCTGCACCGGAATACGGTGAAGTATCGCATCAACAAGGCGCTCGGCGATCCAGTTGCTGCCGGCCGAGACAAGTTGGATCTTGCTCTGGCCCTGCAGGTTTGTGAGTTGTTGGGTAGATCGGTCTTGCGCCCGGCCAAATCGTCGTGAGTTGTGGACGCGCCACGGCCTGTGGGCTCCGTATCGGGTTTTGATGTCCGATGCGGAGCCTGGCCGTGTTCTGTTGTCGCCAAAGAGGTTTGACCCCTCAGGTTTTGAAGGTGGTGTTCGCCGGCCTGGGTTGCTGTCCGGGGTCGATCGAGGGCGGCGGGACGAACCAGGGTTTGTTGTCGGCGCCGATTCGGATTTCCCATTTGCCGACGAACCCGGATTTGCGGTGCATCAGTCGGTGATGTGAACGGCACAGCAGCACCAGGTTGTTCATCACCGTCGGGCCGCCGTTCGCCCAGTGCCGGATATGGTGCGCATCCGTCCAGGCAGGCACACATGAACACCCCGGGAACGCGCAGCCCCTGTCTCGGGCGATCAACGCCACTCGCTGTTCGGGGGTGACCAATCGTTTTCCGGGTTTCGCATCGAGCGGTGCGCCGTGATCGTCGAGCAGGACGGTGGAGAGGAAGCAGTCGCAGCCGAGGAGTCTGGTCTGTGACACGGACAGTGGTCCGAGCCAGGGCATGTGCCCGACATCAAGATTGGCCAGGTCCAGAGAGTCGTCATCACCCGAATCCGAAGACTGTGCGGCACAATCCCGATGCTCAGCCAAATCCCGAGCATTGATGTGCACGTTCACATGCGGACGCTGACCACCATCGGTGCCGGTCTTGGCGCAATCGAGATAGCGGCGGATCAGTTCGGTGAACCCGTCCGCGGTGCGTTTCGCCGCCGACCGGGCATCCGGCGTCCCATCCGGTGCTGGGGTCGGCATCGTCAGATTCGACAACGCCGACAGCAACATTCCCCCGGTGAGAGCGTCGAAATCACCACGCACCACCACTCGACCGTTCAAGGTCGACGCGATCCGCAACTCGTTGAGATCGACATCCTCGGCGGGCGGAATCTCATCCGATTCGAACAACCGCTCCAAGGTCGCGATCACGTTCCGCACCTTCGTCGTCGTCGCCTCCAC